>JAPUEM010000123.1:5454-9480 GCA_027492575.1 Propionicimonas sp.
ACCCTGGACGCCTGGTTCGCCCGGTAATCCTCGGTCTGTGCGTCGTCGCTTGGAGATCCCGGGTCGGAGCCCGGGATGACGTGGTGAAGCGATCAGGCACGTCACCCGAGGCACCCAGCCAAGCCACTGGTGGGGCGAGCAGGCCTGGCACCCGGGGCACTCGGCCAACCACCGTGGTTGGGCGATCAGGCACGTCACCCGGGGCAACCAGCCAAACCACCGTCATCCCGGACTTGATCCGGGATCTCTCTCGCAACCATGCGGATGACTAGGGTGTCGGGCATGACGCGACGCATGGGTTGGGACGAGGGCCGGTGGACGACACCGCCCGTCGAGGCGCGGACGGAGGGCGACGACCTGCTGGTCACCGCGGCCGAGGGGTCGGACGCCTGGCGGATCACCTCGTACGGCTTCGTCCACGACAACGAGCACGCCCTGCTGATGCCGCTGCCGTCCGGCACCGCCGTGGAGGTCGAGTTCGACGTCACGATGACCGAGCAGTTCGACCAGGCGGGGCTCTTCCTGCGGGCCTCGGTCACCCGATGGGCGAAGGCCGGCATCGAGTTCGCCGACGGGGTGGCCAACCTGGGCGCGGTCGTCACCGATGAGAAGTCGGACTGGTCGTCGGCCCCCATGCCGCACTGGGCCGGCCGCCGGGCGACCGTCCGCGCCAGCCGCAGCGGGGACGCGGTCACCGTCCGGGCCGGCGTGGACGGTGAGCCGCTACGGCTCGTCCGGCTGTTCCCGCTCGACCCGGGGGTTGCCCTGGAGGCCGGGCCCTACCTGTGCGCCCCCACCCGCGCCGGCCTGACCGTCCGCTTCCACCGCTGGGAACTCACCGACCCGGACGCCTCGCTGCACTGACAGCCGCCGGATCAGCCGAGTTCGCCGGCCTTGTAGGCGAGCAGGTCGGGGACGCGGCTGCCGCCGGCGGCCTGGTCGGCCAGCAGGTCGCGCCAGGAATAGACCAGCACGCCGTCGGCGCCGGCGGCAGCCACCGCCGACAGGGCGTCGCGCCAATCCTGGGCGGTGATCTCGCGTTTGCGTCCGCCGGGCAGGTAGACGTCCTCCAGATACTCGGCGCCGCCCTGCAGACAGGCCAGCAGGGTCCGGGAGGTCTGCTGCCTGGCCTCGGCGATGCGGGCCGGGATCCAGCTGACCGGATCCCGCTTCTGGATCTGGAAGTAGAACATCAGCTCGTAGTGGTCGATCACCGCGTCGAGTTCGGCGAAGCGCTGCGAGAGCACCTCGTGGACGGCGTTGTCGTAGTCGGTCTTGCGGAGGCCGAAGCTGTTCAGGATGACCTCCACCCCGGGCTGGACGGCTTCCGCCGCCTGCCGCAGCCGTCCGGCGATCTCGGCGACCAGGGCGCACTTGAAGTCGGTCCACTGCGGACGCAGCTCGTGGGTGAGCACCCTCGCCCGCTCGACGACCCCCATCGGCAGCAGCAGGCCGGTGCGTTCCTCGAACAGCCCGGTGCAGCGATCGCAGAAGCAGTACTCGTCGATCTCGGAGCGTGGGGTCTCCGGCATCCACAGTTCCCAGAAGGCCGGGAATCGCAGGAAGGAGAGGAAGACCCCGTCCGGACGGGTGCGGGCCACCGCCTCGGCGAACCGCTCGGCCTTGCGCTCCAGGTACTCCGGGGAGGAGGGGCAGATCCCGTAGTACCAGGTGAACGGACGGAACTCCGCACCGGTCGCCGAGATCGGACGCATGTCCGCGCTCGCCCCGAACTCGTCCGGCGAGAAGGTCACCGCGGTGGACTGGAAGGTCCGGATCCCCTGATCCTGCAGGGCGGCCACCCAGCCGGCGTCGTCGTAGGCGCCGCCGGGCGGAATCTGCGCCACTGCCGAACCGGGCAGCGGGTCGATCAGGTTCTGCGCCAGCGCCCAGTCGACCCCGTGCGAGGCCATCCGGGCGGCAGCCTGCGTCATGCTCAGGCCGTGGTCGGTGGCCCACTGCCAGCCGTAGGACTTCACCCCGACGATCGGGCTCATGCGGTCGCCTCCTCCTGGGTCGCGGCGCTCATCAATTCCAGCAGGCTGCCGGGGGTGAGGTCGGCGGCCGGGGTGATCGTGGTCACCCGTCCGGCGCGGACGACCGCGATCCGGTCGGTCAGGGTCAGCAGTTCCTCGAGCTCGTCGGAGACGACGATGCAGGCCACCCCCTCGGCGGCCAGGGCGCGGATATGCCGGTAGATCTCCGCTTTCGCGCCGATGTCGACGCCGGCGGTGGGCTGATCCAGGATCAGCACTCGCGGCCGGGCCTCGGCGACCCGGGCGATCAGCACCTTCTGCTGGTTGCCGCCGGAAAGCGAGCGGGCGAGGGCCCGTCCGTCCTGGGCTCCGCGGATGTTGAACCGGGTCACCGCCTCGGTGACCGCCCGGCGCTGCTCCCCGGCACGGACGAAGCCCAGCCGGCTGAACAGCCGCGCCAGCGCGGTCAGCGTGATGTTCTCCAACACCGGGCTGGTGAGCACCAGCCCGCGGTGCTTGCGATCCTCGGGCACCAGGACGACGCCGGCCTCAGCGGCCTGGGCCGGGTCGGTGAAGTTCACTCCGCGGCCGTCGATCGACAGCTTCCCATGGTGCGGACGGGCGCCGCAGACGGCCTCGACCAGGCTGGTGCGGCCGGAGCCGACCAGCCCCGCGAGCCCGACGATCTCCCCGGCCCGCACCTGCAGGGACGAGGCGGGGCGTCCGATGGCGGCGAAGGCCTCCAGGGCGACCACGACTTTCGCGCCCGCCACCTGCCCGGCGGCCGGCGCCGCGGGAGGCACGCCTTCCGGCGCCTCCTCGCCGACGATCGCGTGGGAGAGCGCGGTCACCGTGAAGTCGGCGGCCGGGGCGTGGGTGATCACGGTGCCGTCGCGCAGCACGGTGATCTCGTCGCAGATGTCGAGCACCTCGTCCAGGAAGTGCGA
The DNA here is from genome assembly GCA_027492575.1 of Propionicimonas sp. Taxonomy (GTDB): domain Bacteria; phylum Actinomycetota; class Actinomycetes; order Propionibacteriales; family Propionibacteriaceae; genus Propionicimonas. The sequence continues at coordinate 8,378 of JAPUEM010000123.1, forward strand.
GATGTAGACGATGCCGACCCCGCGCGCGGCGAGCTTGCGGGTGACGGCGAAGAGGGCCTGGCGTTCGGCGGGCGCCAGCCGCGCGGTGGGCTCGTCCATCACCAGGACGCGGGCCTCACGGCTGAGCGCCTTGGCGATCTCGGTGAGCTGCTGGTGCGCCACCGAGAGCCGGCTGACCGGGACGTCCAGCGGCAGGTCGAAGCCCAGATCGGCGAGCAGGGTCTCGGCCTCGCGCTGGATCTCGCGCTTGCGCACCGCGCCCAGCGGGGTGTGCAACTCCCGTCCCAGGGCGAGATTGGCCGGGACGGTGAACTCGGGGACGAGCGCGAACTCCTGGTGGATCACGGCGATGCCGGCCCCCAGGCTTTCCGCCGGGGAGTGGAGCCGGACGGGGCTGCCGTCCAGCTCCACCTCCCCGGTGTAGTCGGAGTACAGCCCGGCGAGGGTCTTCATCAGGGTCGACTTGCCGGCGCCGTTGTGGCCGACCAGGCCGTGCACCCTGCCGGAATGGATCGCGAAATCGACCCCGTGCAGCACCTCGTTGCCGAAGAAGGCCTTGGTGATCCCTCGCATCGACACCAGCGGTGTCCGGATGGCTGTACTCGTCATGGGTGATCCTTACGCGCCCCAGGCCGGCGGGAAGTCGGCCACATTGTCCTTGGTGACGATCGGCAGGTCGAGGAACTCGTTGGGCTGGGTGACCTTGTCCTTCTCGCCCTTGACCCACTGCACGGCGGCCTCGACCGAGCGCTCGCCCTGCGGCCGCGGATCCTGGTTGACGGTGCCGAAGATGTAGCCGGCCTCGATGCCCTGCCGCACCTCGACCGGGTAGTCGCCGACCACGAAGAGGACGTCGTCGCGTCCGGATTCGCGGGCGTACTTGGCGGAGTTCGCGGCCTCGGGGCCCTGGGCGACGATCATGTCCAGCTGGCCGGGGCCGTACTTGCCCAGCCAGTCCTGGGTGAGGGCGAGGGCGTCGGTGGCGTCCCAGTTGGCGGTCTGCTCGGCGATCACCTCGATGTTCGGGTGCTGCGCGAGCACCTCGTCGAAGCCCTGCTTGCGCAGCAGCTGGGCCGAGGTGCCCAGCCCGCCCATCATGTAGG
>JAPUEM010000124.1:0-2229 GCA_027492575.1 Propionicimonas sp.
CTCCTACGGCGGCACCGTCGTCGACATGTGCCCGGCCAACTGCGGCCGCGACGTCACCCGTCTGGCCAAGGTGGAGGAGCAGGTCGACGGCCTGCAGGTCATCCTCTGCACCGGCTTCCATCAGCAGAAGGTGTACCTGGAGACCCAGTCCCACTGGGTGAGCCGCTACACCGTGAACCAGATCGCCGACCTGATCATCGCCGACATCGTCGAGGGCATCGACGACCACGACTACTCCGGCCCGATCGTCTCTCGCACCCCCTACAAGGCGGGCGTCATCAAGGTCGCCACCGCCTACGGCAAGATCACCGCCTTCGAGCGCAAGTGCATCGAGGCCTCGTGCATCGCGGCCATCGAGACCGGCGCGCCGATCAACACCCACACCTCCGCCGGCACCTGCGGCCTGGAGCAGGCCGAGCTGATGATCTCGCTCGGCGTCCCGGCCGACCAGATCGCGATCGGCCACATCCAGCGCAACGCCGACATCTGGTACCTGACCCAGATCCTGAAGACCGGCGTCTACCTGGAGCTGGACGGCACCGCGCGGCTGAAGTACCAGCCGGAGGAGAACCGGATCCGCGAGTTCCGCGAGCTGGGCAAGGCCGGCTACGGCCAGCGTCTGCTGCTGGGCACCGACTCCGGCAAGCGCTCGTACCAGAAGGCCTACGGGTCCACCACCGGCGTCGACTACAACCCGGCCGTGGACGGCCCGCGCATGATCGACGAGGGCTTCGAGCGCGCGTACGTCGAGCAGCTGCTCATGTACAACGCCCAGACCTTCTTCACCATGCGCAAGGACGCCTGAGATGGGGGCATTGCCCAAGCCTCGCCTCCAAGTCGCCCTGGACACCACTGATCTCGTCGACGCGCTGCGGCCGCTGAACCAGGCGATCTCGCAGATCGACGTGATCGAGTGCGGGACCATCCTGATCATCGCCGAGGGGCTGCGCGCGGTCCGAGAGATCCGCGCGCTGTACCCGGACAAGACGATCCTGGCCGACGTCCGGATCGCCGAGGCCGGCACCCTGATCGCGAAGAACTGCTTCGAGGCCGGGGCCTCCTGGGTGAGCGTGGTGGCGGGCGCCTCGCTGACCACCGTCGGCCAGGTGGTGAAGGTGGCGAACGAGTACGGCGGCGAGGTCCAGGTGGAGCTGGCCGACTGGTACGACCCGGAGATCGCGCGCAAGTGGCGCGAGCTGGGCGCCCAGCACGTCATCGTGAAGCGCTCCCGCGACCGGGAGATGGCCGGCGACCTCAGCTGGGGGCCGGACGATCTCAACCGCGTCCACGAGCTCGCCGAGATGGGGTTCACGGTCACGATCACCGGCGGGGTCACCGTCGAGGACCTGCCGGCCTTCGCCGGCGCCCCGGTGGGCGTCGTGATCGCCGGACGGTCGATCGTGAAGGCCGCCGATCCGCTGACCGCCGCGACCGAGCTGCAGGACAAACTCAGCGAGGTCTGGCCGTGAGCTCGGTCTCCCTCGGCATCTACGAGAAGGCGCTGCGCTGGACCGGTGACTGGGACGCCCTCTTCGCCGACGCCCGGGAGGCGGGCTTCAGTTTCGTCGACATCTCCGTCGACGAGACCGAGGCCCGCAAGGCCCGGCTCGACTGGTCGGCCGAAACCCGCCGTGAGGTGCGGGAGGCGGCCGCCCGGCAGGGCGTCCAGATCGGCGGGATCTGCCTGTCGGTGCACCGCGCGGTCGGCCCCGGCTCGGCCGACCCCGCGGTGCGGGCCGAGGCCGACCGGATCTTCGAGCAGGGCATCCAGCTGTGCTGCGACCTGGGCGCTCCGGTGCTGCAGGTGGCCGGCTACTACGCCTACTACGAGGAGGCCGATCCGGGCCAGCGGGCCCGGTACGTCGACTCGCTGCGGCGGGCCGTCCCGAAGGCGGCGCGGGCGAACGTCCTGCTGGGCATCGAGAACGTGGACGGCAATGACGTCACCTCGATCACCCGGGGGATGAACATCGTCCGCGAGATCAACTCGCCGTGGCTGCAGCTGTACCCCGACGTGGGCAACATCGCCGAGCAGCAGCAGGACGAACTGGAGGAGTTGCGGGCCGGGGAGGGCCACATGCTGGCCATCCACCTGAAGGACGTCCGGGTCGGGGAGCCGCGCCGGGTTCCGATGGGGCAGGGCATCGCCGACTTCCCCAAGGCCTTCGCCGAACTCGCCCAGCAGGGGTGGAGCGGCCGGATGATGCTGGAGATGTGGAACGACGACGC
>JAPUEM010000124.1:2329-5523 GCA_027492575.1 Propionicimonas sp.
GGTGACCACGAAGAACGCCGCCGAGGGACGCGACTACGAAGCCAGGCACCTGCTGGTGCTGGAGGGGCTGGAGGCCGTCCGCAAGCGTCCCGCCATGTACATCGGCTCCACGGACACGCGCGGGCTGATGCACTGCCTGTGGGAGATCATCGACAACGCCGTGGACGAGGCGCTGGCCGGCTTCGGGTCGTCCATCGACGTGCGGCTGGAGGCGGACGGCAGCATCTTCGTCGCCGACCAGGCCCGCGGCATCCCGGTGGACATCGAGCCGAAGACCGGGCTGGCCGGGGTCGAGGTGGTCTTCACCAAGCTGCACGCCGGCGGCAAGTTCGGCGCCGGCTCCTACAACGCCACCGGCGGTCTGCACGGCGTGGGCGCCTCCGTGGTGAACGCGCTCTCCTCGCGGCTGGATGTCGAGGTCGACCGGGGTGGCGCCACCTACGCGATGAGCTTCCGGCGCGGGGTGCCGGGGGTCTATGCCGGGGAGGGGCCGGACGCGTCCTTCACGCCGGGTGGCGGGCTGCGCAAGGTGGGCCGGGCGAAGCGCGGCGTGACCGGTACCCGGGTGCGCTACTGGCCCGACCGGCAGACCTTCCTGCCGGATGCGGAACTGTCGTTGAAGCACCTGCTCGACCGGGCCCGTCAGACCAGCTTCCTGGTGCCCGGCCTGGAACTGGTGGTCACCGACGCCCGCGGCGCCGAGCCGGTCACCGAGGTCTTCAAGCACGACGGCGGCATCTCGGAGTTCTGCGACTTCCTGGCGACCGACCCGCCGGTCACCGACGTGATCCGGCTGCAGGGCAGCGACCGGTTCACCGAGACCGTGCCGATGCTGGACGACGCCGGCTCGATGACCCCTACGGATGTAGAGCGCGCGCTCGATGTCGACATCGCGGTGCGCTGGGGCACCGGCTACGAATCCCGGGTGAGTTCCTTCGTCAACATCATCGCCACCGGCAAGGGCGGCACCCACGTCACCGGCTTCGAACGCGGTGTGCTGCGGGCCTTCGCCAAGTCGCTGGACGGCACCCGGCTGTTGAAGGCCGGGGAGGAGATCATCAAGGACGACGTGCTGGAGGGGCTGACCGCGGTGGTCACCGTCCGGCTGGCCGAGCCGCAGTTCGAGGGGCAGACCAAGGAGGTGCTGGGCACCCCGCCGGTCGCCCGGCTGGTCACCCGGATCGTCGAGCAGGAGCTGGGGGAGTTCCTCACCAGCAACCGGGCCGCGCTGCGTCCGCAGGCCCGGGCCGTGATGGAGAAGGTGGTCGGCGCCTCGCGCACCCGGGTGCAGGCCCGTGCCCACCGGGACGCGCAGCGCCGCAAGAACGCACTGGAATCGTCCACCCTGCCGCCCAAGCTGGCCGACTGCCGCAGCACCGACCTGGATCGCACCGAACTGTTCATCGTGGAGGGCGATTCGGCGCTGGGCACCGCCAAGCTGGCCCGGAACTCCGAATTCCAGGCGCTGCTGCCGATCCGCGGCAAGATCCTGAACGTCCAGAAGGCGTCCGTGGGCGACATGCTGAAGAACGCCGAGTGCGCCTCGATCATCCAGGTGGTGGGGGCCGGCTCGGGGCGCACCTTCGATCTGGACGCCGCGCGCTACAGCAAGATCATCTTCATGGCCGACGCCGATTCCGACGGCGCCCACATCCGCTGCCTGCTGACCACGCTCTTCTTCAAGTACATGCGTCCGCTGGTCGAGGCCGGCCGGGTGTTCACCGCCGTCCCGCCGCTGCACCGGTTCGAGGTGAACAACCCCCGCAAGGGCCAGGAGAAGTACCTCTACACCTATTCGGAAGCCGAATACCGGCGCAAGCTCGCCGAGCTGACCAAGCGCCAGGTCTCGTTCAAGGAGCCGCAGCGCTACAAGGGCCTGGGCGAGATGGACGCCGACCAACTCGCCGACACCACCATGAACCCCCGCCACCGCACCCTGCGCCGCATCACCATCGACGAGGCCCAGGTCGCCGAGGCGGTCTTCGAGAAGCTCATGGGCAACGACGTGGCCCCACGTAAGCAGTTCATCATCGAAGGCGCCTACGCCCTGGATTCAGAACGCATCGACGCCTGAGCCGGATGCGCCGCTGACCGCACCACCGTCATCCCGGGCTACGACCCGGGATCTCGACGCAACCACCAGGACTGCGGTGGCCGAGTAAGAGATCCCGGGTCAAGCCCGGGATGACGGGGTTAGGTGGGGCTGTGACGGTGCTTCAGTGGCCTGCGCTCACCGGGTGGATACGGGAGAGCAGCACCACGCCCCAGATGGCGACGGCCGCGAAGCCGAGCATCAGGACGCCGGCGGCAGGGGTGAGGGCCGAGCCCTCGCCGAGGACGGCGATGCCGTAGGCCACGCCGGCCACCGGGGCGGCGGCGTTGAGCGCGCCCACCACGGTCTCGGCCGGGCCGGAGGCGTAGCCCTGCTGGATCCACATGCCGGCCAGCACGGCGCCGACCGGGATGGACAAGGCGAGCACCCAGAAGGTGAGCGAGTCGACCCAGGGCCGGGTGGCGACATAGCCGCCGATGGCCTTCACCACGCCGGATTCGGCGCCGTAGATGACGGCGGCCGCGCTCGACCAGGCCAGGCACTTCCAGGCCAGCGGTCCGCGGGAGCCGACCAGGGCCAGCACCGCGGCGATCCCCAGGCCGGCCAGGGTGCCGATGATCAGGGTCGATTCGTTGAGCACCGGCTCGGGTGCCGCGTGGGAGATCGCCACCCAGGCGAAGGCCGCGGTGCCGGCCACGGTCAGCGCGACCGCGATCCAGCCCTCCGAACTCACCCGGCGGCGCTGCACGCGGGCTGCCAGCAGCATCGTCCACGGCACCGCCAGGACGCCCAGCGGCTGCACCACCGTGACCGGGGCGAGCAGCAGCGCGCCCACCTGGATGACGGCGCCGACGCCGGTGAGCAGCAGCCCGCCGAGCCAGCGCGGGTTGCGGATCACCGCCAGCAACTGCTTGCCGCTGAGCTTCTCGCCCTCCTGCGGGGCGGCCGCGTCCCCGACCGCGTGGTGCTGGATGACGGACGCGATCGCAAACAGCACCGAGGCGATCAGCACCAGAACGACAGCCAGACCGATGCTCTGGTTCAACACGGCTCCTCAGCCTCGGGTGAGCCGGTCGAGTCACCGCGCTCGCAGGTATTCTTCCGCACCCGCGAGGGAAGTCGTGCATCATCCCGGGCCGCA
>JAPUEM010000124.1:5623-55213 GCA_027492575.1 Propionicimonas sp.
CTCGCAGGTATTCTTCCGCACCCGCGAGGGAAGTCGTGCATCATCCCGGGCCGCATGGGGAGGCACCGATCAGGGACCCTTCGACAAGCTCAGGGAACGCTCGTCAGGCCGGGCCTTCGACAGGCTCAGGGAGCGTTCGTGAGGCCGGGCCCTTCGACAGGCTCAGGGAACGTTGGCTGAGCCTGTCGAAGCCCGCGGCCACCGAGTGATCGGCGCTTGCTCAACTGGCCTCGCCCAGCAGCTCGCGGCGGCGCAGGCGGCGCTGGGCCTGTTCTCGGGGGTCGGGGACGGGGACGGCGGCGATCAGGCGGCGGGTGTAGGGGTCGGCTGGGGAGATCAGGATCTCGGCGGTGGTGCCGGCTTCGACCAGCTTGCCGTGGCGCAGCACGGCGATCCGGTCGGCGACGTGCTCGACCACGGCCAGGTCGTGGGTGATGAACAGGCAGGCGAAGCCGAGTTCCTCCTGCAGTTCGGCGAACAGTTCCAGCACCTTCTCCTGCACCGACACGTCCAGGGCGGAGGTGGGCTCGTCCACGATCAGCAGGCTGGGCTGCAGGGCCAGAGCGCGGGCGATCCCGACGCGCTGCCGCTGGCCGCCCGACAGTTGGTGCGGGAAGCGGTTGCGCAGGTTCCGGGAGAGCTGCACCCGGTCGAGCAGCTCGGAGACCCGGGCGTCCCGGGCGGCGGCGTCCAGGTCGGTGTGCAGCTGCAGCGGCTCGGCGATCGCCTGGCCGATCGGCCAGCGCGGGTTCACCGAGGCGCCGGCGTCCTGGAAGACCATGGCGACCTTGCGGCGGGCCTCACGCAGCTGCCCGCGGTCGGCGGTGGTGAGCTCCAGCCCGTCGATCCGCAGCGAGCCGGAGGCCAGCGGCAGCAGGCCGACCGCGGCGCGTCCGATGGTCGACTTGCCCGAACCGGATTCGCCCACCAGGCCCATCACCTGCCCGGCGTCCAGCCGCAGGGTCACGTCGTCAATGGCCCGGAAGGGTTTGCGGCCGCGTCCGCCGGGATACTCGATCACGCCGTGGTCCAGTTCGAAGACCGGGGTGGTCTCCGGTTCCAGGGCACGGGTTCCGGCGGACGGAACCGGCTCAAGGCTGAGCGAGAGCACGGCCTTCAGCAGGCTCTGGGTGTAGGGCTGCCGCGGGTCGTAGAAGATCTCGTGCGAGGTGCCCTGCTCGACGATGGAGCCGTCCTTCAGCACCACGATCCGGTCCGCCAGATCGGCGACCACCCCCATGTCGTGGGTGATCAGCAGGACGGACGCGTCGATGCGTCCCTTGAGGTCGTGCAGCAGTTCCAGGATCTCACCCTGCACGGTGACATCGAGGGCGGTGGTGGGCTCGTCCGCGATCAGCACCTGCGGATCCAGCGCGAGCGCCTGGGCGATCATGGCGCGTTGCCGCTGCCCGCCGGAGAGCTGGTGCGGATAGGAATCCACCCGGCGCTCGGGTTCGGGGATGTCCACCAGTGTCAGCAGCTCGATGGCCCGTTCGCGGGCCTGCTCGTTGGTGAGTTCGCGATGGGCCTGCAGCATCTCGCGGATCTGCCAGCCGATGGTGTAGACCGGGTTGAGCGCCCGCATCGGCTCCTGGAAGATCACCGCCACCTGCTGCCCGCGGATCTTCCGCAGCGTGCCGGACGGGGCGCCGATCAGCTCCTGGCCGTCCAGCAGGATGCTGCCGGAGTTGCGGCCGTTGCGGGGCAGCAGCCCGGGCACCGACATCGCGATGGTCGACTTGCCCGAGCCGGATTCGCCGACCAGGGCGAGCACCTCGCCGCGTCCGACGTCGAGGGAGACGCCGTGGACGACCTCGCGCCAGTCCTTCTTTTGCCGGAATTCCACCCGCAGGTCGCGGATCTGCAGAACGGGGTCTGCCATGTCAGCTCCGATCCGGGTCGAGGGCATCCCGCAGCGCGTCGCCCATCAGCATGAACGCCATCACGGTCAGCGACAGGAAGAGCGCCGGGAAGAAGACCAGGTAGGGCGCCGAGGAGAACCGGGATTGGCCGACGTTGATCTGCAGGCCCCAGGAGATCTCGGGCGCCTGCAGGCCGATGCCGAGGAAGGTCAGTGTGGCCTCCGAGGCGATGAAGCCGCCCATGGCGATGGTCATGAAGGAGACGACCGGCGAGATCGCGTTCGGCATGATGTGCCGGGTCAGGATCTGCCGGGTGGTGGCGGCCAGGGCTTGCGCGGCGGCCACGAAGTCGGCGTTCTTCACCGTGATCACGCTGGAGCGCACCAGCCGCATCGCGGTCATCCAGCCGAAGATCGACAGCGCCAGCGAGACCGTGAAGACCGAGCGCTCCTCGGTGACGGTGAGCAGGATCATGGCTCCCAGCAGCAGCGGGACGCCGTAGAAGATGTCGGTGAACCGCGACAGCAGCGAGTCGGTCAGGCCGCCGAAGTAGCCGGCCAGGGTGCCGAGGATGACCGCCAGCACCATCGTCCCGACCACCGACAGCAGGCCGATGGAGAGCGAGATCCGGGCGCCGTGGATCACGTTGGCGTAGTAGTCGCAGCCCTGCAGGTCGGTCCCGAACCAGTGCGCGGCGCTGGGCCACTGCCGGGCATCGGTCAGATCGCAGTCGCGTGGGTCGACCCCGCCGGCGAACAGGCCGGGGAAGAAGGCGATCAGCGTCATCAGCACGGCGATCACGCCACCGACCAGGAACATCGGATTGCGGCGCAGCATCTTCCAGGCCTCGCCCCACAGCGTGGCCTGCTCGATGTTCTCCTCCACCGCAAGCAGCTCGTATTCGGTGCCGGAGTCGGGGCCGCCGGGTCGCACGCCGGTCGGGCCGGGCCGTTCGTCACTCATAGCGAATCCTCGGATCCAGGACGCCGTAGAGCACGTCGACGACGAGGTTGAAGAAGATGAAGAAGAAGACCATCATCGTGACGATGCCGACCACCACCGGGCCCTCCTGATTGCGGACGGCGTCGAAGACAGCCCGTCCGATGCCCGGGATGTTGAAGACGCTCTCGGTGACGATCGCGCCGCCCATCATCGCGCCCAGGTCGGCGCCGATGAAGGTGACCACCGGGATCAGCGCATTGCGCAGACCGTGCCGGGTGACCACCCGCAGTTCGCTGATGCCCTTCGACCGGGCGGTGCGGACGTGGTCGGCGCCCAGCGTCTCGACCATCGAGGTGCGGGTCAGCCGGGCGACGTAGGCCATCGACAGCGCGGCCAGCACCATGCCCGGCAGGATCAGCGAGAACCAGCCGTTGGCGATGCCGGCCACCGGGAACCAGCCCAGCCGGAAGCCGAACAGCCACTGCGCGAGGAAGGCCAGCACGAAGACCGGCACCGAGACCACCATGGTGGTGCTGACCAGCACCAGGTTGTCGAACCAGGAGTTCTTGTAGAGGGCGCAGAGCACGCCGGCGGTGATGCCGAAGATGATCTCGAAGATGATCGCCACGATCGCCAGCCGGGCGGTGATCGGCAGGCGCAGCGCGATCGTCTCGGCGACCGGGTTGCCGGCGAAGTCGGTGCCCAGGTTGCCCTGGAAGAGCTGGCCCAGGTACTTCACGTACTGCAGCAGCAGCGGGTCGTCCAGGTTGTGCTCGGCGCGCAGCTGGGCGATCACCTCCGGCGGCAGCGGCTGGTCGCCGGCCAGCGCCCGGATCGGGTCGCCGGGCAGGGCGTAGACCATCGCGAAGATCAGGAAGGAGGTGCCCAGCAGGACGGGCAGGGCCATCAGCAGCCGGCGTCCGATGTAGCGGATCATCACTCCACCTCCAGCAGTTCGACAGCGGCGTAGTCGACGCCGCCGAACGGAGTGAGCCGGACGTTCGCCACCCGCGTGGTGTGGACGGCCTGGATGACGCCCACGAAGACGGGCGCGTGCGGCAGATCGGCCACCAGCACGTCCTCGGCGGCCTGGTACAGCGTGTTCGCCTCGTCGATGGACGCGGCCGCGTCCGCCTTCGCGATCGCCGCGTCGAAGGCCGGGTTGGCGTAGAAGGCGGAGTTGGAGCCGTTCGGCGGCTGCGCCGAGGCGGCGAACCGGGGGGCCAGGTAGTACTGGATGGACGGGTACACCATCGACCAGGCGGTGCGGAACGGCCCGGTCATGCCCTTGCTGTCCTGCAGCGGCAGCAGCTGGGCGAACTGCAGATGCCCCCGCAGCCGGAACTCGACGCCGAGGTTGCGGCGCAGCATGTTGCCGATCGCCAGCATCCACTGGTCGTGGCCGGAGCCGGCGTTGAACCACAGGTCGATCGGCTCCGTCCGGTCGAAGCCGGTCTGGTCGAGCAGGGCGTTGGCGGCTTCCGGGTCGAAGCGGCAGGCCTGCCCGCAGGCGTCCTCGCGGAAGCCGTCGACCACCGGGGTGGCGAAGCCGTGCGCCGGGGTGACCGAGCCGTCGAAGATGATGTCGGCCAGCAGTTCCCGGTTGATGGCCATGGAGATCGCCTGCCGCACCCGGACGTCGGCGAAGCGCGGGTCGTAGAGCGGGAAGGCCAGCGAGGTGATCGCCGACGAGGCGCGAGTCAGGAAGCGGTCGCCGAAGATGGCCGGGGCGGTGCCACGGGCGTCCTCGGGCAGGCCGACCATGATGTCGAGGGAGCCGGCCAGGACGTCGGTGTAGCCGGTGCTCTGCTCGGTGTACACCCGGAAGGCCATCCCGGGTGACTTGGCGACCTCGCCGGCGAAGTCGTCGAACCGGGCCAGGGTGATGCCGCGTCCGCGCGTCCACTCGGTCTCGGCGCGGAACGGACCGTTGCCGATCGGCTTGCGCCCGAAGGCCGCCGGGTCGTCGTAGAAGGCCTCGGGCAGCGGGCTGAACGCACGGGCGCCGAGGGTGATCGGGAAGATCGCGAACGGCGAGGTGAGGGTCACCGTGAAGGTGAGGTCGTCCACCACCTTCAGCCCGGACATCGCGGTGGCACGCGGCTGGCCGTCGGTGACGGTCTGCAGGTCGGTGTAGCCGGCGATGTTGGCGAAGAAGAAGGAGTTCACGTAGGCGTTGGTGGCCAGCGAGTTCCAGTTCCACGCCTTCACGTAGGAGGCGGCGGTGACCGGGGTGCCGTCGTGGAACCGCCAGCCGGGCTTCAGGGTGACCGTCCAGGTGAGCCGATCCTCGGAGGTCACCGAGGCGGCCACGCCGTCGTAGCTCAGCTCCAGGGTCTCGTCGTCGAAGGTGACCAGCGGCGCGAACAGGGCGTCGATGACCTCGCCGCCGTTGGATTCGTTGGTGTTGCCGGGGATCAGCGCGTTCTGCGGCTCACCGAGGTAGACGGTGAAGACGCCCGGCGTGGTCTGGGCCCACGAGCCCGAGCAGCCTGCGACCACGACCAGCCCGAACGCCAGCACGAGTGCGGTGAGCCATCGCTGCCTGTGCACGGATACTCCTGCCGTACTCGCGGAGTTGCGGATGGTCGGATGCTAACCCCAGCGCCACCTGCCGGGCAGCCGGAATTCCCGACCGGGAGGCCTGCCGGACGGAACTTCCTCAGGAAGGGTGGTGCCGTCCCCTGAAGCTGGGGGTCGGACGAGGGCCGCCGCGCCGCGCCGGCGGTACGAGGATCAGACGAGCTGTTCCAGCAGCCCGGTGTCCACGTCGTAGCGGAAGCCGCCGATGTGCGCCCGTCCGGCGATCAGCGGGTGCTCGGTGAGCAGCCGGACGTCCGCACGCAGCCGTCCGATCTGGTCGGGGTCGGCGCCGAAGTCGAGGGGCGAGGCGTCCAGTCCGCTGTTCTCGGCGATCCGGCGCACCAGATCGTCGTCGGTGCCGCTGGCCAGTGCGCAGCGGGTGTGCGCGACCACCAGGATGCGGCTGACCCGCAGCAGATGGACGGCCAGCACGCAGCCGTTCAGGGCGTCGGCGGTCACATGCCCGCCCGGCGTCCGCAGGATCTTCGCCTCGCCGAGGTAGAGCCCGATCATCTCCAGCGGTTGCAGCCGGGAATCCATGCAGGTCACGACAGCGACGCCGGCATGGGCGTAACCGTCGAAGTTGCGCGGCGCCGAGGTGGCGTAGCGGCGGTTGGCTTCCAGCAGGTCATCGAAGGCGGTGTCCACGCGGGCTACCTTACGACCCAATGCTCGTCATCCCGGACTTGATCCGGGATCTCACTCGTCTGCGGGGCTTGGCCTTGAGATCCCGGGTCGGAGCCCGGGATGACGGGGTTGGGTTGGGTGGTCCGTGATGGTCTCAGGCGTGGAAGCGGGTGCTCACTGCGGCGATCGGCTGGCTGGCCGGGGTGCCGGAGGCGTCCCGGCGGGGGTCCGGTGCCGGGAGGTCGACGGGGGAGCCGCTGGCGGCGGCGGCCACGGCGGGCTCGGGGCCGACCCAGGCCAGCAGCAGGGTGTCCTCGCCCTTCAGGAAGCGCTGGCAGCGGACGCCGCCGGTGGCCCGGCCCTTGCCGGGGTACTCGGCGAACGAGGTCAGCTTGACGGTGCCCGCCTCCGTGCCCGGCAGGGCTCCCGAGGAGCCGGCCACCGTCACGACCGCCGCGTCGGCGACCGGCGAGGCGCCGAAGAAGACAGCCCGGGCACCGGCGGCCAGCTTGATGCCGGCCATGCCACCGCCCGACCGGCCCTGCGGACGAACCGAAGCCGCCGGGAAGTGCAGCAGCTGGGCGTCGGAACTGACGAAGACCAGCTCGTCCAGGTCGTGCAGCAGCTCGGTGGCGCCGACCAGTTGGTCGCCGTCGTCGAGCCGGATGATCTCCCAGGAATCCTTGCTCAGGATCTCCGGGTTGACCCGCTTGACCACGCCGCCGGCCGTGCCCAGCGCCCAGCCGTAGGTGTCGGGGGTGAGGCTGGTGAGTGCGAGGATCCGCTCCCCGGAAGCCAATTCGACCAGTTCGCCGGCCACCGAGCCGCCCTTCAGACTGGGCGCGGTGGCGGTCACCGGCACCGACGGCAGATCGATCGCCTGGCAGCGGATCAACCGTCCGGCCGAGGTGATCGCGCCGTACTCGCCGCGGGCGGTGGTGCGGGCCGCCGAGACGATCACGTCATGGACCGCGCGCGGGCCGGTGCTCGGCAGGGCCTCGGCGGTGTCGGTGCGGGCCAGCAGCCCGGCCGAGCTGAGCAGCACCCAGCAGGGATCGTCCGCGACCTCCAGCGGGGCAGCGGTGGCCGTCACCGCGGTGCCGGCGGCGGCCAGCAGCACGGTGCGACGCGGGGTGCCGTGGGCGCGGGCGACCTCGTCCAGTTCGCGGGCGACCACCTCGCGCTGCCGTTCCGGGCTGTCCAGGATCGCCTGCAGATCGGCGATGGTGTTGAGCAGCTGCTCGCGCTCGGCCTCCAGTTCGATCTTGCTGAACTTCGTGAGCCGGCGCAGCTGCATGTCGAGGATGTAGTTGGTCTGCGTCTCGGTGAGCTCGAAGGCCTCCATCAGCCGGGTGCGCGCCTGCGCCGCGTCCTCGGAGCTACGGATGATGGCGATCACGTCGTCGATGTCGAGGATCGCGATCAGCAGGCCGTCCACCAGGTGCAGCCGGTCGGTGGCCTTGGCGAGCCGGAACGCCGACCGCCGCCGGACGACCTCCACCCGGTGCTCGAGGTAGACCTCCAGCATCTCCTTCAGGCTGAGCGTCGAGGGCTGGCCGTTCACCAGGGCGACCGCGTTGATGCCGAAGGAGTCCTCCAGCTTGGTCAGCCGGTACAACTCCTCCAGCAGCGCCTCGGGGTTGATGCCGTTCTTGACCTCGATCACCAGCCGCAGGCCGTTGGCCAGATCGGTCAGATCCTTGATGTCGGCGATCCCGGCCAGCTTCTTGGCCTGCACCAGGTTCTTGACCTGCTCCATGATCCGCTCGGGGCCGACCAGGTAGGGCAGCTCGGTGACCACGATGCCCTTGCGGCGCGGATGCACCTGCTCGATGCGGGCGGTGGCGCGCACCTTGAAGCTGCCGCGTCCGGTCGCGTAGGCGTCCTTGATGCCGTCCAGGCCGACGATCTTGCCGCCGCCGGGCAGATCGGGGCCGGGGATGAAGCGCATCAGGTCGTCGATCCCGGCCGCCGGGTGCTTCAGCAGGTGCTTGCAGGCCTGCACCACCTCGACCAGGTTGTGCGGCGGGATGTTGGTGGCCATGCCGACCGCGATGCCGGTGGCGCCGTTGACCAGCAGGTTCGGGATCGCGGACGGCAGCACGACCGGCTCGGTCTCCTTGCCGTCGTAATTGGGCCGGAAATCGACGGTGTCCTCGGCCAGCCCGGCGGTCATCGCGGCGGCGGCCGGGGCCATCCGGCATTCGGTGTACCGCATCGCGGCCGGTCCGGCGTCCAGCGAGCCGAAGTTGCCGTGGCCGTCCACCAGCGGCAGCCGCATCGCCCACGGCTGCGCCTGGCGGACCAGGGCGTCGTAGATGGCGGTGTCGCCGTGCGGGTGCAGCTGGCCCATCACCTGGCCGACCACGCGGGCGCACTTGACGTGGGAGGCGTCCGGACGGATCCGCATGTCGTCCATGGTGTAGAGGATGCGGCGCTGGACGGGCTTGAGGCCGTCGCGGGCGTCCGGCAGCGCCCGGGAGTAGATCACCGAGTAGGCGTACTCCAGGTAGCTGGCCTCCATCTCGGCGGCGACGTCGATGTCGACGATCCGCTCGGCGACCTCGTCCTCCACGTCCGGCTTCATGGCCCCTCACCTCCTGCCCCGCTCGGCGGGGCCACTCGATTCTGCCGCAGCGCGACGCCGGGCGATACGCAACCCGCCCGGCGGGGTGCGAATCAGGCCAGTTCGGGCAGGTCGCGCAGCTGGGCCAGCAGGCCGCGTCCGTCCGGGGCCCTGCGGACCGGGATGCCCGGCGGCGGGGGCTGCTCCTCGTCCTCCTGGAGGGTGCCGGTGGTGCCGTGGGCGAGCACCTGTTCGGCGGGGGTGAGCTGCCGGATCCCGATGGCCCGGACGTTGCCGGGCGCCACCTGGGCGAAGTCGCTGTAGATCGTCGGGTCGTGCTGGCCGTCGTCGCCGATCAGCACCCAGCGGATCGCCGGGAAGTCGCGGGTGAGCTGCAGCAGCGCCTCCCGCTTGTGGTTGAGCCCGGAACGGAACCAGCCGGTGTTGGTCGGCCCCCAGTCGGTGAGGATCATCGCCCCCGGCGGGTAGGCGTGCCGGCGCAGGAAGCGGGTCAGGAAGCCGTGGGTGTTCCAGGCGCCGGTGGAGAGGTAGATCAGCGGGGCCTCAGGATGGCCGGCGAGCAGTTCGGTGTAGAGCCGGGCCATGCCGGGGACGGCCTGCCGGGCCGACTCGTCGCGGATGAAACTGTTCCAGGCGGCGATCATCGGACGCGGCAGCAGGGTGGTGATCACGGTGTCGTCGATGTCGGAGACGATGCCGAAACGCTGGTCGTCGGCGATGATCTGAACCGGCGCGGTGGCCGGCTTCGAACCGGCGCTGCGGATCGTCACCCCTTGCCAGCCGGGTTCCAGGCCGTGATCGCGGACGCGCAGATCGATGTAGCCGCCGCGATCGGTGGTGGTGTGGATGATCTGGTCGCCGACCGTCAGCGTCACCGGCACCCGCACGCAGGGGGCGGTGATGAAGTTGCGGAAGCCGCGCCGCTTGACGAACTCCTGGGTGGCCCGGCGCAGGCCGCCACGACGGCCGCGACGCGGCGCCAGCACCACCCGTCCGAGGACGCGGACGCCGGCGCGGGTGCCGTAGCCGGTGTAGCAGATCACGTGCTCACGCCAGCCCAGCGCGCGCCACAGCCGCTCGGCGAACCGGTCGAAGACCTCCTCGATCCGGGCGGCGATGAAGGGCCGGGTACTCACGGGCACGGCGCTCACCCTACCGAAACCCTCCCGCGGGCGGTCGGAGCCGGGCGTCGGGCGGGTGGACGGGATTGTTCAGCGGTCTGGCAGGCATGGAAAGATGAGCCAATGAGCGCACGACTCGCCGCGGCCCTGCCGGCCGCTCTCATCGAGGAAATCCGTGGTTGCGGCTACTTCCCGGAGCTGATCGCCGAGTCCATAGCGCAGGCCTGCGGAGCCGAGCCGGTGCAGGGCTTCCTGGTGCACCACGAGGCCACCTTCAACCACGACGAGATCCAGCGGCACCTCTCGGTGCTGGCGCTCACCCCGACCCGGCTGATCGTGGGGCACACCGACGAGAACGCCGCCCCGGGTGAGCCGGTGCAGGCGCTGACCACCGCCGAATCTGTGCCGCTGCGCGGCATCAACTCGGTCTCGCTGAGCCAGGTGGTGACCAACCCGGAATCGTACGGAGCCGGTGGCGCCATCGTGGCGGAGGCCTGGCTGACCCTGGGCTGGGGGATGGTGCGTCGCATCGAACTGGAGCCGGCCCAGTGCGGCGATCCGCACTGCGAGGCCGACCACGGCTATACCGGCGACCTGGCCGGGGACGACTTCACCGTCCGGATCAGCGCGGCCGCCGACGGCGAGGCCAAGGTGCGTGAACTCATCTCCTTCGCCGCCGTGCTGCAGGCGGTCACCGGCGCCGCCCGATGACCGAGCCGGTGATCCCGGCCTACGGCACCGGGACACTGGCCGACCTGCTGCCCGCGATCGGCGCCCAGCTGGGCGTGGGCGGGGCCCCCGATCCGTTCGGGCTGCCGGAGGCGGAGCGCTACGTGGTGCTGCTGATCGACGGCCTCGGCTGGCAGCAGCGCGACCACTGGGCGGTGGCACCCTTCCTGGCCGGGCTGGCGGGGGAGCGGATCACCTGCGGCGTCCCGAGCACCACCGCCACCAGCATCACCAGCCTCGGCACCGGCCTTCCGCCGGCGCGGCACGGCATCGCCGGCTACTCCTTCCGGTACCCGGCGACCGGACAGGTGCTCAACACCCTGCAATGGCCCACCGGCGTCCATCCGCTCGATGTGCAGCCGCAGCTGACCTACCTGGAACGGCTGGCCTCGGCCGGCGTGGGAATCGCCAACATCGGCCCGGCCCGGTTCGCGGGCAGCGGCCTGACCACGGTGGCGCTACGCGGTGGCGCCTTCTGGGGGGTGACGGACGAGAACGACCACACCCGGCGCATCGAACTGGCCGGTGACGCCGCCCGCGGTGGCGAGCGGAGCCTGGTCTACGTCTATGAGCGATCGCTGGATCACACCGGGCACGGTCACGGCGTCGGCTCGGATCCCTGGCTGACGGCGCTGTCGCGTTGCGACGAACTGGCTCGCGGGCTGCGGGCGGCGCTGCCGCCGGACACCCGGCTGGTGATCACCGGCGACCACGGCATGGTCAACTCCCCGCCCGCCGCCTGGCTGGTCGTCGAGGACGAGCCCGACCTGCTGCGCGGGGTGACGGTCTTCGCCGGCGAGGGACGGTTCCGGCAGCTGTACACCGCGCCGGGGCAGGCCGAGACGGTCCTGCGACGCTGGCAGGCACGGCTCGGCGAGCGGGCCTGGGTGGTCTCGCGCGAGCAGGCCTTCGCGGCCGGCTGGTTCGGGCCGCAGAGCCCGCGGCTGGCCGCGCGCTTCGGGGATGTCCTGGTGGCGATGCGCGACGACGGGGCGGTGATGAGCCGCAAGCTGCCCAAGGAGTTCACCCTGGTGGGCATGCACGGGTCGCTCACCGCGGCGGAGATGGACGTCCCGCTGCTGGTCTGCTGACCCGGCCGGAGGCCCCGATTCATCGTCGGAGCCGCTGGTTGCCTACGATGAGGGCATGACCCACCCTTCGTATCGCACGTCCCCCGGCGTCGGCGACGTGATCTCGCAGAGCATCGCGCTGCTGCGACGCCGTCCCGGTCTCTTCTTCGGCCTGGGCGCGGTGGCCGCGGGCATCACCGTGCTCGCGTCCATCGCCATGCTCGCCATCGGCGCCGCCGGCTGGAGCTCCTTCACGCTGGCTGCCGCCCGGCTGGACATCGGCCGCATGATCGAACTGATGCTGACCTGGCTGGGCATCGTGCTGGCTCTTTCCGGGCTGGCCGGGTTGCTCGGCCTGCTGGTGAGCGGCATGGTCGTCCGGCTCAGCCGAGACACGCTGGCCGAGCGGCGTCCGTCCCTCCCGGAACTGTTCGCCGCCGTGCCCGGCTTCGCTGCCCGGGTGCTGCCGCTGGCCGTCGCGGGAGCGGTGCTCTACGCGGCGGCGGTGAGTCTGATCTTCCTGCCGATCGTGCCGGCGCTGAGCACGCTCGGCGTTTCGCGACCGGATCCCGAGGCGCTCGGCGGCGGGATTCTGCTGATGGTGCTGCTGCTCCTGGTCTTCGGGCTCGTGCTGATCTTCTTCGGCGTCCGGCTGCTCTACCTGATTCAGGTGGTGGCGCTGGAGGAACTCGGCTGGATGGCGGCGGTGCGCCGCGCCTGGTCGCTGACCTCGGGGGTCTTCTGGCGCACCTTCGGCACCGTGCTGGTGGTGAACCTGCTGGTCTACGCCGTCACCATGGTGGTGAACTTCGCGACCCAGATCTTCACCATTCCCGCCATGCAGGCGATCGAGTCGCAGGATCCGATGAGCCCGGGGTTCATCGCCTCCCTGATGGGCTCGATGGCCATTCCGATGATCGGCCAGGCCGCCCTGCAGGTGGTGACGATGCCCTTCCTGCAGGCGGCGATCACCGTGATGTACCTCAACCGGACGCGGGAACTGGCCGCTCCGGCCGCCGGCTACGAGCCGGCACCGCCGTACGGCTATCCGACCTCGCCCTACGGCCACCCGGCGCCGCCGTACGGTCCGCCCGCCGCTCCCTATGGCGGACAGCCGGGCTACCCGCAACCGGGTTACGGACAGCAGCCGGGTTACGGTCAGCCGCCGGCTCAGCAGCAGCCGGGTTACGGTCAGGCGCCTGGCTACGGCCAGACGCCTGGCTACGGTCCGGCGCCCTGGCAGCCGCCCACGGCTCCGCCGCCCTACGGGTCGTCGCCCTGGGGACAGCCGCCGGCGCAGAATCCGTATCCGCAGCAGCCGCCGTACGGTCAGCAGCCGCCCTCCGGACCGCAGCCGCCGTCCGGTAACTGACGGCTACTCGGGCTGGCGCTACTCGGGCTGGCGCGGCGAAGGCGAGCCGAAGACGATCTCGTCCCAGGAAGGGACGTGGGCCCGCTTGCGGCGGGACTTGGCCGGCTTGACCGGCACCTCGGCGGTCTCCTCGAAGAGTGAGCGCTGCTCCGCCTCCGCCGCGGTCTCGGCGATTTCGGCCGGCTCCTCCGCAGCGGGTTCAGGCGCAGGCGCGGGCTCGTCCACCACCACGGGCGCGGCCGGCTGGTCGGCGTCCGGACGCACCAGGCCGGAGTAGATCTGGACCGAATCCTCGTCGAACCCGGCCAGCATGTCGTAGAGCACATCGATGCCGCCGGTGTGGTCGGTGACGATGTCGTAGACCCCGTCGACCTCCTCCAGTTCGCCCTCGGCGTAGGCGTCCTCGTCGTCCACGATCGGCTCGGTGTCCTCGAAGACGGCGCCCGGCTGCACCACGCGGACCAGGGCGAGTTCGTCGTTCAGTTCGACGGTGGGCTCGGCCTCCTCGCCGCGGACCGGTTCGGCGGCCGGCGGGTGCACCCCGAGCAGCCAGTTGGCGTCCTCGTTCTC
Organism: Propionicimonas sp.; assembly: GCA_027492575.1. Taxonomy (GTDB): domain Bacteria; phylum Actinomycetota; class Actinomycetes; order Propionibacteriales; family Propionibacteriaceae; genus Propionicimonas. Next base: position 19,087 of record JAPUEM010000124.1, read on the forward strand.
GGCGACCGAGAACCGGCCGGCCTGGTCGTAGACGAAGTGGGCCTCGTGCTCGGTGCTGCCGGCCTCCCAGCTGACCTGGATCGTCCAGCGGCGGCCCTCGAGCCGCCAGGCGTCCCAGCGGACGTCGTCGGGGTCGACGCCGCGGGGCGCCAGCCGTCCGGCCACCACGTCCGCGAGGCTGCGGTGGGCGATGGTCTCGCCGCCGCGGCGGACGAGGTGACTGCGGGCCTGGCCGGCGACGAACTCACGCTCGGCGAGCACCGGCACGGCGAAGGGTTCGACCCGCGCCGGATCCATTCCGGTGGCGTGCACGATGTCGGCGACGGAGGAACCGGACCGGATTCGGGCCTGGATCTCCCTCGGCGACAGGGCACTGTCTGGCATCTGACGACTCCCGCTCCGCATTGTTGTTGCTGGGGGGTAACCTACCAAGCCGTTCGTCGTTCAGCCTCCAACCCGGCCGCGATCTCGCTCCGGGTGGTTGCCGATCGGCGATCCATGGGCAAGCGACGGCAGGATGTGATATGCATGCTCCGCACGCGGCGAAGCACGTGCCGGCCCCAACCCCACTCGCGGGACCGGCGGAATGGATGGACATCGGATGGCAACGGACTACGACGCTCCTCGCAAGACCGACGAAGACAACGAAGACAGCATTGAAGAGCTGAAGACCCGGCGCAACGACAAGAACTCGGGCAAGGTCGACGAGGACGAGGTCGAGGCGGCCGAGACGTTCGAGTTGCCCGGAGCCGATCTCTCCCACGAGGAACTCACCGTCCGGGTGCTGCCGCGGCAGGCCGACGAGTTCACCTGCTACTCCTGCTTCCTGGTGAAGCACCGCAGCCAGATCGCCGAGATCAAGAACGGCCACTACTACTGCGTCGACTGCGCCGGCTGAGCCGTCCAGTCGGAGCAGCGCTACGAGGAACGCAGAGTCTCTCGTAGCGTTCCCTAGGCCTGTCGAAGGGTTCGTCCAGGAACGCTGATCAACGAACCCTTCGACAAGGTGCGGACCGCCTCCGGCCGAGATGCCGCCTGCTACGTGCATCGTTAGGGTGTGTACGCGATGACGTATCTCGATTACCTCGACACTTGGGTCGCAGAGCAACTCCCCGTTCTTGAGGGACTGGGTGATGTGACCTACAGGCGGTCGGAGTTCGATCGCTCCAATCCATCGGCGCACTTGTTGCTCGCGTATGACGACACCGACGTAGAGCTTCTGCTCTGGGAGTCGGGTGAGGCGGAGTTCAACTTCGGCCCTGTGGGTGCTGCGGTGTACGAACATCACGAGATCGTTGCCATAGGAGACCTTGACACCCTTCTGGCCAAGTTCCTCGCCACCGCGACGGGAGACTCTGGTGGTCATCCGTAGCCGAGTCCCAGCGATGCCTTCTTGGCGCGGTGGCCGGCTGGCGCTGCTGGTTCTCTGGGCGATCGCGGTGATCTTTCTACCTGGCGCCGGAGTCCGGCCACGCACACGGTCGCCGGTGTCGCGCCGCAGACAGACGGCTACGTGTACGACAACCAGATACGTCAGCAGAGCGATGATGACTCGAACGACTCAGCCGACAGCGAAACAATCGCCAGAAGGACCGCTCTGGCCTCGTCAAGGGGGGCAAGACATGAACTACGACGATTTCATTGATGCGTTGGCGGGCTGGGTTGAACCTGAGTTGGCTCACCGTTGACGGTTCGGGTGGTTGATCTAGCCTTTGGCAGACCGTCGGAGGCTTGTTCGGATCTGGGGTGAGCGTCCTGATGGCCGGGGATGGTGGTGGGATCGGATACCCCGCGCAGGGCTTATTCGTGAAGATCTCGAGGCATGGAGCGCAAGATCGCCAGCGGAGGCCACGTATCGATGAAAGTTCAGCGTCTCGAAAGCAGAGTTGACGGGGCAGTCGCTGCCGTGATGGTGACGGCCGCAGGCGAAGAGATTCGAGTCAACTTCACCGTTTGCAAGAATGGGATCACGATGGTCAATCCCGACTGGCAGGTCTTCGACGGCTCGGATCTGGATGCCGCCGGTGTTCGGGCCATCGCGGCGGCTGTTGTCGCGTTCGATGCGGTGGCGACTTACTCGTCAGGTCATGGGCCGGAATAGCCCGTCCCCGGACCATGTCCCTGCCGTTGTCGAGTGAAGTGCCTGGCGACATGACGGGTGTCGGAAGATCGCTTGCAGACCTTCAAAGAGGTCGGGTGCCGACGGCCGATGCCTAGCCGGCGGCGGAGACCGGCCGTGTCGTAGTACGGCCCGATCTGGTCGTTCGGGTCGATGGCAGGCATGTCGAGCTACTTTCGCGAGGTTGAGGCAACGTCAGCTGTGGCCCAGGTGCCTCAGCTGCGGATGGGGGCGGGGGTGCCGAGGGCGCGCTCCCAGGAGGTGGCGGCGAAGCGGTTGACGGCGATGGTGGCGATGGCGACGCCGGCGGCGCTGGCTGCGGCCCAGATCACGGCCTGGGTGGCGGAGGCCTCGGGGTCGTCCAGCTTCGGGGGCTCGTTGCCGGTGGCGGCCTTCCAGGCAGCGTTGAGGGCCTTGTTCACCACCAGGGCCGCGGCGGCGCCGACCAGCCCGGCGTAGACGTTCCACATCAGCTTGCGCGAGGAATCCATGGCGTTCCCTTTCCTTGGGCTGAGGCCCATCGTAGGGGGCAGTGGCGAGGCTTCGACAGGGCACGAGCCTTCGACAGGTTTCGATCCTTCGACAAGCTCAGGGATCGCAAGCGGGGCTCAGGGGAGCGTCGACGACGATCCGACCCTTCGTCAGGCTTCGACCCTTCGACAAGCTCAGGGATCGTAGGCGGGGCTCGGGGATCGTTTGACGACAGTCCGACCCTTCGACGGGCTCGGGGAGCGTGTGCTTCCGCTAGGTTGGCTGGGTGCGGTATCAGGAACGGCTTCGGGCTCCGGTGAGTTGGTGGGTGATCGGGTTGTTCTTCGCAGTCAGCTTCACGACTGCGGTTGGGTTCGTGCTCGATCCGGCGGTCAGCCTGGTGGGCGGTGCGGTGGCGGCTGCGTTGGTCGCTGCCGGGCTGGTCTGGTACGGCAGCGCGGCGATCACGGTGGACGACGAAGGGCTGCGGGTCGGGCGCTACCGGCTGGAGGCCGGCTACCTCGGCGGGGTGACTGCTCACTCGGCGAGCGCCACCCGGGATCGGCTCGGGCGTGATGCCGACCGGCGGGCGCTGCTGGTGGTGCGGGGGTACATCCCGACCAGCGTCGAGGTGGCGATCGCCGACCCGGCCGATCCGCACCCGTACTGGCTGATCTCCACCCGGCGTCCGGACGAACTGGCGGCGGCGCTCACCGAACTGGCCGATAGGATGCCGCGGTGACCGCAGACGAGCTCGTGGTGGCACTGCAACGGCTTGACCCGGCGGTGCCGCTGCCGCGCTACGCCCATGACGGGGACGCCGGGGCCGACCTGGCCACCGCCGAGGACTGCACGTTGGCACCGGGCGAGCGGCGGCTGGTCCGCACCGGCATCGCGATCGCCATCCCGGACGGCTGGGTGGGCCTGGTCCACCCGCGTTCCGGTCTGGCCGCCCGGCACGGGCTCACCATCGTCAACGCACCGGGTACCGTCGATGCCGGCTACCGCGGCGAGATCCTGGTCTGCCTGCTGAACACCGACGCCACCACGCCGGTGCAACTCAGCAGGGGAGACCTGATCGCGCAGCTGGTCTTCCAGCGGGTCGGGCAGGCGAGCTTCGTCCTGGCCGACGAACTGCCGCCCAGCACCCGCGGGGCCGGCGGCCACGGGTCGACCGGCGGCATCCGGCAATGGCAGTCAGAACAGCAGGACACTCAGGAGACGACACAGTGATGTTTGGGCGTAACCGTCGCGCAGCGACCCCCGACGAACCCCTCGACCCGGCGGACGAGACCGGCCTCGACGAGCTCGAACAGGACGAGGAGGGCGTCGAGTTCGACGCCGAGGAACTCGAGGACGAACTGGCCGACGAGGGTCTCGACCTGGTCGCCTCCTTCGATGAGCGCGAGGACGGCCCGTTCGACATCGACGAGGTCGAACTCGGCGGCGACGAGGTGCAGCGCATCGACCTGGGCACCCTCATCCTCACCCCCTGGCCGGGCCTCAACCTGCAGCTGCAGGTGCAGGAGGCGACCAAGCAGGTGCGGGCGGTCACCGGAGTGTGGCGCAAGTCGGGCATCGAGGTGGCCCTCTTCGCCGCCCCGGCCAGCGGCGGGCTCGCTGCCGAGCAGCAGGAGGAGCTCACCGAGCAGGCCCAGGCGGCCGGCGGCAGCGCCGAGGTGGGCGCCGGCCCGTTCGGCCCCGAACTGCGGCGCATCCTGCCGCAGACCGGCCCCAACGGCGAGCAGCTCTTCCACGTCTCCCGGGTGTGGTTCGCCGAAGGTCCGCGCTGGCTGCTGCGGGGCACCCTGCTGGGCGAGGCCGCGCTGCCCGACGGCGACGCGAAAGCCCGTCCGTTCGTGGAATTCTTCCGCAATCTGATCGTCCGGCGGGGAACCAAGCCCATGGTGCCGGGCGAACTGCTTACGATGGACCTGCCCAAGCAGAACCAGGGCTGAACCGGAGGGCTGGACCGGTGGCGAATCCATTGCTGCGAGCGCTGCGCCGCTGGGGCGCGTCCAACGAGGAACAGGTCGCGCAGGAACGGCAGAAGAAGGTCGAGGAATCCGGCGCCACCCGGATCAGCTCAGCCCGGGATCGCGAACGGGTCGTGCTGCGCGGCTTCGTCACCGCGCTCACCATGGAACCCCGCGGCGGCACCCCCTGGGTCGAGGCCACCTTCAGCGACGGCTCGGAGGCCATCACCCTGATCTGGATGGGCCGGCGCGAGATCCCCGGCGTCAACGCCGGCCGGGAGATGAACGTCGAAGGGCGCGTCCTGATGGTGGACGGCGAGCGCCGGATGTACAACCCTCGCTACAGCCTGATCGCGCCGGCCTGAGGGCGCTGGGGCGAGGACTGGTCGATCGTCCTGGGAGATCCCGGGTCAAGCCCGGGATGACGGGGTTGGGTCGCTCAGGGGTCCTTCGACAGGCTCAGGCCCTTCGACAGGCTCAGGGAACGTTTGACAGGCTCAGGTCTTTCGGCAAGCTCAGGGAGCGTTGGGGCTGACCGGCTTCGGGGGCTTGGGTACGAGGTACTGGGCCAGGTCGGCCTCGGCGCCGCCGCCGGCCACGAAGAGCAACTCGTCGTTGGCCTCCAGGGCGGCGTCCTTCTCCGGGGCCCGGGCGTCGCCGTCGCGGATGATCGCGACCAGCACGGCGTCCCCGGGCAGGTCGAGGTCGGCCACCCGGCTGCCGACCCGCGGCGAATCGGCCGGCAGGGTCATCTCGACCAGGTTCGTCCGGCCGCCGCGGAAGCTCATCAGGCGCACCAGGTCGCCGACCGTGACCGCCTCTTCGACCAGGGCGCAGATCAGCCGTGGCGTCGACACCGCCACATCGACCCCCCACTGCTCGTCGAAGAGCCACTCATTGGACGGGTGGTTGATGCGTCCCACGGTGCGCGGCACGCCGAACTCGGTCTTGGCCAGCAGCGAATGCACCAGGTTGGCCTTGTCGTCACCGGTGGCGGCGATCGACACGTCACAGGTGTCGAGGCTCGCCTCCTCCAGCGAGGTCAGTTCACAGGCGTCCGCCAGCAGCCACTCGGCCTCCGGCACGCTCTCCGGCTTGATCGCCAGCGGATCCTTGTCGATCAGCAGAACCTGATGCCCGCTGAGAATCAGCTCGCGGGCGATGGAGCGGCCGACATTGCCGGCGCCGGCGATCACGACACGCATGGTGGCTCCTCTCAGTGCCCGATGGGCGCCTGGCCGAAGACGTCCTCGACGTCGGGAACCTGATCGCTGGTGACGGCGGCGTAGACCATGTCGCCGTCCTGCAGCACCGTGGTGGCGGTGGGCACCATGCCCGAGCCGAACCGCATCAGGAAGGGGATCTTGCAGCGTCCGGCAGCCTCCAGCGAGGCGATGGTGCGGCCCACCCAGCTGGAATGGACGTACACCTCGATCAGCCGGGCATTGCCGGACGGATCGCGCCACTGCGGCTCCGAGCCCGAGGGCAGCAGCCTGCGCAGGATCTGATCGGCCGCCCAGCGGACGGTGGCCACCGACGGGATGCCGAGCCGCTCGTAGACTTCGGCGCGGCCCTGGTCGTAGATGCGGGCCACGACGTTGTGGACGTCGAAGGTCTCGCGCACCACGCGGGCGGCCAGGATGTTCGAGTTGTCACCGCTGGAGACCGCCGCGAAGCCGTCCGCCCGCTCGATGCCGGCCTTGATCAGCACCGCCCGGTCGAAACCGACCCCCTTGACGGTCTTGCCCTGGAACTCCGGGCCGAGCCGGCGGAACGCCTCCTGCATGATGTCGATCACTGCGACGGAGTGGTCGCGTCGCTCCAAGCCGCGAGCGAGTAGCGCACCGACGCGGCCGCATCCCATGATCACGATGTGCACGGGGCAGACGCTACACCGGTTCCCAGCCGGATGTGACGCGGGACTCCCCGATCTGAACATCCTGCGGTGGAAACGGCGCGGACGCCGGCGCCCAGGGGGGCAGCTTTCCGGAATGACGTGGAAGATTTCCGGTACAGGCATAGAGTGCGTCATCGTGGTTGTCACCGACTTGCTGAAACGGCTGCTGGTCGGCCGGAAACTCTCCAGCTCTCAGCTGGGAGAGACGCTTCTACCCAAGCGGATCGCCCTCCCGGTCTTCGCCTCCGACGCGCTGAGCTCGGTCGCCTACGCCCCGGACGAGATCCTGCTCACCCTCTCGCTGGCCGGGATGGCCGCGCTCACCTTCTCGTGGGAGATCGCCCTGGCGGTCGCGGTGGTGATGGCCATTGTGGTGATGTCCTACCGCCAGACCGTCCACGCCTACCCCTCCGGGGGCGGCGACTACGAGGTCGCCACGGTGAACCTCGGACCGACCGCGGGGCTCACCGTCGCCAGCGCGCTGCTGGTCGACTACGTGCTCACCGTCGCGGTCTCGGTCTCCTCGGGCATCCAGAACGCCAAGGCGATGATCCCCTTTCTGACCGGTCACGAGGGCTTGGCGGCCGCGGTGGTGATCGGCGTGCTGATGGCGATGAACCTGCGCGGGGTGCGCGAATCGGGGGCCCTCTTCGCCATCCCGACCTACGGCTTCATGCTGGCCGTGCTGGGCATGACCGGCTGGGGGCTCTTCCGCATCTTCGTCCTCGGCGAGAACCTGCAGGCGCCGACCGCCGAGCTGGAGGTCGTGGCGGCGCCGGGCTACGAGAACTTCTCCGGGATCCTGGTGGTCATCCTGCTGGCGCGCGCGTTCTCGTCCGGCTGTGCGGCGCTGACCGGGGTGGAGGCGATCTCCAACGGCGTCCCGGCCTTCAAGGAACCCAAGAGCCGCAACGCCGCCACCACCCTCGGGCTGCTCGGCGGGGTGTCGATCCTGATGCTGGCCGGCATCGTCGCGCTCTCCGACCTGACCGGGCTGAAGCTGATCGACGAATCCAGCGGCTCGTCCTTCCTACGCGACGGAAACCCCGCCGACATAGCCCACGAGACCGCCATGGGCCAGCTGGCGCGGACCGTCTTCGACCACTTCCCGCCCGGCTTCTACCTGGTGATCATCGCCACCATGGTGATCCTCTTCCTGGCCGCCAACACCGCCTTCAACGGCTTCCCGGTGCTGGGCTCCATCCTCGCCCGGGACGGCTATCTGCCGCGCGCCCTCTACACCCGTGGCGACCGGCTGGCCTACTCCAACGGCATCATCGCGCTGGCCGTGGCGGCGATCGGCCTGGTGCTGGCCTTCAACGCCAGCGTGACCTCGCTGATCCAGCTCTACGTGGTGGGCGTCTTCGTCTCGTTCACGGTCAGCCAACTCGGCATGATGCGGCACTGGACCAGGCATCTGCTCACCGAGAAGGACGCCGCCCGCCGGGCGCGGATGAAGCGCTCCCGGGTGATCAACGCGATCGGCCTCACCGCCACCGGCGTGGTGCTGATCGTGGTGCTCGCCTCGAAGTTCATCTACGGCGCCTACCTGGCCGTGGCGGCGATGGCCCTGGTCTTCCTGCTGATGCGGGCCATCAAGCGGCATTACGACCTGGTCGCCCGCGAGGTGGCCGTGAACGAGACGGACGCCCGGATGCTGCCCAGCCGGGTTCGAGCGGTGATCTTCGTCCAGGACGTCAACAAGCCGACCATGCGGGCGGTCAACTTCGCCCGGGCCACCCGGGCGAGCAGCATCGAGGCGGTGATCGTCGCCACCGACGACGCCGAGGCGCACCGGATCGTGAAGCAGTGGGAGCAGCAGGACGTCGGGGTGCCGATCAAGGTGATCGCCTCGCCGTACCGGGCGGTGGTGGAGCCCTTCCTCGCCTACGTGCGCGGGCTGCGCACCGACAACCCGCGCGACGTGGTCTGCGTCTACATCCCGGAGTACATCGTCGGCCACTGGTGGGAGCAGTTGCTGCACAACCAGACCGGGTTCATCCTGAAGGCCCGGCTGAACTTCATGCAGGGCGTCATGACCACCTCGGTGCCCTACCAGCTGGCCTCCTCGCGGCATGCCGTGGAACGCGCCGGACGCGAGGATCCGCCCGCCTGGCGGCGCAGCGGCAGCGGCGAGGTGCGGATGGGCGAGGCCATGGACGGGCACCGGCGGGAGTGAGCCAGCAGGAGGCGATACCGTGACACTGAGGCCGGCGAACGTAACGGTTCTTCGGCTTCCGGTGACTTTTGGCCGAATGATCGACACGCTCGTTGGTCCAGCGTAAGGAGGACGGATGACCGCCGACACGACGCTCGTGGCCGGCACGGTCACCGCTCCGGTGCGGGTGGGCTCGGTCGCGCATGGAGGGCACTGCGTCGCGCGGGTGGACGGGCGGGTGGTCTTCGTCCGGCAGGCGGTGCCCGGCGAACTGGTGACGATCCGGGTGACCGAGGTGCGTTCCCGGTTCGCGCGCGGCGAGGTGGCCGAGGTTCTCGAAGCCGACCCGGCCCGTCGGGTGGCGCCGTGTGCGATCGCCGACCGGTGCGGCGGCTGCGACTTCCAGCATCTGCCGGCCTCCGCCTCCCGGGAATTGAAGCGGCAGGTGGTCGCCGAACTGCTCGCCCACCAGGCCGGCTACGAGTTCACCGGCGAGGTCGAGGGCTTTGGCGACGGGTTCGGCTGGCGCACCCGGATGCGCTACCACCGGACGCCGGACGGCCGGCTCGGGCTGCGGGCTGCGCGATCCGGGCAGGTGATCCCGCTGCCGGAAGAGGGCTGCCTGATCGCGGCCGAACCGATCGCCGACCCGTTGCCGCCGGCCGGTGATCAGGAGGTGATAGCGGTCGCTGCGTCCGTCGGGGTCGTGATCGGCGAGCGGGGGAGCCTGCCTGCCACGGTGACCGAGCAGGTGGGGGAGCGTCGCTTCGAGGTGGCCGCGGACGGCTTCTGGCAGCCGCACCGGCTGGCGCCGTCCGTGCTGACCGAGGCGGTCTTGGCGGCGCTTGAGCCGAGCGCCGGCGAGCGGGCCTTCGACCTGTTCTGCGGGGTGGGCCTGTTCACCGCTGCGCTGGTCGACGCCGGCTGCCGGGTCTGGGGCGTCGAGGGGGACCGCCGGGCGGTTGGGCTGGCCCGGCGAAACGTCCCTGGGGCGACCTTTCACGCCGGGGATGTGGCCGCGTCCCTGCGCCGACTGCCGGACCGCGCCGATCTGGTGGTGCTCGACCCGCCCCGCAGCGGGGCCGGGAAGGCGGTGATGACGGCCGTCGCGGCCCGCCGTCCCCGGGTGATCGCCTATGTCGCCTGCGACCCTGCCGCGCTCGCTCGTGATCTCGCCACCGCCACCGGCCTGGGCTACCGGATCGACGGCGTGCGCGCCTTCGACCTGTTCGGCACCACCCACCACGTGGAGTGCGTGGCGGTGCTGCGTCCGTCCTGACCGCGCCTTCTCGCACCCATCGGCCCGGGCTCTCACCACCCATCCCGGGACCGGAGCGGCCGGGGGTGTCACTATTACTACTCTGTGTCGTACTGGGGTGCGACGAGGGTGTCTACGACGTACTGTAGTTGACGTGCCGACGCTCACCAGTCCGAATCGCAGCGCCGCCCGTGCGGGCGGGAAACCGCAGCCGAAGTGCCCGCTGCGTCCCGGTGATCCGTGCACCCTGTGCCAGCTGGACGTGACCGGCCCGCAGGATTGCCCGGTGGTCTTCCTGGTGCGCCAGGACGAGGACCTGCAGGCCGAGTGGGCCGCCAGCCGTCGCGCCGCGCGGGGGCTGTAGCGGGCCTTCGACTTCAGCCAACATGCATGAGCCCGTGGGCGATCCCCCTGGTGCTGTTCGTGAATGGTGGAGCCCGGGAGTCCCTGAGCCTGTTTGACGATCCTCGTTGGGACGGTGGAGCCCGGGGAATCCTTGAGCCTGTTGACGATCCCTGAGCCTGTCGAAGGGTCGTCCGGGCGGGAGCGCCCTGGCCTCAGCGATCCGGATGCAGCCGGTTCAGGGTGCTCTTGCCGAACAGGGATTCCAACAGGTCGACGGCCAGTTCCGCGGTGGCGTTGCGCAGGTCGAGGGCGGGGTTGAGTTCGACCAGATCCATCGACCCCAGCCGGCCTGTGTCGGCGATCATCTCCATGCAGAGCTGCGCCTCGCGATAGGTGGCGCCGCCGGGCACCGGGGTGCCGACCCCGGGGGCGACCGCGGGGTCGATGAAGTCGAGATCCAGGCTGAGGTGCAGATGGGTGTCGGCGTCCACCCCGGCAAGGGCGCGGTTCATGGTCTTGCGCATCCCGATCTCGTCGACGAAGCGCATATCGAAGACCTCGACCCCCAACTCGGTCAGCAGGGCCTTCTCGCCGGGGTCGACGCTGCGCAGCCCGATCTGGCGGATCTCCTCGGTGCGGACGGCGGGGATCTCGCCCGCCAGGGCGGTGAGCGCGTCCGGCCCGAGCCCGGCCAGGCAGGCGACCGGCATCCCGTGCAGATTCCCGGACGGCGTGAGTTCGGCGGTGTTGAAGTCGGCGTGCGCGTCCAGCCAGAGCAGCCGCAGCTTCTTCCCGGCGGCGCGGCAGTGCGCGGCGACCGCGCTGATCGAACCGATCGCGACGCTGTGGTCGCCGCCCAGCAGGATCGGCAGGCGGCCGTCGGCCAATTCGGCGGCGGTGGCGTCGTGGACCGTCCGGTTCCAGGCGATCACCTCCGTCAGGTGCCGGTAGCCGTCGGTCGGCGGGAGTTCCGGGTTGGGCGGGCCGGCCAGATCGCCGCAGTCGCGCACATCGCAGTCGAAGCCGCGCAGGGCGGCGCCGACGCCGGCCACCCGGAGCGCCGCCGGCCCCAGCCGGCACCCCTTGCGGGAGGCCCCGACGTCGGTCGGAGCCCCGATCAGCGACACAGCCGGCACGGCTCCTCCTTCGTCTGGTGTCCTGCCGACGATGGAACCACGCCCGCCGCTCCCCGGCAACCCGTCCCGCAGTCGCACGGTGTTGCCGAACGCCCGATGTCGGTGAATCCGCCACACCTCGCGTGATGGAGGACGGGGAGGGGCGGGACCTCGGCGAGTGAACCGCGGCGACGGTGTGGCGGGTGATCCGAGGTCGGGGAATCCGCCACACCTTGGGTGATGGGGGACAGGACGGGCAGGACGCGGCAACGGTGTGGCGGGTGATCCGAGGACGGGGAATCCGCCACACCGTGGGGCCGGCTCGGATTGGGGGTGAGTCGCCGTCCGGGATTGTCGGCGGGCGGGGTTAAGGTGGTTGCTCGCTGACTTCCCCCAGCGGTCCTATCGGTTGATTCTGCCTGGAGTAGTGGGTCTCGCGTGGCTGACGGTTTCGTACATCTGCACTGCCATTCGGAGTACTCGATGCTGGACGGCGCCGCCCGGCTGAAGGATCTGGTCCGGGGCTGCGAGCAGATGGAGATGCCGGCCCTGGCCGTCACCGACCACGGCAACCTGTTCGGCGCCTACGAGTTCTACAAGGCGGCCAAGGGCTCGGCGGTCAAGCCGATCATCGGGCTGGAGGCCTACCTCACCCCGAAGACCCACCGCAGCGAACGCAAGCGGGTGCAGTGGGGGGACGGCACCGGCGACGACGTCGCCTCCAAGGGCGCCTACACCCACATGACCATGTGGGCCTCGAACAACGAGGGCATGCACAACCTCTTCCGGCTGAGCTCGCTGAGTTCGCTGGAGGGCTTCTTCTACAAGCCACGGGCCGACCGGGAACTGCTGCACCGCTACGCCAAGGGCCTGATCGCCACCACCGGCTGCCCCTCCGGCGAGGTGCAGACCTACCTGCGGCTGGGCCAGTACTCCGAGGCGCTGGCCAGCGCGGCCGAGTTCCGCGACATCTTCGGCGCCGGCAACTTCTACGTCGAGCTGATGGATCACGGCCTCGACATCGAGACCCGGGTGCGGCATGACCTGCTGCGGCTGGCCAAGGAGCTGAACCTGCCGCTGGTCGCCACCAACGACCTGCACTACGTCCACGCCGCCGACGCCGAGGCCCACGACGTCCTGCTGTGCGTCTCCTCCGGCTCGAACAAGGACACCCCCAACCGGTTCAAGTTCGACGGCAACGGCTACTACCTGAAGAGCCCCGCCGAGATGCGTCACCTGTGGCGGGAACTCCCCGAGGCCTGCGACAACACCCTGGCGATCGCCGAACGCTGCGAGACCCACTTCGACGAGGGCACCGGCACCTACATGCCCCGGTTCGACGTCCCGGCGGGGGAGACCGAGGCCAGCTGGTTCGTGAAGGAGGTCGCTCGCGGGCTGGAGCGCCGCTTCCCCGGCGGCGTCCCCGAGTATGCGACCAAGCAGGCCGAGTTCGAGCAGAAGGTCATCATCGACAAGGGATATCCGGGATATTTCCTTGTCGTGGCCGACTTCATCAACTGGGCCAAGAACCAGGGCATCCGGGTCGGCCCCGGCCGTGGCTCGGGCGCCGGCTCGATGTGCGCCTACGCGATGCGGATCACCGACCTCGATCCGGTGCCGCACGGCCTGATCTTCGAGCGCTTCCTGAACCCAGAACGACCGTCGATGCCCGACTTCGACATCGACTTCGACGAGCGTCGCCGGGGCGAGGTGATCCGCTACGTCACCGAGAAGTACGGCGACGACCGGGTCTGCCAGATCGTCACCTACGGCACGATCAAGGCCAAGCAGGCGATCAAGGACGCCGGCCGCGTGCTCGGCAAGCCGTTCGGCCTGGGCGAGCAGATCACCAAGGCGTTCACCCCGCCGGTGCAGGGCAAGGACGTCTCGCTGGCCGACGTCTTCGACGAGAAGCACGACCGCTACGGCGAGGGCACCGAGTTCCGCGCCCTCTACGAGGCCGAGCCCGAGGTGCGCGAGGTGGTCGACACGGCCCGCGGCATCGAGGGGCTGAAGCGGCAGTGGGGGGTCCACGCGGCCGGCGTGATCATGTCGAGCGCTCCGCTGACCGATGTCATCCCGGTGATGAAGCGGGAGCAGGACGGCCAGATCATCACCCAGTTCGACTACCCGGGCTGCGAGGCGCTCGGCCTGGTCAAGATGGACTTCCTGGGGCTGCGGAACCTGACCATCCTGGACGATGCGCTGGCCAACGTGAAGGCCAATCGGGGCATCGACCTCGACCTGGAGGAGCTCAGCAAGGAGACCACCGACCGGGCCACCTACGACCTGCTGGCCACCGGTGAGACGCTGGGCATCTTCCAGTTGGACGGCGGCGGCATGCGGGTGCTGCTGAAGCTGATGCAGCCGGACAACTTCGAGGACATCTCGGCGGCGCTCGCGTTGTACCGTCCGGGCCCGATGGGCGCCGACAGCCACACCAACTACGCGCTGCGCAAGACCGGACGCCAGCCGGTCAACCCGATCCATCCGGAGCTCGCCGAGCCGCTGGCCGAGATCCTCGACCTCACCTACGGCCTGATCGTCTACCAGGAGCAGGTGCAGCAGATTGCCCAGAAGGTGGCCGGCTACACCCTGGGCAGCGCCGACGAGTTGCGCCGGGCGATGGGCAAGAAGAAGAAGGAGGTGCTGGAGAAGGAGTTCGTCCCCTTCCAGGCGGGCATGCGCGCCAACGGCTACTCCGACGGCGCCATCAAGACCCTGTGGGAGATCCTGATCCCGTTCTCCGCCTACGCCTTCAACAAGGCCCACACGGCCGCCTACGGCCTCATTTCCTACTGGACGGCCTACCTGAAGGCCAACTACCCGGCCGAGTTCATGGCCGCCCTGCTGCAGTCGGTGAAGGACGACAAGGACAAGTCGGCGATCTACCTGGCCGAATGCCGCCGGATGGGCATCCGGGTGCTGCCGCCGGACGTCAACGAATCAGACGGCATGTTCACCCCGGTCGGCACCGACATCCGCTACGGCCTGGGCGCGATCCGCAATGTCGGCGACAACGTGGTGCGGGGCATCGTCGAGGCCCGCGAGGAACACGGCAAGGCGGCCGACTTCAATGTCTTCCTCGACCAGGTGCCGCTGGTGGTCTGCAACAAGCGGGTGATCGAGTCGCTGATCAAGGCAGGCGCGTTCGACTCGATGGGCCACACCCGGCGGGCGCTGATGGAGTGCTTCGAACGCCGGGTGGACGAGGTGATCGACCTCAAGCGCAACCAGGCCAACGGCCAGGACGACCTCTTCGGCGACTTCGGCGGCGGCTCCTCCGAGCTCGCGGCGACACCCGTCCCGGACCTTGCCGAATGGGACAAGCGGGTGCGCCTCGGCTTCGAGCGGGAGATGCTCGGGCTGTACGTCTCGGATCATCCGCTGCAGGGCCTGGAGCACATTCTGGACGCCAACCGCGACCTGTCGATCGGCGGACTGCGCGGCGACGACGGCCCGCGCGAAGGCCAGGTCACGATCGCCGGAATGATCACCCAGGTCACCCGCAAGCAGACCAAGAACGGCGACCTGTGGGCCATCGTCACCGTGGAGGATCTGGAGGCGGGGATCGAGGTGCTGCTGTTCCCGAAGGTCTACCAACTGGTCGCCGGCTCGCTGGCCAGCGACACCGTGGTGCGGATCAAGGGACGGGTGCGCGCCCGTGACGAGGGCGTCGAGGTGCAGGGCAACGAGGTGCACTTCCCCGACACCACCGCGGATTCCTCCGGGCCACTGGTCATCTCGCTGCCGGCCGTGCGCTGCACCCCGGCCGTGGTCGAGCAGCTGCGCGGCGTCCTGCGCTCCCATCCGGGTGGCACCGAGGTGCGGGTGCGGCTGATCAGCCAGGCCAACGGGGCCAAGGTGTGGCGGTTGGACGACACCCTGCGGGTGGCCCCCTCGCGTCCGCTGATGGCGGATCTGAAGGCCCTCCTGGGGCCGGCCTGCGTGTAGCGTTGCGTCAGTGACCACGACCCCAGCCGAGGACGAGTACGGCGACCCGATCCCGCCGGATCGCTCGCCGCTGCCCGAGGTGCTGCAGTGGGCCGGGCTGCTGGCCGTGCTGGCGCTGGTCGTGGGCGGGCTGACCGCCGTGGTGTGGGCCGGGCTGGTCGACCTGCCGGTCTACCGGATCAAGGCGGACGGCTCGGCGGTCGTATCCGAACGGTCGTACACCGAGTTCATCCAGGCCGATGCCTGGTTCGTGGTCTGTGGGCTCTTCGTCGGCGCCGGGCTGGGGATCGTCGCCTGGAAGTGGTTCAAACCGCTGGGCTGGCCGACCGCGCTGCTGGCTGCCGGCGCGGGCCTGCTCGCCGCCATCGTGTGCTGGAAGTTCGGCGAACTGCTGGGCCCGGCGGGCGGAACCTTCGAGGAGCGGCTGGCGAAGGCCGCGCCCACCGAGGATGTGCCGATCGCGCTCACCCTGCGGGCGCTGTCGGCCCCGGCCGTGTGGGCCTTCGCCGCGGTGACCCCGGTGCTGCTGGCGGCCTCGCTGGGCCCGGAGGAGGGCGTCGTCCGTCCGCGCCGTAAGGCCGACCCGGAACCCGAGGCTCCCGGCGAGACCGTGGACGAGCGCGGCGTGCTGACGGAAGTGGAGGCCGATCGATGACCGCCGAGGTCGAACGCGCCTTCGACCTGGCTCCCGGCCAGGAACTGCCGCCGCTGCTCGGGCTGGGGGAGTTCCGGGAGTTCGTGCTGGAGGCCACCTACTACGACACCCGGCACTTCGCGCTCACCCGGGCTCGCCACGTCCTGCGTCGCCGGGCCGGCGGCGAGGACGAGGGCTGGCACGTGAAGCTGCCCGGCACCGACATCGAACACCGCGTCGAACACCACGCGCCGCTGGGGACGCCGCGGCCGCCCGTGGAACTGCGCGCGCTGATCGAGGGTCCACTGGCTGGCCAGGCGTTGCTGCCGGTCGCGCGGCTGCACACCGTCCGGCGGCAGGCCGAGCTCCGCGGGCCGGAAGGCGAACTGCGGGCGCTGGTCTGCGTGGACGATGTGACCGCGACCTCGCCGGTCGCCGAGCAGACCTGGCGCGAGGCCGAGATCGAACTGGCCGGCGGCTCGCCGGAACTCATCGAGGAAGTCACCGCACAGCTGGCCGACGCGGGCATCCATCCGGCGGCGATGCAGGCCAAGATCGGCCGCACCCTCGGCGCTGCGATCGAGGCCGACGACCAGCGCTCCGCGGGGCCGCTGCCGGCCGCGGAGGTCGTGCTCGACTACCTGTCCCTGCAGTTGGGCACCCTGCAGGCCCTGGAGGCGGGGGTGCTGGCCGATCAGCCGGACGCGGTGCACCGCAGCCGGGTGGCGACCCGCCGGATGCGTTCGGCGCTGGCCACCTTCGAGCCCTTGTTCGACCGGTCCGCGGTTCGTTCGTTGCGCTCGGAGCTCGCCTGGCACGCCGTCGAACTCGGGGTGCCACGGGACGCCGAGGTGCTGCGCGACCACCTGCTGAACGCCCTCGACAGCATCGGCGTCGCCGCCGAGGCCTCGCAGCGGGCCGAGATCGCCGCGCAGCTGAACGGCGTCCACCTGGCCGCGCACGCCGAACTCGCCGAGACCATGACCACCGAGCGCTACGACAGCCTGCACGAGCTTCTCGCCGGGTGGCTGGTCGCCCCCGGCCTGACCGCCGCGGCAGGGGCGCCGGCCGTCCCGTTGCTGCACGGACTGCTCGACCGGGCCCGCGGACGCGCCGCGGAACGGTACGGCCGCGCGCTCGCCGACCCGGCCGACCTGGCCGGCTGGCACGAGGCCCGCAAGGCCGCCAAGGCCGTCCGCTACTGCGCCGAAGCCGTGGTCTCCGCCTTCGGCGACCGCACCCGTACCCACGCCGCCGCCTGGGAAGCCGTCACCGACGCCCTCGGAGAACTGCAGGATTCCGCCGTCGCCCGCGAGGTCTTCGCCGATCAGGCCGGCGACCCCGTGGTCGACGCCCTGCTCGCCTTCCAGGTAGGACGCGGCAAGGCCGAGCTGGCCCGCGGCCGCGCCGCCCTCGAAGCCGCCCTGGCCGCAAGCCTGTAGGCGAGCGACCAAGTCGGGGAACAGATCTGCCTGAAGAACGGCGGCAGAGTCTGCCAGGCGGCGCGAGACGTCCATCTGCAGGCAGATGTGTGCCCGCATCATCGGGAGACGCCAGTGGCCATGCCTCACGTCCTGCTCGGCAGACCATGCGAATCTAGGCGCGCATTCACCCGACCCCAGTGGAAGTGGTGTTGTCACGATGCGACTGAACGATGCGATGCGCGGCCTCCACGACGGTGACGCCTGCGCAGTCGGGGTCCGCACCGTCGGTCAGGATCGCGCGGATTCCGGAGTTCCGGGCGCCCTGGATGTCAGCGATCGGGTTGTCGCCGATCATCCACGCCGCCTGGGTGCTCGTCAGTCCGGCTGCCTCCATCGCGAACGTGAAGATCGCCGGGTTCGGCTTCTCGGCGCCGACATTGGCACTGGTGATGGTCTGCTCGACCAGGTCTGCCAGGCCGAGAGCGCGAACCAGGTCGGGTAGCTCCGGTGCGTGGTTGCTGAGGATGATGTTTCGGTAACCGGCATCCCGGGTGAGGCGAAGTGCCTCATCGGCCCCGCTGATGACGGTCCACGCGCCAAGCCGGTAGAACTGGTCAGGGACTCGCGCCGCAGCCGCATCCGCCTGCGCAGCGTCGAGTCCGTTCGCGGTATACGCCGCCACGAACATCGGGCGCAGCACCGCCCACCACTGCGCAGCCGACTGCACCTGACGAGTCGTCTGGGGAGTGTGCCAAGGGAACCCATCTCGCAGATGAGGACGCAGGTGGTCGACGGTCGCCGACGCCGTCGGATCGATGAGCTTCCACGCGTCGAGAAGCGCGCCCGACCACCGACCCTCTCGGAGGGCAAGGGTGCCGTCAAAATCCCAGAAGACGACTCGATCAGGCGTGGACATGACACCGAGGCTATCGATCGACCGCGACAGGGCGGGGCTCGTTGGCCACAATGGAGACCGTGAGCCTGCCAAACGTGCTTGTCGAGACGCGGAACCTGCCTGAAGGTCCGTCGCTACGAGGCCGCGCGCTGATCCTGCCGGGGGAACGGTACACCGTCGATCAACCGCTGCTGTCCTGGGCGGCGATGATGCTTGAGCAGTGCGGATGGCAGGTGAACGCCGTCCGCTGGGACATGAGTGGGCTTGATCGGGAACCCGGGGTCTTTGTCACGGCGGCCGCGGAGAAGTTGGCTGAAGAGGCGCCGGCCGCCGAGCGGACTCTCGTGGTCGGCAAGTCGCTGGCCAGTCATGCCGCGGGCTGGGCGGCCGCCCGCGGCTACCCGAGCGTGTGGCTCACCCCGCTGCTGGCCGAGTCCGCTATCCGAGACGCGATCGTGAACTCAACGAACCCGACGCTGGCAATCGGTGGCTCAGGGGATCCCTGGTGGCGCCCAGTGCCGCCGCGTGACGGGCTCGAGGTCTTCGAGATCGAGAACGCCAACCATGCATTGCGCCTTCCGGACTGGCGCGCCTCAACCCGGGTGCTCGCCGATGTCACCGACCGAATCGAGCGCTTCGCCGCAAGGATCTAGTCACACCGTCAACGGGCCAGTAACCTCCTCACTCGATCCCGACTCGTGCAATAGGGATCTATAGATGTGACCTGCGCCCCTACCGGGGTTGCCTGGCCGGGGCTATCCGGCTCGGGGATGTCGAACAGGCAGCGCCGGCGCGTTCTTCACAGCCAACAGGTAGTCGCCTGTACAGCCCCGCTATCGCGCGATGTCGGCCACCTCGGCGGTGGTCACCCGGGCCAGATCCGCGGGGGCGAGTTCCACTTGCAGGCCGCGGCGGCCGGCTGAGACGTAGACCGTGTCGAAGAGTTCGGCGGTCTCGTCGATCACGGTGGGCAGCGGGGTCTTCTGGCCGATCGGCGAGATGCCGCCGACCAGGTAGCCGGAGCTGCGTGTCGCGACGGCCGGATCGACCAGGTCGACCTTCTTCACGCCGAGCGCGGTAGCCATGGCCTTGAGGTCGAGTTGCGCGGCCACCGGCAGGACGGCGACGGCCAGCGGCGGGCGTCCGGTTCCGGTGTCGACGACCAGGGTCTTGAAGATGCGCAGCGGATCGACGCCGAGCGCGGCTGCCGCCTCGTCGCCGAAGTGGCGGTTGGCCGGATCGTGATCGTAGGGGTGCAGCTGATAGTCGATGCCGGCCTGATCAAGAGCCGTCGTGGCCGGTGTCGCGGACATCAGGCCGGATCCTTTCTCCGGGCGACCAACAAGGTTCGCATCGCGGCCTCAGACCAGTTGGCCGACGATGGCGGTCAGCAGCGGGGCGACCAGCAGGGCGGGCAGCAGGTCACCGATCTGAATGTGCTTGATGCCGCTCAGCCGGAAGCCCAGGCCCAGCAGGATCACACCACCGGTGGCGGTCAGCGCGTCGATGTGCGCGGCGGGCATGAAGTCGCCCAGCCACCAGCCGAGGGCGGTGATCGCGCCCTGGTAGAGCACCAGCGGGATCACCGACGCCATCACGCCGATGCCGAGGGTTGAGGCGAAGGCGATCGCGGCGAAGCCGTCCATCACGGCTTTGACGATCAGCTGTTCGGCGCCGTTGCCCAGGCCGTCGGAGATCGAGCCGATGATGGCCAGCGGGCCGACGCAGAAGATCAGGGTGGCGGTCACCGCCGCCTCGATGAAGGTGGCCTGGTCGGCCTCGCGGGCTACCTTGGCGCGCAGCCAGTCGGCGGCCCCGTCCAGTCGTTCCTCCAGCCGAAGCGCCGAGCCGAGCAGGCCGCCGATCAGCAGGGCGCCCAGCACGACGAGCAGCCGGGCGCCGGAACCGACCTCGGCGGCGAAAGCCTCGGACATGCCGTCGGCGATGGAGAGGCCGCCGATCACCAGGGTCACCAGGCCGAGGATCTGGGTGACCAGGTCGCGGGCGCGAGCCGGGAAACGGTGCCCGGCGGCCAGCCCGATCAGGGTGCCGACGACCACAGTGGCCACGTTGATGACCGTGCCGGCGCCGATGAACATGATCGCAAGTCAACCACCTCGGCAACCCGACCTCGCGCCACCCGTACAATCGCCCGTGTGCTGAGAACCCTCGACCTGCGTGGACGGCCCTTCGACCCCCGAGATCTGCCCCGGGCGCATTTCAACGTGGCCGCCGCTGTCGAGGTGGTGCGTCCGGTCGTCCAGGCGGTGGCCGAACGGGGTGAGGACGCTCTGCGCGAGTTCTCCGAACGCTTCGACCACGTCGTCCCCGGCAGCTTCCGGGTGCCCGCCGAGGCGCTCGCCGAAGCCGCCGCGGCGTTGGACGAGAACGACCGTGAGGCCTTCACCGAGGCGATCGCCCGCCGCCGCCGGGTGGCCGCCGCCGAGGTGGACGCCGACGAGGTCCGCGTCGAGGTGGCCCCCGGGGCGGTCGTCTCCCAGCGTTCCGTCCCGGTCGGACGGGTCGGGCTGTACGTGCCGGGCGGGCTGGCGCCGCTGGCCTCCAGCGTCCTGATGAACGTGGTGCCCGCCCAGGCCGCCGGGGTCGGCTCGATCGCGGTGAGCTCACCGCCGCAGGCCGAGTTCGGCGGGCTGCCGCACCCGAGCATCCTGGCGGTCTGCCACCTGCTCGGGGTGGACGAGGTGTACGCGGTGGGCGGCGCGCAGGCGATCGCCATGTTCGGCTACGGGGTGCCGGGATTGTGTGAGCCGGTGGACATGGTGACCGGGCCCGGCAACATCTACGTGGTCGCCGCCAAGCGCATCCTGCAGGGCCGGATCGGCATCGACTCCGAGGCCGGGCCCACCGAGATCGCGATCCTCGCCGATGCGGGCGCCGACCCCCGGTACGTCGCCGCGGACCTGCTCTCGCAGGCCGAGCACGACCCGATGGCGGCCGCCGTCCTGATCACCGACAGCCCGGAACTCGCCGAGAAGGTGCGTGAGGAACTCGAACCGCAGGTGGCCGCGACCCGGCACGTCGAGCGGATCCGCACGGCGCTGGCCGGCGAGCAGTCGGCGATCGTGCTGACCGACGACCTGGAGACCGCGATCGCCGTCGCCGACGCCTACGGCGCCGAGCACCTGGAGATCCAGACCGCCCATCCGGCCGCAGTCGCGGCCCGGATACGCAATGCCGGGGCGATCTTCCTCGGGCCGTGGTCGCCGGTGTCGCTGGGCGACTACGCCGCCGGCAGCACCCATGTGCTGCCCACCGCCGGCGCGGCGCGGCACTCGTCCGGGCTGAACGTGAAGAGCTTCCGCAAGGCCGTCCACGTCATCGACTACAGCCGCGAAGCCCTGCTCGCGGTCGCGGACGCCGTCGAGACCTTCGCCGCCGCCGAGGGCCTGCCCGGCCACGGCGCGGCCGTCACCATCCGGAGGGAACGCCCGTGAGGCCCGATCCGACCCTGGCCGAACTGCCGCTGCGTCCGGAACTGGTGGGGGAGGAGCCCTACGGCGCCCCCCAGATTCCGGACGTCGTGCTGCTCAACACCAACGAGAACCCCTACCCGCCGAGCCCGGCGATCATCGCCGACATGGCTGCCGCGATCGTCGAGACGGCGTCGGGGGTGAACCGCTACCCGGACCGGGAGGCGGCTGCGCTGCGCGCCGACCTGGCCGCCTACCTCGGCCACGGCCTGGACGCGAGCCGGATCTGGGCGGCCAACGGCTCCA
The DNA here is from genome assembly GCA_027492575.1 of Propionicimonas sp. Lineage (GTDB taxonomy): Bacteria > Actinomycetota > Actinomycetes > Propionibacteriales > Propionibacteriaceae > Propionicimonas. The sequence continues at coordinate 41,070 of JAPUEM010000124.1, forward strand.
ACGAGGTGATGACCCACCTGCTGGGCGCCTTCGCCGGGCCCGGACGCACGGTGCTCACCTTCGCGCCGACCTACTCGATGTACCCCGAGTACGCCCGCAACACCCACAGCGAGTACGTCGTGGCGCCCCGGACGGAGGGCTACGCCATCGACGCGGAGACCGCCGTCGCCGCGATCGCCGAGCACCGCCCGTCCGTGGTGATCGTGACCACGCCCAACAACCCGACCGGCACCACGACCCCGCTGTCGACCATCCGTGCGATCCTGGCCGCCACCGACGCCATCGTGGTGGTGGACGAGGCCTACCAGGAGTTCGCCCGCGACCCCGGGCAGACCGCCCTCACCCTGTTGGGCGAGTTCGGCAACCTGGTGGTGGCGCGGACGATGAGCAAGGCCTTCGCGCTCGCCGGCGGACGCCTGGGCTACTTCGCCGCCGCCCCCGCGATCGTGGACGCCTGCCGCATCGTCCGGCTGCCGTACCACCTCTCCGCGCAGACCCAGGCCCTGGCCCGGGTGGCGCTGGCGCACGCCCCGGAGATGCTCGCCGAGGTCGATCGGCTGCGCGAGATTCGCGACGATCTGGTGGCCCGGTTGCCTCGACTGGGCGTCGAGGTCGTGCCCTCGGATGCGAACTTCTGTTTGTTCGGTCCCTTCGCCGACCGGCATGATGTCTGGCAACGGCTGCTCGACCGCGGCATCCTGGTGCGCGAGGTCGGGCCGGCCGGCTGGCTCCGGGTGTCGATCGGGACCCCCGAGCAGACCGAGCAGTTCTATGCGGCGCTGGCTGCCGTGATGGAGGAGATTCGATGACCACGCCCCGTACGGCTGTCGTGGAACGGCAGACCAGCGAGTCGTCGGTGCGCGTCGCGCTCAACCTGGACGGCACCGGCCGCTCCACGATCTCGACCGGAGTCGGCTTCTACGACCACATGCTGACCGCGCTGGCCAAGCACTCCCTGATCGACCTGGAGATCGCCACCACCGGCGACCTGCACATCGACGGCCACCACTCCATCGAGGACACCGCCATCGTGCTCGGCCTGGCGCTTTCCGAGGCGCTGGGGGACAAGAAGGGCATCCGGCGGTTCGCCGACGCCACCGTCCCGCTGGACGAGGCGCTGGCGCACTGCGTGGTCGACCTGGCCGGGCGGGCCTTCGTCTCCCACACCGGCGAACCGGAGGGTCAGGTCTACGTCCAGATCGGCGGCTCGGGGGTGCCCTACCTGGGGTCGATGACCCGGCACGTGCTGGAGTCGTTCGCGATCAACGCCCGGATCTGCCTGCACATGCGAGTGCTGGCCGGACGTGACCCGCACCACATCGTCGAGGCCCAGTTCAAGGCGCTGGCCCGCGCGCTGCGCGACGCCGTCGCCTACGACCCGCGGATCGCCGGCGAGATCCCGTCCACCAAGGGCGCCCTGTGACCGCTGGGCAGCCCCGGGTGGCGGTGCTCGACTACGGGTCGGGCAACCTGCACTCGGTCACCCGGGCGCTTTCCGCGGCCGGGGCGGACGTGCTGCTCACCTCGGACGCCGACGCGTGCGTGGCCGCCGACGGGCTGGTCGTCCCCGGGGTGGGGGCCTTCGCCGCCTGCATGGAGGGGCTGATCGAGGTCGGCGGGCCCGGGATCGTCGCCGCCCGGCTCAAGGCGGAGCGTCCGGTCTTCGGCATCTGCGTCGGCCACCAGGTGATGTTCGGGCTGGGCGTCGAGCACGACATCCCGGTCGAGGGCCTCGGCGTCCTGCCCGGGGTTGTGGAGGAATTGCACGCCCTGCCGCTGCCGCACATGGGCTGGAACACCGTCGAGCCGCCCGCCGACAGCCGGATGTTCGCCGGGATCGCGGGGGAGCGGTTCTACTTCGTCCACTCCTACGGGGTGCGGCGCTGCTCGGAGACGCCCACCCATGTCGCCTGGTCCGAGCACGGTGGCGACCGCTTCGTCGCCGCCGTCGAAGCCGGTCCGTTGTGGACCACCCAATTCCACCCGGAGAAATCCGGCACCGCCGGCGCCCGGCTGCTGCGCAACTGGGTTTCGACCCTGACCATGAAGGACTTCGGATGACACACCTGCAACTCCTGCCCGCGGTCGACGTCCAGGGCGGGCAGGCGGTGCAGCTCGTCCAGGGGGTCGCGGGCAGCGAGAAGGTCTTCGGCGACCCGCTGGCCGCCGCCATGCGCTGGCAGGAGGCCGGCGCCGAATGGATCCACCTGGTCGACCTGGACGCCGCCTTCGGCCGCGGCTCGAACGCCGAGCTGCTGGCGTCCATCATCGAGAAGCTGGACGTGCAGGTGGAGCTCTCCGGCGGGATCCGGGACGACGCGTCACTGCGGCGGGCGCTGGGCACCGGCTGCCGCCGGGTCAACATCGGCACCGCCGCCCTGGAGAACCCCGAGTGGTGCGACCGGGTGATCGGCGACTTCGGCGACCGGATCGCCATCGGCCTCGACGTCCGCGGCGACCGGCTGGCCGCCCGCGGCTGGACCCGCGAGGGCGGCAACGTCTGGGAGATCCTGGAGCGGCTCAACGCCGCCGGCTGTGCCCGCTACGTGGTCACCGACGTCGCCAGCGACGGCATGCTCACCGGCCCCAACGTCGACCTGCTCCGCCAGGTCTGCGAACGCACCGACGCCCCGGTGATCGCCTCCGGCGGCATCGCCCAGCTCGACGATCTCCGGGTCCTGCGCGACCTCGTCCCGCTGGGCGTCGAGGGCGCCATCATCGGCACCGCCCTCTACGTCGGCAACTTCACCCTCGAGGAAGCCCTGGACGTCGCCGGCCGGCCCCCATTTCGCCAGTTCCTGAAGGACATGGCGGAGTTCCGCGATGAGCATGGCGGCGTGGAGCTCGAGCGACCGGAGTACCTCGACTACGAGCCGAGAAACCCGCTCGCCTAGCGCGAATCGGGGATCGACCGGGGGTTGGTCAGGGGAAACGGCAGCGGGAGCATGGATAGGCTCTGGGCATGAGCACCTCCGACTATCGCGAGCCCACCAACGACGAGCTGTGGCCGCAGGCTCCGAACCTTCCGCCGGCCTCGGGGGCGGCGCATCCGGGACAGGCCATGGTGCCGCATCAGGCGGCGCCCGTCCCGGCTCCTGTTCCCGCGGCTCCGGCCGACCGGACCTCGTTCGTGCTGGCGCTGGTCTCGCTGGTCGTGGGCATCCCGATCTCGGCCATCACCAGCAGCATCGCGGGCCTGCCGGGGCTGCTGATCGCGTGGATCGGGATCGTGCTGGTGAACGTCGTCTACGCCTGGGGCAGGCGGCGCTGAAGCCGCTCGGTTCGGCCGTCGGGTGGGTGCTGCCCTAGAGTGAAGTCCGCACTTTTCGCTTCAGACACGGAAGGACGTCTATGAGCGGGCACTCCAAATGGGCCACCACCAAGCACAAGAAGGCCGCTATCGATGCCAAGCGCGGCAAGCTCTTCGCCAAGCTGATCAAGAACATCGAGGTCGCGGCACGAGTCGGCGGCGGTGACCCTGGCGGGAACCCGACCCTCTACGACGCCATCCAGAAGGCCAAGAAGAACTCCGTCCCGAACGACAACATCGACCGTGCGGTCAAGCGCGGCAGCGGGGTCGGCGGCGACGCGGTCGACTACCTCGAGATCACCTACGAGGCCTACGGCCCGGCCGGGGTCGCGATCCTGATCGAGTGCCTCACCGACAACCGCAACCGGTCGGCGTCCGACGTGAAGGTGGCGGTCACCCGCAACGGCGGCACCATGGCCGACGTCGGCTCCGTCTCCCGGATCTTCGACCGCAAGGGCGTCGTCGAGCTGGCCAAGGCCCAGGGCGGGCGCGATCTCACCGAGGACGAAGTCCTGGAGGCCACGCTGGACGCCGACCCGGAGGACGTCTCCGACGAAGGCGAGACCTTCAAGATCACCAGCGACCCGAGCGTTGTGGTCGAGGTGCGCAAGGCCGTCCAGGCCGCCGGCTTCGACTACGACTCCGCCGAGGTGCAGTTCGTCCCGCAGTACACCCAGTCGGTGGACGCCCAGGACGCCGCCGAGAAGCTGTTCAAGCTGCTGGACGCCATCGAAGACCTGGACGACGTGCAGAACGTCTACTCCAACGAGGACGTCCCCGACGAGATCCTGGAACAGCTGGAAGGCTGACTTCCACGTCATTCGTCACTCCCGCGTAGGCGGGAATCTCCCGTTCCGCGGGCCAGTGCGGAGATCCCCGCCTTCGCGGGGATGACGGAAGGTGGGGGGCTGCGGGGATGACGGTGGTGAAGCGGTTGCCTTGGCCACGTCATCCCGGGCTTGACCTGGGATCTCAACGCACGTCGGCGTGGCTGCTGGCCCGACGACGGATAGCCGCCTTAGTATCCGAACAGTTGTTCGGACGGATGAGGTGGCGATGCGTGTCCTTGGGGTGGATCCCGGGCTGACCCGGTGCGGGGTCGGGGTGATCGAAGGCGAACCCGGACGGCCGCCACGGCTGGTCGCCGTGGGCGTCATCACCACGCCGGCAGACCTCGATCACGCCCGCCGGCTGCTGCGGATCGCCGACGGCCTGGAGGAGTGGGTGGCGGAGCATCGACCCGACGCGATCGCGGTGGAGCGGGTTTTCGCCGACTCCAACGTCCTCTCCGTGATGGGGACGGCCCAGGCCGCCGGGCTGGCGATGGTCGCGGGCGCCCGGCGCGGCATCCCCGTCCACCTGCACACGCCCACCGAGGTCAAGGCCGCGATCACCGGCTCCGGACGGGCCGACAAGGCCCAGGTGGGCGCCATGGTCACCCGCATCCTCAAGCTGGACGCCGCCCCCAAGCCGGCGGACGCCGCGGACGCCGTGGCGCTGGCGATCTGCCACCTGTGGCGCGGCGCCGGGCAGAGCCGCATCGAGGCGGCCCTGGCGAAGGCGAAGCGGGTGCCGGCATGATCGCCCAGTTGCGCGGCAATGTGGTGGCGGTCGGCGCCACCTGGGTGGTGGTCGAGGCCGGCGGCTTCGGGCTGCGGGCGCTGTGCACCCCGGCCACCGCGGGCGCCCAGCGACTCGGCCGCGAGACCACCCTGTACACCTCGCTGGTGGTCCGTGAGGATTCGCTCACCCTCTACGGCTTCGCCGGCGCCGACGAGCGCGACTGCTTCGAACTCGTCCAGACCGCCAGCGGCATCGGACCGAAGATCGCCCTCGCCGTGATCTCCACCCTCGGCCCGGACGACCTGCGCGCCGCCGTCGCCGGTGGCAACGTTGCGGCGCTCACCCGCGTCCCGGGAATCGGCGCCAAGGGCGCGCAGCGGCTCATCCTGGAACTCAAGGACAAGGTCGGCCAGCTGGCGGTCGCCGGCCAGCAGGGCACGCTGGCAAGTGGCTGGCGGGATCAGGTCAAGGCCGGCCTGGAGGGGCTGGGCTGGTCGAGCCGGGACGCCGACAGCGCCTGTGATCGGGTGGCGGCGCTGGCCGAGACCGAGACCTCGGTGGCGGTGCTGATGCGCGCCGCCCTGCAGACCCTGGCAAAGTGAACCCCGTGACCCGCGACGCCGAGACCGATCCGCTCGACCCGTACGTCCACCTGGGCGAGCAGGCGGCCGAATCCGCGCTGCGTCCGGGCAAGCTGGCCGAGTTCGGCGGGCAGCCGCGGGTCAGCGACCAGCTCGGCCTGGTGCTGGACGCCGCCCGCCACCGCGGCGCGGTCCCCGAGCACGTCCTGCTCTCGGGCCCGCCCGGGCTGGGCAAGACCACCCTGGCGATGATCATCGCCGCCGAGCTCTCCGCCCCGCTGCGAATCAGCTCCGGCCCGGCCATCCAGCACGCCGGCGACCTGGCCGCCATCCTCTCCGGGCTCACCGAGGGGGAGGTCTTCTTCCTCGACGAGATCCACCGGATGTCGCGTCCGGCCGAGGAGATGCTCTACCTGGCCATGGAGGATTTCCGGGTCGACGTGGTGGTCGGCAAGGGCCCGGGCGCCACCGCGATTCCGCTGGAGATCCCGCCGTTCACTCTGGTCGGGGCCACCACCCGCGCCGGGCTGCTGCCCGGCCCGCTACGCGACCGGTTCGGCTTCACCGCCCAGCTCGACTTCTACGAGGCCGAGGCTCTGGAGCGGATCATCGTCCGCTCGGCCGGCCTGCTCGGCATCGAACTGGACGCCGCCGCCGCCGCCGAGATCGCCTCCCGCTCCCGCGGCACCCCGCGGATCGCCAACCGGCTGCTGCGCCGGGTGCGCGACTACGCCCAGGTGCGTGCCGACGGCCGGCTCAGCCGCACGGTGGCTCAGGCGGCGCTGGAACTGTACGAGGTCGACCCGCTCGGCCTGGACCGGCTCGACAGAGCGGTGCTGGACGCCCTGTGCCGCCGTTTCGGCGGCGGGCCGGTGGGCATCACCACCCTCGCCATGGCGGTGGCCGAGGAGACCGAGACCGTCGAGGAGGTCGCCGAGCCGTTCCTGGTGCGCCAAGGCTTCCTGGCCCGCACCCCCCGGGGCCGGGTGGCCACCCCGCGCGCCTGGAGCCACCTGGGCCTCACCCGGCCGCAGACCGCCCCCGACCTGTTCTCCGGCGACTGACCAGGCGCGCACTCGGGGCCACAACCGGTTCCGCACCGTGCCGGATGCCGGATTTCACGGAAACCGGCGCTAGGCTACGAGATCGGCGGACCCAGCCGTTGCGCTGAGCCAGGCAAACGTGAGGACTTTTTCAGTGGATAGCATCCTGTTCATCGTCGTGATCGCCGCGGCCATGTACTTCCTGATGATCCGGCCGCAGCAGAAGCGCGCCAAGGAGCAGAAGGAGAAGATGGCGGCGCTGGAGGCCGGCGCCCGCGTGATGACCATCTCCGGCATCGTCGGCACCATCCGTCACCTGGGCGACAAGCAGGCGATCCTCGAGGTCGCCCCCGGCGTGGAGCTGGTGATCGACAAGCGGGCGATCTCGACCCAGGCGATCGAGGACGAGTTCGAGTTCGCCGACGACGCGGACGCCGAGGCCGAGACCCCGCTCGAGAACGAGACCGAGGGCGCCGTCGAGCCGAGCAACGAGGAACTCGAGCTGGAGCCGGCCGACTTCGACCCCGCTCCCGCGCCCCTGGCCTTCGACCACACCCCTGAGCCCCTCACCTTCGACCCGACTCCGCCGGCTGAGCCGACCGAGGAACCCCGACAGAACTGATCACGCCGGCGACGCTGGCAACGAGGAACACGAACGTGGCAACGACAAGCAGGAAGCACGCGCATCCGGTCCGCACCCTGGTGGTGTTCGGGCTCGTGATCGCGGCACTCTACGCCGTGATGGGGATCTCGGGGGTGTTCACCCCCAAGCTCGGTCTCGACCTGCGCGGGGGCACCACCATCACCCTGACGGTGGCGAACATCACCGGTGAGGGCTCGGTCGATCCGACCAGCCTGGAACTGGCTCGCACGATCATCTCCCAGCGAGTCGACTCGATGGGCGTCGGCGAGACGGAGGTGACCACCAGCGGTGATCGTCAGATCATCGTGGCGGTGCCCAACGTCCAGGCCGAGGAGCTGACCAGGATGGTCGGCCAGACCGCTCAGCTCTACTTCCGCAAGGTCTACAACGTCGCCGCCGCGCCGGCGCAGCTGCCGGTCCCGGATCCGAACGAGAGCCCCTCGGCCGAACCGAGTGAGAGCGCGGCCCCGGCGCCGAGCGAGTCGCCGACCACCAACCGGCGTCCGCTGCCTCAGTTGCCGACCCCGGTGCCCAGCCCGCGTCCGACCGTCCCTGCCGAGACCGCTCCCAGCCTGGCGGATTCGCTGGCCTGGCAGCCCTCGGAGCGCGACAACGCGGAGTTCGCCGCCTTCACCTGCGGTGAGCCCTCGCCGACCCCGTCGGTCACCGATCAGCCGCTGATCGCCTGCGACGAGACGTTCACCTACAAGTACCTGCTGGGCCCGGCCCTGATCAGCGGCGACAAGGTCACCCGCGCCTACGCGAACGTTCCGCAGCAGGCGGTCTCCTGGGAGGTCGGGCTGGAGTTCGACGAAGCCGGCGCCGCCGACTTCCTCACCGTCACCACCCACCTCGCCACCCAGACCGCGCCGATGGACCAGTTCGCGATCGTGCTGGACGACAAGGTGATCTCGGCTCCCTCGGTCTCCAACCCGATCCCGGGCGGACGGGCGTCCATCTCGGGCTCCTTCACGCAGACCAGCGCGACCGCGCTGGCCAACGTGCTGACCTACGGCGCGCTGCCGCTCTCCTTCGAGGTCTCCAGCGTCGACAACGTCTCGGCCAAGCTGGGCGGTGAGCAGTTGCAGGCCGGCCTGATCGCCGGCCTGATCGGCCTGATCCTGGTGATCGGCTACAGCCTGCTGTACTACCGCGGCCTGGCGATCGTCGTGGTCGCCTCGCTGGTGATCGCCGCGGCGATCACCTACGTGATGATGGTGCTGCTGGGCCAGGGGATGGGCTTCGCGCTCAACCTGCCGGGCATCGCCGGCGCCATCCTCGCGATCGGCGTCACCGCCGACTCGTTCATCATCTACTTCGAACGGATCCGGGACGAGGCCCGCGAGGGCCGCGGCCTGCGGACGGCGATCGAGACCGGCTGGCAGCGTTCGCGCAAGACCATTCTGGTGGCCGACTCGGTGTCGCTGCTCAGCGCGGTGGTGCTCTTCGCCCTGGCGATCGGCTCTGTGCGCGGCTTCGCGTTCACCCTGGGCCTCACCACGATCATCGACATCGCGATCGTCTTCTGGTTCACCAAGCCGCTGATGACGCTGCTGGGCAAGACGAAGTTCTTCGGCGAGGGACGCAGGTTCTCCGGCTTCGAGGCCGAACACATGGGCGCCACCCACCCGCTGCATGCGGGCAACCGGCGCCCGGCTAGCGCAGGGGGGGCGGCCTGATGGCACGCGGCAATGGTTTTGCGCACCGGCTCTACACCGGTGACCTCTCCTTCGAGATCGTCGGCCGGCGGCGCACCTGGTACACCTTCACGGCTGTGCTGCTGGCGGTCTGCATCCTGGCCATCGGCATCCGGGGGCTGAACCTCGGCATCGAGTTCCGCGGCGGCGCCGACTTCCAGGCGCCCACCGCGGTCACCGCCACCACGGTGGACGACGTGCGCGCCGCGGTGGAGCAGCTCGGGCTGCCGGACAACGACGAGCTGACCGTCACCACCATCGGCGAGGGCAACGTCCGGGTGCAGACCCGGGCGCTCGAGGTCGAGGAGGTCGCCCAGGTCAAGCAGGCGATCGCGACCCAGCTCGGCATCACCGTCGACGACGTCGCCTACTCGTTGATCGGCGCCTCCTGGGGCCAGCAGGTCACCCAGCAGGCCCTGATCGCGCTCTTCGTCTTCGTCGCGCTGGTGATGCTGCTGATCGGCTTCTACTTCCGTGACTTCAAGATGTCGGTGGCGGCCATCCTGGCGCTCTTCCACGACCTGATCATCACGATCGGCATCTACGCGCTGGTCGGCTTCGCGGTCACCCCGACCACGATGATCGGCGTGCTGACGATTCTGGGCTACTCGCTGTACGACACCGTGGTGGTCTTCGACAAGATCCGCGAGAACGTCGTGGACCTCACCAAGGGCAGCAGCACGTACTCCGAGCAGGCCAACCTGGCGGTCAACCAGGTGCTGATCCGGTCGATCAACACGACCGTCATCGGCGTGCTGCCGGTCGCCGCGCTGCTCTTCACCGGCGCGTTCATCCTGCAGACCGGCCCGCTGAAGGATCTCGGCCTGGCACTCTTCGTCGGCATGCTGGCGGGCGCCTACTCCTCGCTCTTCATCGCCACCCCGCTGCTCACCGACATGCGTGAATCGGAGCCGGCGATGAAGGAGCACCGCGCCAAGCTGGAGCGTCGCGCGGCGCGCGCCAAGCATCGCGGCGACGTCGTCGCGGTCGAGGAGAAGGTATCCAGCGTCCCGTTGCTGGTGGCCGACGCCGAACCGGAGGTCGATCCCGGAAGTCTCGGGCTGGTGAGCGCCGACAAGCTCGACCGGCCCCGCGCCCAACCCGTGCGGAACACCAGGAGCGAACGACGCAAATGAACCCCAACCAGCAGCTGGTAGCCAGCCTGATCCGCGACGTGGCGGATTTCCCCAAGCCGGGGGTGCTCTTCAAGGACATCACTCCGTTGATCGCCTCGGCGGCCGGCTACCGGGCCGCGGTCGAGGAACTGGCCGCCATGGCCCCGCCACGGATCGATGTGGTGGTCGGCATGGAGGCCCGCGGGTTCATCTTCGCCGGGCCGGTCGCACTCGAGCTGGGGGCGGGCTTCGTCCCCGTCCGCAAGCCGGGCAAGCTGCCGGGGAAGGTCTTCACCGAGAGCTTCGCGCTGGAATACGGCACCGAGTCGCTGGCCGTCCACGCCGACGCGATCCTGCCCGGGGCGCGGGTGCTGGTGATCGACGACGTGCTGGCGACCGGTGGGACGGTGGGCGCCACCGTGAAGCTGGTCGAGCGCCTCGGCGCCGAACTGGTGCACATCGCCGTGGTGATGGAACTCAGTTTCCTGGGCGGACGCGAGCATCTCGCGAGTGTCGGGGTGACTGACTGCACGGCGGTGCTGACCGTCTGATGGCCAGGAAGCTGCGCCTCGGACCGGGTGCGCTGCCGCGCGGCCAGGCTCAGGTGCACCTGCCCTCGCGTGCCTCCACCCCCGCCGGGGAGCTGCTGTGGCGGGTGGGCATCGGCTTGGTGCTGCTGCTCATCATCACGCTCGTGGTCTGGCTGGATCGCGATTCGTACGCCGACAACATCGCCCACGACGGCGTCTCGCTGATCGACGCGCTCTACTACGCGACGGTCACCATGACCACCACCGGCTACGGCGACATCACGCCGGTGGCCGAGCACGCCCGGCTGCTCAACGCCATCGTGATCACGCCGATCCGGATCGCCTTCCTGGTGCTGCTGGTCAGCACCACCGTCGAGGTGCTGGCCAACGAAGGAAGAAGGGCCCTGATGGATTCCCAGTGGCGCAAGACGCTCCGCAACCACACCGTGGTGATCGGGTACGGCACCATGGGCGCCAGCGCGATCGCGACGCTGCAGCGCAACGGGGTGCCGCTGGAGCGGATCGTGGTGATCGACCGGGATTCGCTGGCCGTCGCGGCGGCCAACCGGCACGGCCTGGCCGCCTTCGAGGGGGACGCCACCTCGCGCGAACTGCTGCACCGGGCCGAACTGCCCAAGGCCCGCGAGGTGATCGTCACGGTCGGCCGCGACGACACCACCATCCTGACCACGCTCACCGTCCGGCAGCTGAACCGGACCGCCCACCTGGTCGCGGCCGTCCGGGATTCGGAGAACCTGCCGCTGGTGCGGCAATCCGGTGCGGACGCGGTGGTCACCTCCGCCGATTCGGTCGGCCGGCTGATGGGCCTGTCGTCGATCAGTCCGCACCTGGGCACCGTCATCGAGGATCTGCTGACCAGCGGGGACGGGCTGGAGATCGTCCAGCGCATGGTGACCCGCGACGAGGACGGCGTGAGCTCCTCCGAGCTGGCCGGGGAGCGGGTGCTCGCGGTGATCCGCAACAAGACCATGCGGCGGTTCTACGAGGGGTCGGCCGACACCCTGCACACCGGTGACGAGATCGTCGTCGTGCGCCGCTCGGCCAAGCAGCCGCCGCCCCGCCCCGACAGCGTCTGAGGCCAGGGTCGTAGGGCATATGCTTGGCGCCACGGCGAGCCAGCCCACGAGCCAGGAGGTGCGGTGACCGCGCAGGGAGTCCACGGGCCCTACGGGGCCTCCGACGGGCTGCCCGGCGAACCGCGTCCGGTACCCCGCCCACCGGGCGGAACCGATCAGCCCCGGTTGCGGATGCGCCAGCTGCTCTCCCGCCTCGGCGCGCCCAAGCCGCAGCAGGCGCTCGTCCTGGATCCGCTGCTGCGGGTGTTGCGCGCTCATCATCCGAAGGCCGATGTCGCGCTGATCGAGCGGGCGTACCGCACCGCCGAGCATTACCACACCGGTCAGCAGCGCAAGAGCGGCGACGCCTACATCACCCACCCGCTGGCGGTGGCGACCATCCTGGCCGAGCTCGGCATGAACGAGCCCACATTGTGCGCGGCGCTGCTGCACGACACCGTCGAGGACACCTCCTACACCGTCGCGCAGCTGAAGGCCGACTTCGGCCCCGAGATCGCCGCCATGGTCGACGGCGTCACCAAGCTGGACAAGATCCAGTACGGCGAATCGGCCAAGGCCGAGACCATCCGCAAGATGGTGCTGGCGATGAGCAAGGACATCCGCGTCCTGGTGATCAAGCTCGCCGACCGGCTGCACAATATGCGCACCCTGGGTCATCTGCGGCAGGACAAGCAGGCCCGGATCGCCCGCGACACGCTGGAGATCTTCGCCCCGCTGGCCCACCGGCTCGGCATGAACGCGATCAAGTGGGAGCTGGAGGATCTCTCCTTCGCCACCCTGGAACCGAAGATCTACGACGAGATCGTCAAGCTGGTGGCGGCCCGGGCGCCGCTGCGCGAGGACTACCTGCGCGTGGTCACCGACCAGGTTCGCGCCGACCTGAGCGAAGCGGGCATCAAGGCGACGGTCTACGGCCGTCCGAAGCACTACTACTCGATCTACCAGAAGATGGTGGTTCGCGGCCGCGACTTCGCCGACATCTACGACCTGGTCGGGCTGCGCATCCTGGTCGACTCGCAACGGGAGTGTTACGAGGCGCTGGGGGTGATGCACGCCCGCTGGTCGCCGCTGCCGGGGCGGTTCAAGGATTACATCGCCATGCCGAAGTTCAACCTCTACCAGTCGCTGCACACCACCGTGCTGGGGCCGGGTAGCAAGGCCGTCGAGCTGCAGATCCGCACCCACGAGATGCACCGGCAGGCCGAGTACGGCGTGGCCGCCCACTGGAAGTACAAGGAGGGCAAGGCCGACGGCAGCGAACTGAGCTGGGTGCACCAGATCAGCCAGTGGCAGAAGGAGACCGAGGATCCGACCGAGTTCCTCGACACTCTGCGCTTCGAGATCGCCACCGACGAGGTCTTCGTCTTCACCCCCAAGGGCGACGTGATCAACCTGCCCAAGGGCGCCACCCCGGTCGACTTCGCCTATTCGGTGCACACCGAGGTGGGGCATCGGTGCATCGGCGCCCGGGTCAACGGACGGCTGGTGCCGCTGGAATCCACGCTGGCCAGCGGCGACGTCGTCGAGGTGCTCACCTCGAAGGCGGCCGCCGCCGGCCCGAGCCGGGACTGGCTGGGCTTCGTCGCCAGCCCGCGGGCCCGCGGCAAGATCCGGCAGTACTTCCAGCGGGAGCGCCGCGAGGAGTCGATCGAGACCGGCAAGGATCTGCTGACCAAGCAGATGCGCCGGGCCGGGCTGCCGTTGCAGCGGATGCTCACCGTCGAGAACATGACCGGGCTGACCGAACACTTCCGGCTGCCGGACGCCAGCGCGCTCTACGCGGCGATCGGTGAGGGGAGCGTCGGCGCCCAGGCGGTGGTGCAGCGGCTGATCGCCGCCGGCGGCGGTGCCGAGGAGGTCGCCGATCTCGGCATCGAGGACGTCCCGGTGGTCGGCAGCCGGCGCCGTGCCCGGCACAGCAGCAACGAGGCCGGCGTGGTGGTGCAGGGCGATCCGAGCGTCTGGGTGAAGCTCGCCAAGTGCTGTATGCCGGTGCCCGGCGACCAGATCCTCGGCTTCGTCACCCGCGAGAACGGCGTCTCGGTGCACCGGATCGACTGCACCAACGCCCAGGATCTGCTGGCCAAGCCCGACCGGCTGGTCGAGGTCGCCTGGGCACCCACCGCCGAATCTTCGTTCCGGGTGGCCCTGCACGTCGAGGGCCTGGACCGCACCGGCGTGCTCTCCGAGGTCACCAAGGCGATCAGCGACCATCACATCTCGATCCTGTCGGCCAACATGACCACCGCCAAGGACCGCACCTTCCGGTTCCGGCTCACCTTCGAGACCACCGACCCCAAGCACCTCGATCACCTGATCAGCGCCATCCGCAAGGTCTCGGGCGTCTACGACGTCTACCGCTTGTAGCCGCCCAACGTCATCCCGGCGAAGGCCGGGATCTCCCACTGGGCCGCCACTCCCCAGTCCGTCATCCCTGCCACTCCCAATCCGTCATCCCCGCGCAGGCGGGGATCTCACAACGCCAACCCACCGCAAGGTGAGATTCCCGCCTTCGCGGGAATGACGGAAAAGCTTCGCGGGAACGACCGAAGAGTTCGTGCGACC
>JAPUEM010000125.1 GCA_027492575.1 Propionicimonas sp.
CGCTCCGACTTGCGGATCATGCCGATCGCGCCGGCCCGGGCCACCTCGCGGACAGCGGCCGGACGATCGCCGCTGGTGAAGGCCAGCACCGGCACGTCGAGACGGCTGAGCCGGCGCATGTTCTCGGTCGGCGTGGAGCCGTCGGCCAGCACCAGATCGAGCAGCACCAGGTCGAGCCGGGTGGTGAGTTCCAGCAACTGCGGCACGGTCTCGGTGGCCGCCGCCACCTGCAGGTCGGGCTGGGCGCGCAGGATTCCCGCCGCGCCGAGCAGGACGGCGGGGTGGTCGTCGACGATCCCGATCCTCGCCGGCCGCGTTCTCGCGGGGGTGGTGCTCACCAGGTCATCATATTTGGGCCGATCCTCCGCAACGACTCCCCTCGGCGCGTGGCGGCCTGGCATGCTGGGCTGACACCGAACCCTCGAGGAGGAGCGTCCATGAGTGACATCCAGGCCAGATTCCCCAGCGACTTCCTGTGGGGTGGCGCGGTTGCTGCGAATCAGGTGGAGGGCGCCTATCTCGCCGACGGCAAGGGCCTGTCGATCCAGGACGTCATGCCGCGCGGGATCAAGAGCGGGCCGACGCAGGAGCCGACTCCGGACAATCTGAAGCTGGAGGCGATCGACTTCTACCACCGCTATGCCGAGGACATCGCGCTCTTCGCGGAGATGGGCTTCTCGGTCTTCCGGTTCTCGATCGCCTGGTCGCGGATCTTCCCCAACGGCGACGAGGAGACCCCGAACGAGGCCGGCCTGGCCTACTACGACCGGGTGCTGGACGAACTGGAGAAGTACGGCATCGAGCCGTTGGTGACGATCAGCCACTACGAGACCCCGCTGCATCTGGCGAAGACCTACGACGGCTGGTCGGATCGGCGGATGATCGGCTTCTACGAGCGCTACGTCCGGACGTTGTTCACCCGCTACGGGCACCGGGTGAAGTACTGGCTGACCTTCAACGAGATCAACGCCGTTCTGCACGCCCCGCTGCTGAGCGGCGGGATCTGGACGCCGAAGGACGAGCTCAGCCCGTCCCAGCTGTGGCAGGCCTGCCACCACGAACTGGTCGCCTCCGCACAGGCGACCAAGATCGCCCGTGAACTGGCGCCTGGGGCGAAGATCGGCTGCATGGTGATCGCGATGCCGACCTACCCGCTCACCCCCGACCCGGCCGATGTGCTGGCGGTGATGAGGATCGACCATTCCAACGACTTCTTCACCGATGTCCACGCTCGGGGCGCCTACCCGAAGTACCTGGACCGGTACTTCGCGGAGCAGGGCATCGAACTCGACATCACCGACGAGGATCGGGAGATCCTGCGCAATACGGTCGACTTCATCTCGTTCAGCTACTACATGAGCGTCTGCGAGACAGCCGACCCGGCGAAGCGGGCAGCCGGCGAGGGCAACATCATGGGCGGCATCCCCAACCCGACCCTGCCCGCCTCCGAGTGGGGCTGGCAGATCGACCCGACCGGTCTTCGGATCGTCCTGAACCGGCTCTGGGAGCGGTACCAGCTGCCGCTCTTCATCGTCGAGAACGGGCTGGGCGCCAAGGATCAGCTGGTCGAGGTCGACGGTGTGCTCACGGTGCTGGACGACTACCGCATCGACTACCTGAATGGTCACCTGCTCGCGGTCGCCGACGCGATCGGGGACGGCGTCGACGTGCTCGGCTACACCAGCTGGGGCCCGATCGACCTGGTCTCGGCCTCGACCGCGCAGCTGAGCAAGCGGTACGGCTTCATCTACGTCGACCGCAACGACGACGGCACCGGCACGCTGGCCCGCCACCGCAAGAAGTCCTTCGGCTGGTACCGCGACGTGATCGCCTCCCAGGGCGCCACCCTGCAGCCCTGAGTCACACCGCGCGGGCGGCGGCGGCCGCCTCGACCTCCTCGCGGGTGAGGCCGAGCAGGAAGAGGACGGCGTCCAGATAGGGGACGTTCAGCGCGGTGTCGGCGGACGCCCGCACGGCGGGCTTGGCGTTGAAGGCGATGCCCAGGCCGGCGGCGGCCAGCATGTCCAGGTCGTTGGCGCCATCCCCGATGGCGATGGTGCGGCTCAGCGGCAGGCCCTCGGCGGCCGCCCACTCGCGCAGGGTCGACGCCTTGCCGGCGCGGTCGACGATCGGGCCGTCGATCCGTCCGGTCAGGCGGCCGTCGGCCACTTCCAGGCGGTTGGCGTGGACGTACGTGATACCCAGCTCGGCGGCCAGCGGGGCGACCACCTCCAGGAAGCCGCCGGAGACGACGCCGATGGAGAGCCCGAGATCGCGCAGGGTGGCGACCAGCGTCCGGGCGCCGGGGGTGAGCCGGACGGCGGCCCGCACCTCGTCCAGCACCTCGACGGGCAGCCCGGCGAGCAGGGCGACCCGTTCGCGCAGGCTCTCGGCGAAGTCGAGTTCGCCGCGCATGGCGCGCTCGGTCACAGCGGCTACCTCGGCCTCGCAGCCGGCGTGGCCGGCGATCAGGTCGATCACCTCGTCGCGGATCAGGGTGGAGTCGACGTCCATCACGATCAGCCGCCGGCCGAGCCGGCTCAGGCCGGCGGGGGAGACCGCCACGTCGAAGCCGGCGCTGGCCGCCACCGGGGCCAGCGCGGGGCGCAGGTCGGCCGCGTCCACCCCGGAGACCCACAGTTCGACGGTGGTGAGCGGGGTGCGCGAGAGCCGGCGGCTGCGGTCGATGTTGCCGCCCAGCCCGGCGATCACGTGGGTGGTCGCCGCCAGGTGCGAGGTGAGCAGCGGACGGCCCAGGATGGTGACGATGCTGCGGTTGTGGCGGGGCGGGTTGTCGCCGACGCCCTCGGTCACCGACACCGTCAGCCCCAGCCGGGCGCAGGTGCCGGCCAGCCGATCCTGCAGCGGGTCGGCCAACTCCGGGGCGACCGCGAGCAGCAGGCCGATGCTCAGCCGGCCGCGCACCACGGTCTGCTCCAGGTCGAGGATCTCGGCTCCGCTGTCGGCGATGGCGGCCATCAGCCGGTCGAGCTGCCCGGGGTGGTCGGCCCCGCTGATCGAGGCTGCCAGCGTGTAGGCGGGTGCGGTCACGGCTGGATTCTGTCACGGCCGGCGGTGGGTCGCCGCCGTCTAGTCCTGCAGCGAACCGCCGAGCACGGAAAGCGCCGTGGCGCGCGCCTCGCGGCCGCGCTCGCCGCGGTGGGCGATGAAGAGGTCGAGCAACTGCTCGGTCAGCAGCATCAGGGCGGCCCGCGAGGTGTGCATCAGCTCCTCGTGGAAGCCCTCGTTCACCGGTGGCACCACCAGCACCACGTCGGCGAGTTCGGCGGCCGCCGAGCGGGCGAACGAGGTGATGGCCAGCACCTTCGCGCCACCGGCCCGGGCGGCGGCCATCGCTTCCAGGGTGTTGCGGTTGGCACCCGACCCGGAGAAGACGATGCACGCCGACCCGGCGCCCAGCTGCCGGGCGGCGATCTGCTGGGCCATCGCGTCCATGAAGTGCTCGGCGGGCCGGCCGGCCGCGTTCAGTCGCAGCACCAGATCGAGCCCCAGCGGGCCGGAGAGGCCGTTGGCGATCACCAGCACCCGGTCGGCGGAATCGAGGGCCTCGATGAACGCGCTGACCGCCTCGTCCGTCAGCGCCGACATGGTGCTGCCCAGGCGGCTGCCGAACCGGCTCACCCGCTCCCGCAGCGCCTCGACGCCGGTCGGCTCCACCTCGGTGCTCCGGACGCTGCGCGAGGCCTCGTGGGCGAGTTCCTGGACGAGGGCGACCCGCAGCTGGGGGTAACCCTCGTAGCCGAGCGACTGGGCGGCCCGGACCACCGTGGTGCGGCCGACCCCGACGGCATCGGCCAGCTCCTGGGCGGTCCGTTCGACGGTGCCGCTGCGGTCCGCCGCGATCGCCTCGACCACGCGCCGTTCGGTGGGCTGCAGGGCGGGCGCGAGCGCCGCGATCCGGACGGTCGGTGGCGCGTCAGTTCCGCCTTGCCAGGTCACGACTGGTGGCTCCCTCCATGATCCGGCGCCGGATCGCGCCCGAGACGGCGTCCATGATCATCGTCGCGGCCACCACCACGATGAGCAACATACCGACGGTGTCCCACTGGCGGTAGTTGGTGTAGTTGGAGAGCATGCTGCCGATGCCGCCGGCACCGACCAGGCCCAGCACCGCGGAGGTGCGGATATTGATCTCGAACCGGTACAGCGCGAAGGACATCAACGCCGGCGCGGCCGCCGGCCAGAGCGCCCAGCGGGTGATCTCCGCAGTGGTGCCGCCCACCGCGCGGACTGCCTCCGAGGCGCCCTCCTGCACGGATTCGATGGTTTCGTAGACCCACTTGCCCTGGGTGCCGATGCCCGCGATGCCCAGGGCGAGGGCGCCGGTGAACGGGGTCAGGCCGGTGACGGTGAGCAGCACCAGGGCGATGATCACCTCGGGCACCGCCCGGATGATGGCGAACAGCCCGCGCAGGGTCAGCCGCAGCCAGGCCGGGCCGACTCCGTCCGCGGCCAGCATGCCCAGCGGGATCGAGATCAGGACGCAGAGGATGGCGCCGACCCAGGCCATCGAGATCGACCGCCAGGTCTCGAAGAGCGCCCGGGGCAGCTTCTTCCAGTTCGGCGCCTCGAACATCAGCCGCAGGTAGTTGGCCATCTTTCCGGGCAGGGCGGGCAGGTCGCTCCAGTCGATGGAGAGCCCGGCCGCCGCCGCGATGAGCACGAGCCCGGTCAGGATCGTGAACAGGGTCTGCCAGAGCCGGGAGGGACGGGGCGGCACCACCAGCGGGGCGATGGTCCGGTCGAGGGTGAGCGCGCCGGTCATACCAGCCTCCGGCGCAGCAGGTTGGAGAGTACCTCGATGACGATGACGACGACCAGGATCTCCAGGATGATTACCGAGACGTCGCTGTAGGCGTAGAAGCCGCGCCGTTCGTCCAGCAGCCGGCCGATGCCGCCGGCGCCGACGATGCCGAGGATGGCCGAGATCCGGACGTTGAGTTCGAGGGTGTACAGCCACTGGTTGGCGAAGAGCGGCCAGCTCTGCGGCAGCGCGGTCAGCCGGTTGATCTGCAGCTGGGTGCCGCCGGCGGCCCGTCCGGCCTCCATGTAGCTGTGGTCGGAGGAGTCGATCGCCTCGGAGACCAGCTTGATCACGATGCCGATGTCGAAGAGGAAGAGCGTGATCACACCGGGCAGCGCCCCGACGCCCACCATCGCGACAAGGACGGTGGCGAAGACCAGATCGGGCACCGCCCGGACGATGTTCACCAGCATCCGCAGCACCCGGCGGCTGGGGGTATTGGGATTGGTCGGCTTGGCGGCCCACAGCGTCAGCGGCACCGAGCAGACGGCCGCCGCGGCCGCCCCGACCACCGCCATCTGCAGGGTCTCCAGCATCGGCAGCCAGGTGCGGGGGAGGAAGGCGAAGTTCGGCTGCATCAACTGGCCGATCTTGCCGGCGCCGTTGCGCCAGTTCTTCGCGATCGCCGCGAAGTCGAGCTCGAGTCCGCCGATCGCCGGCAGGCAGGTCGCCACGGTGAAGGCGAGGAAGGCCGCCAGGATCAACGTGGTCCGCAGCCGGTGCCGGGGACGCGGCGGCAGGACGAGGCCGGACGAGCTCACGCGTCCGCTCCCAGCCGATCGTCCGGCCGGATCGGACGGCCGTAGATGTGCTCGAAGTCGGCGTCCGTGGCGTCGGCGGAGGCGCCGTCATAGACCACCTCGCCGTCCCGCAGGCCGATCAGCCGGGTGGTGTACTGCCGCGCCAGGTCGATCAGGTGGATGTTCACCAGGACGGTGAGGCCGCGCTCGGCGTTGATCCGCCGCAGATCGGCCATCACCGAGTGGGCGGTCGGCGGGTCCAGGCTGGCGACCGGCTCGTCGGCCAGCATCACGCTGGGTTCCTGGGTGAGGGCGCGGGCGATCGCCACCCGCTGCTTCTGCCCGCCGGAGAGCGAGCCGGCCCGCGTCCACACCTTCTCGAGCAGACCGACCGAATCCAGCGACCGCAGCGCGAGCTCCCGGTCGTGGGCGGTCGGCAGGCCGAGCAGGCTGCGATAGGCAGGGGTGTGCGCGAACCGTCCGACCAGGACGTTGTGGTAGACGCTGGTGCGCTCGGCCAGGTTGAAGCTCTGGAAGATCATGCCGATGTGGCCGCGGGCCTCGCGCAGCCGCCGTCCGCGCAGCCGCGTGATCGGGTAGGGGCCTACCGTCACCGAGCCCGCCGAGGCCGGCACCAGGTTGTTGATCGTCCGGATCAGGGTGGACTTGCCCGAACCGGAGAGCCCGACCACCGACACCATCTCGCCCGGCTCGATCCGCAGCGAGACGTCCCGCAGCGCGCGGGTGCCGTTGGGGTAGGTCACGCTGACCTGGTCGATCTCGATCTGCCACGAGGCGGCGGCCGGGGTCGTCCCGGTCGCCGCCTGCGCGGAAAGGCTCATTCCTAGCCCTTGAACTGCGCCAGGATCTCGCCGTAGCGGGTGATCTCCTCCTGCGCGGTCTCGGTGGTCCAGTCGGAGAGGCCGACCAGCTTGAACATGACGTCGGCGGCCTCGGGGGAGGAATCCGCGTAGCCGTCCATCAGGGTGGTCAGCTTGGCGACCAGATCCTCCGGCAGGGAGGGGGCGACCGCCACGCCGCCGTTGGGGATCATGTCGGTGTAGGCGAAGGCGACCACCTTGTCGGCGACGTCGGGGGCCTCCTTGGTGACGGTGGTGCGGGCGTCCCAGTAGCCGAAGCTCACCTCGGCGTCGCCGTTGTAGACCGCGAGGACGGCGTTGTTGTTGCCCTCCACCGGAACCTGGACGATGCCCTTGTCGGTGTCCAGACCGGCCTCGCGCATGGCGACCACCGGGTACTGGAAGCCGGCCGGCGAGGTGGCGGCCTGCAGCGCGACCTTGGTGCCCTCGGTGATCTTCTTCAGCGCGTCCAGAGCGGCGGGGCCCTGACCGGTGGCGGTCTCGCCCGCCTTCTCGATGCCGTTGCAGTAGGAGAGTTCGATCCCGCTGGCGGCGTAGGTCGCCTTCACCGGCGCGTCCGCGCAGTACTTGCCCGGGTTGTTGGTGAACCCTACCGACGCGTAGGAGGTGGCGCCGAACCGGACGTCGCGCAGCACGAGCTTCGCGTCGTACTGCTCGATCGCGTTGTAGAGCGAACCGGCGTCGGTGATGATCACCTGCGCCTGGTCGGCGCCCAGCGCCTCGACCGTGGCGGCGTAGTTGTTCGCCACCACGCCGGTCACCTTGATGCCGAGGTTGTCGGAAAGGTAGGTGGTCAGCGGGTCGAGGGCCTCGGCGAGATCCTCACCCTCGATGGAGGGGACCAGGGCGATCGTGATCTCGGCCGGCCACTCGGGGGCGGTCGCGCTCGATTCGGTGCTGGGCGACGTTGCGCCGGAGGGTGTGGTGGCGGGGGAGCCGCAGCCGGCCAGGCCGAGGCCGAGGACCGCCACGGCCGCCGTAGCGGCGAGCAGGGGGTTACGCATGATGTGGAACTACCTTTCGGGTGGTGCCTGCCGCGTCGGAGCGCGGTGGTTCGGAGGACTGGGCCGCGGCTGCCGCCCAGGATTCGATGGCGGTGCGGAGATCGGCCAGCGACCGGCCCCGCATCGTGACGGTGATGCTGTCGTCGGCCGCCGTCGCGCCGACCAGCGCGGTGTCGGCGCCCTGGCTCCGCGCCGGAGCCAGGTCGTATTCGGCGATGTCGCCCACGGCGAGGACGGGGCCTTCCGCCAGGGTGTCGCGCACCACGGCGGCCAGGCCGGCGGGCTTGCCGACCGCGAAGTGCAGTGCGTCGAAGGCCTCGCGGACGCCCCAGGCGTCGAGGACGGCGTCGACACCGACCTCGGGGGCGTTGGTGGCGAGGACGAGCCTGGCGTGCCGGCGGAGCCCGGTGAGGAAGTCGTCGAGGCCCGGCATGGTGGTGACCGGGGCCGCCTCGGTGCCCAGCAGTTCCCGGCTTCGCTGGTAGGCCCGGCCGAGCTGGGCCTCGGTGACGCCCTCGGCCGTCGCCAGCGAGCCGACCACGTCGTAGCCGTCCCGGTACGGGGAGCTCCCCGCCTCGAAGTCGGCGATCCCGGCCTCGACCCGCTTCAGGAATCCGTCGCCGGCGACCGCGGCCACCTGGCCGGCGTAGGCCAGCACGGGACCGTTGCCGACGGCGAGGGTGCCGTCGAAGTCGAAGATGATGGTCGCTGGCACGGGGCTCCTCGGACGCTCTGGACGATGCGTCCAAGATATTGCTCCGATTTGGACGGAATGTCTACGGCTTGGTGAACATCCGTCGAAGTCGTGATGAATCCGTGACCCGCCGAGGAGCCGGCCGGTGGCCTGCTCGATCTGGTGAAGAGGCCCTGGGTGGCGCGAGTGCGGCCCGGGTGCTTGGGCGATACCCTGACCGCATGCCGAGGATCAGAGGAGCGTCGCTGGCGGAGCACCGCACGACCACACGGGCGCGGGTCTTCGCCGCGCTCGCCGGGTTGATGACGCAGCGCGGCTTCGACGCGATCACCATGGCCGACCTCGCCGAGGCCGCCGGAGTCGGCCGCACCTCGCTGTACAACCACTTCCGCGACAAGGAAGCGGTGGTGGTGGCCTTCGCCAGCGAGGAGACCGACCGCTATCTCGCCGCCCTGCAGCAGGCGCTGCGCGCGGCGGATTCGCCGTCCGCCCGGCTCGAGGCCTACGTCCGCCACCACGTCCGGGCCGCCGAGGAGTTCCACCTGGGCTTCGGCCCGGAGCTGACCGCGCTGCTCTCGCCGGAGGCGATCCGCGAACTGCGGCAGCACGTGGTCGCGGTCGAGGCGGCGTTGCGCGAGATCCTCGTCGAGGGGATGTCCGTCGGCGAGTTCGCGGTCGCCGATCTGGACGGCACGGTCTCGCTGATCCACGCCGCGTTGAACGCCAGACATGCCTCGGCCGACACCACCGCGGCTTTCGTGCGCGCGGCGGTGTCGGCCTGAGGTCAGTCGGTCACCGTGTGAGCGGATCGCTCACTTCACAGCGGAAGTGGTGCTGACCGGCGGGTTGGTGACGCCGGTGTAGCCGGCCTTGCTTGCCACCAGTTCCACGCTGATGGTCGCGCCGCGGTCGGCGGTGGTCAGCTTCAGCTTGGACGAGGTGGAGTGCTGGATGAGTGAGGTGACGCCGTCGATGGTGGCGTACCACTTGTACGTGACCTTCACGCCGCTGGTGCTCCACTTGGCACCCGAGGCCTTGATGGTCTTGCCGACCTTCTGGGTGCCGCTGATCTTGGCCGGCTTGGTGTTGGTGAAGGTCGCGGGCGCCACCTCGGCGGTCTCCGCGCTTGCCTGCGAGGAGGTCGTCTCGTGGCCCGACCGCTTCAGGACGACCTCGACGGTGATCTTC
>JAPUEM010000126.1:0-28542 GCA_027492575.1 Propionicimonas sp.
GCCGGGGCCGCCGCAGACGGCGCAGCGAACCCCAGCACGGCGTCCACCAGCACCGACAACACCGTCACCTACCAGCTTCCGCCGCCGGCGCCGCTGGCGATTCAGGTTCCGGCCGACATCGTCGTGTACGCCGACTTCGGTGACCCGGGGATCGCGGTGAACTACCCGGCGCCGACAACCACCGGCGGCACAGCGCCGGTGTCGGTGGTCTGCGATCACGCCTCCGGCGACGTGTACCCGCTCGGCGTCACCACGGTGAGCTGCACCGCGACGGACGCCGCCCAGCAGACCGCCACCGACAGCTTCACCATCACCGTCCTCGAAGGCGACGAGCCCGATGACGGCGACGATGGCGACGGGGACGACGACCTGCCGAACACCGGCGCCGATCCGCTGGCGCCGTTGGTCGTCGCTGCGCTCCTTCTGCTGCTGGGCGGTAGCCTCCGACTGCTCGTCCGACGGCTTCAGGCCTGATCGGCCGGCCGGCCAAGGGTGGCGTCGAGGCCCGCGATGGTGGTGTCCACGACGAAGCGGTAGTAGTCCCAGCGCCTCTGCGCGGCCAGTTCCCCGCCTTCCGCGAAGGGGGCGATGAGTTCCTGGCCCATGGCGCGCACCTCGGCCGAGGCCGTGGGCATCTGGCGGAGTTCGGCCATCATCGTGGCGTGATCGCGAGGCCCGTCCCCCTCGTGCTGAAGCCGGTCGTCCCCCATCGAGACGGTGAGCATCGCGTTGTTGAGCAGCAGTGCATAGGCGAAGGGGGCCTGCTCACCGAGGCCGGCTCGCTGGAGCGTCGCGACGCCGGCATCAAGGATCGGCAGCACCGCGGGGAGGGTCGGGCCGTGCATGAGCATCCACTTGGCCGTCCCGGGATAGGCCGCGGCAAGCGGACCGGCCGTGTGAAGCAGCTCGCGGAACCATTGCTGCCAGGGCTGGCTCGGCTCGGGTGGGACGATCTGCTCGAGCATCCGCTCGACCACCCGTCGGCAGAGCAGGTCCTTGCCGCCGACATGGTGATAGATCACCGATGCCGCCACGCCGAGCCGCCCGGCGAGGTCGCGGATCGACCAGCTCATCAGGTGGGATTCGCGGGTCAGCTCCACTGCGGCGTCCACGACGCGCTCCGGGGTGAGGCCGACATGGAACGGCGCTGATTCGACCACTGGTTACACACTCCCCTGCTCCGGCGGGGTCCGATGCCGCCGACATCCAAGATGGTTAGGTAAGCCTTGCCTTACCTGTAAGCTGGTCACCGGTCCATTAGAACACCGTTCATTGTAGTCTATGATAACTGTTCTCAATATGCTGGAGGGTCGGGATGAGTGACAGGGAGCGCACCACCACGGAGGGCTCGTTCTTCGCGCCCGTGCGCGGCAGCCTGGCGGGCATCATCAGCCTGAGCGTGCTCGGCGCGATCAGCAGCGTGGTGCCCTTCATCGCGATCGTCCAACTCGCGCGCACCCTGCTGCCCGCACTCTCCGGTCACGAGATCGATGCCGGACGGGTCTGGACGATCGTGACCTCGCCGTGGTGGCGCTGTTCGTCTGCTTCGGCTCCGCGTTCGCGGCGGGTGTCGTCGGCCACTTCGCCGACGCCGAGCTGCAGCGATCCCTGCGGCAGCGGATCATCCGGCACCTGCAGCGACTCCCACTCGGCTGGTTCGACCGGCGCAGCTCGGGGTCGGTGCGCAAGCTGGTCGAGAACGATGTCGTGGCGCTGCACCAGCTGGTCGCGCACTCGATCCAGGACGTGCTCACGGCGATCACGGTGCCCGTCGTCAGCCTGGTCTACCTGTTCATCGTGGAGTGGCGAATGGCGCTCGCAGCGCTGGCGCCGCTCGTCCTGGTCATGCTCGTCTACCCGCTCCTGATGCGGGGGGCCGGCGAGAAGTACCTTCAGTACGACCAGGCGACGCAGGCCCTTTCCGGCGCGACCGTCGAGTTCGTGCAGGGCATTGCGGTGGTCAAGCGGTTCGGTCAGGTGGGGCGCAGCCATCGACGCTACCGCGACGCCACCCGCGAGTACGTGCGGTTCGTCGACGAGTGGACGCGCGAGACCGCCGTCGTGTTCACGATCGTCGAGCTGATCGCCTCGCCGATCGTCGTGCTCACCTGGCTGCTCGCCGCCGCGGTGTGGCTGGTCTCCGACGGCGGCGCCGCGCCGGTGGACGTCCTGCCCGGCGTGCTCCTGGGGCTGGGGCTCACCGCACCGCTGATGAAGCTTGGAGCCTCCGGGCAGTTCCTGCGCAACGCGGCCAAGGCCCAGCAGTCACTCACCGCCTTCTTCGCCCTGCCGCCCGTGACGGCGCCGACCCAGCCGGCGACGCCCGAAGGCCGCGACCTGGCGGTGACCGGGGCCTCCTTCAGCTACGAGGGCGACCACCGCGTCCTCCACGAGATCTCGGCCGCCTGCGCTCCGGGCACCGTCACCGCCCTGGTCGGGGCCTCGGGGTCGGGCAAGTCGACTCTGGCCAAGCTCGTCCCCCGGTTCTACGACGTGGACGCGGGCACGGTGGCGATCGGCGGGGCGGACGTCCGCCAGGTCACCTCCGGCGAGCTGTACCGGCAGGTCGGCTTCGTCTTCCAGGACGTGCAACTGCTGCGCGCGAGCCTGCGCGACAACATCCGGCTCACCCGGCCCGACGCGACCGACGCCGAGGTCGAGGCCGCCGCCCGGGCCGCCCAGATCCACGACCGCATCCTGCGCTTCGAGCGCGGCTACGACGCCGTGATCGGCGAGGACGCGAACCTCTCCGGCGGCGAGGCGCAGCGGGTCACGATCGCCCGGGCACTGCTCGCCGATGCGCCGATCCTCGTCCTCGATGAGGCGACGGCGTTCGCCGATCCGGATTCGGAGGCGGCGATCCAGCGCGCGTTGAGCACGCTCGCGGCCGACCGCACCGTGCTGGTGATCGCCCATCGGCTGCACACGATCGTGGGAGCCGACCAGATCCTCGTCCTCGACAGCGGTCGCATCGTCGAGTCGGGCACCCACAGCGAACTGGTCGCCAGCGGCGGGCGGTTCGCCGCGATGTGGGCCGACTACCAGGCCAACCACTCCCGTTCGCTTCTGGAAGGAGCCGGCGCATGATCCGGCGCATGCTGCACTACTGCTCGCCACACGCCCGTCGGCTGGTGATCGCGGAACTGGGCTTCGTGGTGGCCGCCTCGCTGCTGCAGGGCATCGCCTTCCTCCTGCTCGTCCCGCTGCTGCGGGCGCTCTTCGCCGGCGACCTCGGCGCCGCTCGGGGGTGGCTGATCGCGGTCGCCACAGCCGCGGCCGGCTACGTCCTCGCGTCGTGGTTCGCGAGCCAGATCGGGATGAAGGCGTCGACCGCCGTGCTCGACTCGCTGCTCGAGCGGCTCGGTGACAGCGTCGTGTCGTTGCCGGTGGCCTGGTACTCGACCGATCGAACCGGGCTCATCACCGGGCTCGCCACGCAGGGTGCGATGTTCGTCTCGACCATGCCCTACGCCATCCTGCGGCAGATCATCGCGGGATTCGTCGCCCCCGCCACCGTTCTGGTGGGGATGTACTTCTTCGACTGGCGGCTGGCCCTCGCGATGACGGTCATGGTGCCGATCATCGCGGTCGGCTACCACTGGCTGAGCCGAGGGATCGGACGTGGCGATCAGGCGCACTCGCTGGCGGTCGCCGAGGCCTCGAACCGGGTCGTCGAGTTCGCCCGCGCTCAGCCGGCGCTCCGGACGGCGGCCCAGGGCTCGATCGCCGGCCGGCTCGTCGACCAGGCGCTGGAGAACCAGCACGAGCACTACCGCGGCCTGCTGATCAGCGGCGGCACGGCGATCGCGATCTTCGCGGGCCTCGTCCAGCTCTCGATCACCGTGCTCCTCGTCGTCGGAGCGTTCCTCGCCATCGGCGGGACGGTCGACATCGCGACCCTGCTCGCGCTCCTCGTTCTCGGGGTGCGGTTCAACGAGCCGATCGTGGCCGCCGGCGATCTCGGCGGCGGTGTCGCCGTCGCGCGGACGAGCATCGACCGGCTGGACGAGTTCGCGGCGGTCCCCCGGCTCTCCGAGCCTGCCCATCCGGCAGCGCCGGCCGACTTCGGGGTGGAGTTCCGCGAGGTCACCTTCGGCTACGGCGGCGACGCGGTGCTGCGCGGGCTCTCGTTCACGGCGCCGGCCGGCCGGATGACCGCGATCGTCGGCCCATCGGGTTCGGGCAAGACGACGATCACCCGGCTCATCGCACGCTTCTACGACCCCGAGGCGGGGACGGTGCTCATCGGCGGCGTCCCGGTGCCCGAACTCGGCACCTCGGTCATCGAGGGCGCAGTCGCCCCCGTCTTCCAGGACGTCTATCTCTTCGACGACACCATCCTGAACAACGTCTGGATCGGCAACCCCGACCTCAGCCGCGACCAGGTGATCGCCGCCGCCACCCGCGCCCGCGTCGACGAGATCGTCGAACGACTGCCGGGCGGGTGGGACGCCCGGGTCGGGGAGGGCGGGTCGAACCTCTCCGGCGGCGAACGTCAGCGCGTCTCGATCGCCCGCGCCCTGCTCAAGGACGCCCCGATCGTGCTGCTGGACGAGGCCACCGCGGCTCTCGACATCGGCAACGAGATAGCGATCGGCGAGGCGATCGATTCCATCCGCGCCGACCGCACCCTCATCGTCGTGGCCCACCGGCTGCAGACGATCATGACCGCGGACCAGATCATCATGCTGGACGGCGAAGGCGGCATCCGCGAATCGGGCAGCCATGCCGCCCTACTGGCCGCCGACGGCGACTACGCCCGCTACTGGCACGACCGCGTCGACGCCACCGGCTGGCAGCTCACCCACCACACCTGACCCGATCCGGCCTCCGAGAGGAGCCCCACGACCGACGAGACCCGCACACCGTCCTCGCCCTCGCCGACCACCAGCTGACCCCTGCTCCCCGAGACGACCCAGGCCCCCCGATTCCGGCAGCTGCCGGTGGCCTGATCGGTCAGATATCGCAGGAGCAGATGCGGTTGTACTGCACCACCTGCTCGCCGTCGATGGCCCAGGCTTCGGCCTCGGCGAGGGTGGCGAAGGCGCGGGGCGCCAGGCGTCCGTTGGCCATCAGGACGCCGATCTCGATCTCCTCGCGCGGATCCGTCCACTCGAGCTGTGCCGTGGTCGCCATCGGTCGCCTCCGTCCCTTTCCGGTTCAAACACCGTAGCGGACGGGATTATTCGATCCCGCTCAGCAATGACGCGATCCCGGGCAGTACGCTCAGGCCAGGAAACTCAAGCCGGTGGGAGTCGCGATGAGTCGAGCGTCCGGAGCGCGCTGGCGCGGTGTGCTGTCCGGCGTCCTGATCGCGATCGCGGCACTGACCATCCCGCTGGCCGCGACCGCGTCCTGGGTGCAGGCGGCCGCCTTCGACACCGACCGTTTCGTGGCCGCCACCTCCCAGTTGCGCCATGATCCGGCCGTTCAGGAGGCGATCGTGACGGCGACCACCCAGGCCATCATGACCGGGCTCGAGGTCGAGACCCGCACCCGTGGCGGTCTCGAAGGCCTGGCCGAACTGGTGGGCCTGCCGCGCCTCACCACCCAGCTTCTCCCCTCGCTCACCGGCCCGATCACCCACGCCGTCGAGGAGTTCGTCGCCGATCAGGTGACCCGGCTCATCGAATCCGATCAGTTCGACCAGCTCTGGGAAGCGTCCGTGCGCGCCTCCCACGGTCAGGTGCTCGCCCTGCTGCGGGCGGACGAGGGTTCGCTGCTGGGCGCCGAGGACGGCACCATCTCGCTGCGTGTCGGCGTAGTGGTGGACGCGACCCGCGACCGCCTGCTCGCCGGTGGTTTCGACCTGGCGCGGTTCATCCCCGACAGCCAGGCGACCATGACGCTGCTGACGGTCGACCCGGCCGCCATCGACACCGCTCGGGCCGCCTACCGCACGCTCACGTTCAGCACGACCGCCCTGCCGATCGTGGCCGCCGTGGCCCTGGCCGGCGCTGTCCTGGTCGCCCGCAACCGGATGCGGGCGGTGCGCTGGGCCGGCCTGGCCGTCGTCATCGCCGGGGTGATCATGCTGCTCACCCTTCAGTTCGGGACGGGCGCGCTCGGCGGCGCCCTCAGCAACGCCCTGGGCGAGGACGGCGCCACCCGAGTCGCCGGCTACCTGCTCGCCGACCTGCGCAACGCCGCCACCGCCATCCTGATCGGCGGCGTCGCCGTCGCCGCCATCGGCCTGGTACTCGGCCGCCGTCCGTCCGCCCCCGAGGAACTGGGCTGAGGTAGGTTCTCTTCCCAAAGGAGAGAGCATGAGCACCCCCGTCATCGACTACAGCTATCTGGCGCCGTCCGGGTTCGCCCAGCAGGACGGGCGGGCCAGCCTCGGCCTGGCGACCAGTGGCGGGACGGCGCCGGTCGGCCCGGTCGCGCATCCCTGGTTCTTCTCAGGGTTCGTCGAGCATCCCGGCGTGGTCGCCCAGGGGCTGCTCCTGCTGGCCCGGGTGGCCCGCACCCGCTTCTACGTGCCGCCGAACACGCTTGCCGCGGTGCTGCGGGCGGCGGATCCGGTGGTCACGTCAACACCCGAGGGGCTGCGGTTCGAATCGTTCAGCGTCTGCTGCGGGGTGTATGCCCGGCTGGACGTCGACGCCGCCGCGCTGGACGCAAGCCACACCGCGGTCGGCGTGACGAATGTGGACGTGAACCCGCCGTTGCGCCAGGCCCTGGCCGGGCTGCGGGCGTCCGAACCACTGCACCTGAATGTCGGCGACGACGAACTGCGGGTCGCCACCCTGGATGGTGAGCTGGTCGAGGAGAAGGTGCCGCTGCCCAAGCGCTGGCTGAAGGGGTTCGCCGAAACCCAGCTGCTGTCGGCCCGGATGAGCCCGCGCCACGAGCTCACCGGCCCCGCGATCCGGCAGTTCGTCGCGGCGCTGCCGCGTTCCAGCGCCACGAAGACGGTGCTGTGGGCGACGCAGGCCACCCGGACGGTGCGGCTGGCCTCCGCTCCCACCCCGGGGGCGGTGTGCGTTGCCGGCCCGGAACGGCTGCGGGTGATCGAGCCGCTGCTGCGCCACGCCACCGGGCTGCGCTCCTACGGCCCGGACGCTGCGGCCGGCTCCCTGCCGCTGCCGTCGGCCTGGGTGCTGGAACTGCCCGGCGCCCGTGTCACGATCGGGCTGAGCCCGGAGAAATCCCGCGGCTTCTCCGGCGAGGGGGCGGTGCTGCATTCGCTGGCCGGCGAGGAGGTGGCCGACGACGCCGACCTGATCTCGGCCCTGCTGGCCTTCGAACCGCGGATCGACGTCCCGCGACTCGCCGCCGAGGCCGCCCTGAGCCCGCAACGGGTGACCGGTGCGCTCAGCGTGCTGGCCTCCTCCGGGCAGGTGGGCTTCGACCTGGCAGCCGGCGCCTACTTCCACCGTCCGCTACCGGTGAACGCCGACGCGCTACAGACCCTGCACCCACGGCTGGCGGACGCGCACCGGCTGGTCGCGGCGGGGGCGGTGACCCCGGCGGCGGCCGACGTCGTCCAGGTGGTGTCGGCGGGCACCCGCTACGACGTCCGCCTCGGTGCCACGACCGCGGACGACCGGTGCACCTGCCCCTGGTACGCCAAGTACCGCGGCACTCGCGGGCCGTGCAAGCACGTGCTGGCCGCCCGGATCGTCGGCGAGGCGCTCGCATGAACGCCGCAGCGAGCCTCGATCTCGCCGGACGCCGGGAGCTGCTGCGGCAGGCCCTGCAGGGCGATCCGGCCGACTTCTCCGGCTTCGCGGCGGCGGTAGCCGGGGCGACCGCCGAGGATCGCGCCGCTCTCGCCCGCACCCTGCCTCCCTCCCGGCTGTTCAAGGCGGAGGGGCCTACGCCGCGGGCCTGCTTCGTGGTCGCCGCGCTGGGCCGGCCCACACTGGCCGCGGAGACTCTGGCCCCCTTCGATCTGCCCTTGAAGCAGCAGTACAGCGCGCACCGTCCCGCGATGACGGACGCGGTGCTCGCCGCCGCTCTGGAACGCGACCCCAGCTGGCTGGCCGAGTTCGTCGAGGTCTTCGCCGAGCGCGGCTGGTGGGGTGAAGGCCTGGTCTGGCCGGTCTGCCGCCGGCTCGTCCACGACCGCCGGCTGCCGCTGGAATCGGTGGCCTACCTCTCCCTCTTCGTCCTGGACGTGACGGGTGAGAACCACGGCGACCCGCCGGCCGACCACGGTGACCGGATCCGGCAACGGCTCCTGGCCGAGCCGGAACTCCACGAGGAGTTGTGGGCGCTCTTCCGGGTCGAGGGCTGCGGCGCGAGCTACCCGTTGACCGATTACTGCGCCGAGGCCTGGTCCACCGCCCTCGGCGCGCTCGGCCGCGAGATCCCCGGCTTCCGCGATCGCCTGCTCGACGAGAGCCTCCGCGCGCTGCTGCGCGACTTCTCCGCCCGGAACATCCTGTGGTACCACCGGCTGCACCGCTTCCTCGATCCGTCCCCCACCGAGGTCGCCGAGCGGCAGCACGACTACCTCGCCGTGCTGGCGACCACCCCGAGCGTCGCGGTCGGTCTCGCCCAGGACCTGCTCGGCCGCGCCGTCGCCCGGCTCGACCCGGCGGCCCTGATCGACGCCTCACCGGCCGTCCTGGGCCGCAGCGAGAAGAAGCTGATCAAGGCACAACTCGGCCTGCTCCGGGCTCTGGTCAGGACGGACGCCGCGCACGCGTCCGCGGTCGGGGAGATCGTCTCCGGCTTCCTCGGCCAACTGCCGCCGGAGCTGGCCGTCCTGGCCGGAGAACTCGTGGCGACGACGCCGGACGCGCCACCGGACCCCTCGGCAGTCGCACCGGGCGGCAGTTCCGTGCCGGTGCCCGGCCCTCGCGCCCGGCCGCTCCCACCGCCACCGGACCGAGCGCCCCTGATCGACCAGGAGGATCTGCTGGCCCTGGTCGCCGAACTGCTCGAGGGTGGAGGGGACGGCGCCGACCTGCCACGCATCAGCGCCTACCTCGCCCAACGACCGGTCACTCTTCCCGCCGCACTGCGCCGGCGGGCACACGCGATCCTGACCGGGGTGCCGGACGATCTCGCGGCCTCACCCCGCCGGCACCTGGCCCGGATCCTGCTCGTCGCCGGCGGCGAACCACCGCAGCCGGTCCATTTCCGCGGCTTCCTGCACTTCGAGGTCTTCGGCGAGAACAAGCCCATCCCACCCGAATACACCGTGGAGACCCACACCGGCACCACCAGCACCTTCGACACCACCGGGGCGCTGCAGGTCATCGACGAGTGGGTGATGCGGGCGGGCCACAAGTACCTCCCGACCCACGCCCCGCTGGGGCTGCTCCCCGAGACGCTCGCCAGCGGGGATCTCGTCACACCACTGCCGCCGTTGCACCGCGACTGGCGCCGCGTCCTGGGAACACCGGGCCGGGGAAGCTGGAACCACCAGACCACGCCGGGTCCGGTGCCGCTGTGGGTCAGCGGGCCGCCCCAGGGGGTGACCGACTTCCACCGCCGGCTGGCCGGCGTCGAGACGATCGAGACCGAGTTCACCCTGCGCGTCGAAACCGTCCGCGGACAGGACGGCTACGACCGGATCGTCGAGTGGGCGGCCTGGGCGCTGCGCGACGACCCGGACACCCTGGCAGCGCTCGAACACCCGGCGCTGTGGGCAGCCACCCAGTACCCGAACATCCGAGGCGTCGGCGCGCTGCTGGCCGCGCTCGGCGCGACCCGGCGGATCCCGGGCGGCCCGGTCTACTCGGCGCTCGCCCTGGCCGCGTCCGCCAAATCGGTCGAGCCGCGCGCCCAGGCCGCCGAGGCCATCGCCCAGCTCGGTGAGCGCGGGCTGCTCGACCCGGTGCGGTTCGCCCAGGAGGTGGCCGCCCACCTGGCCGACGGCTTCGTGATGGCCGGACGCCTCGCCGCCACGCTGGGGGACGCGGCCTCGATCGGCGCCCTGGCCGGCTACCGGGTGCTGCAGACCCTCGCCGCCCTGCTCGCCCGGCTGGACGGCGTCAACCAGGCCGGCAAGCTGGTCGAACTCACCGCCCGGCTGGCCGCCGACTACGGCACTCCGGTCGCGATCCCGGAACCCCTGACGGCCAAGCGGAAGGGCGGCTCCGCGCTGGCGGTGGCCCTGCGCAGCCTGGCGGCGCAGCGTCCATTCCCGACGCCGCTGGCCGAGGAGGCCGCCGCACAGGCCCGCGCGGCCCTCGACGACGGCGTCCGCCGATGAGCTACCGGACCGTCTACGACTTCTACCGCGACACCGCTCGGCTCATCGCCGGCGGGGTGACGCTCCGCGGCCTCTTCGACGCGATGCTCACCGTCAAGGAGCCGGTTCCGATCGACGCCTCCCCCGGCAGGCTGCGCGACCTGACCCGGCACTGGACGCAGAGCCCGGTCTTCGTGCAGCTCCGGCTGCACGAACTCTTCGGCGGGCTGCGGGTCGAGCACACCGACGACTACGTGCTCGCCATGGTCGGCGCTCTGGGCGGACGCCACGAGCAGGAGGTGCGGCTCTTCCTGCTGCGGCAGGATCGCGAGCTGCGCGAGGAGCTGTTCTGGCGGATCTTCGAGGTCGAGGGCGGCGGCGAGATCTCGCTGGCCAACGTCGACAAGTTCTCCCGCGAGGAACTGAACTGGCAGAACACCGTGGTGCTGCTGACCGGCGAGGGCACCCTCGACCGCAGGCGGTTGCTGCGCTGCTGCCTGGAAGCCCTCAACCGGGACTTCTCGGCCTACCGGGCCGGCTGGTTCTCCCGGGTCTACACGGCGCTGGAACCCACCGCGGTGGAGGCGGCAGCCGACCAGGATCTCCTGCGGCTGTGCCTGGGGTCGTCCGTCACGGCCACCGTCTCGCTCGGCGTGAAGCAGCTGGCGGCCGTCCAACGGGCCGGGTTGCTGGAAGCGGGGGCATTCGTGGAAGCGTGCACTCCCGCGCTGACCGGCCCCAAGGCGGCGGCCACCACGGTGGTGCGGATGCTGGCCGCGCTCGCCACGACCGTAGGTATCGACCCGGTCGCCGAAGCCCTCGTCCTCGGGCTGGGTCACCCGCACGCCGATGTGCAACGGGCCGCCGTGAAGGCGCTGACCGCCCTCGGGCGAGTCGACCTCGCACTCGAGCACTGCGATGAGCTCACACCCGCCGTCGCGGCGGAACTCCTTCCGAGACACTCGCCGGCCACCCCTGAACCTATCTCGCAGAAACCGGGTGATTCAGGGCAGTCGCGTGCCATCGACACGCAGCCGGCCGATAGTGCCCGGTTTGTGCAGGAGGGAAGCCCAGCTTTCGCCGACCCGGGGGCGACCGCGGTGCTGCCCTGGCGGGACGAGGACGCGGTGGAACGGTTCGCCGTGCTGCTGGAGGATCCGGCCGACGCGCTCGAGGTGGAACTCGCGCTGGCCTGGCTCGCCACCGCCGAGCGGCCCGCCGACACGCTCGCGCCGCTGGTCAAGCGGGCCACGAAGATCCAGTCCCACCGGGACGCCTACTGGATCGCCCAGCTGCTCGCCGTCGCCGACGACCCGTCGGTCGAGTACCTGCCGCGGACCTTCTGGCAGGACGAGCCACGCCCCACCGAAGAGCAGACCAGCGTGCTGCCCAGCTTCGTCGCGCGGCTGCGCGAGGTCGCGACCATCCTGCGGGGACGGACGCCCCGCCGTCCGCTGCTGGCGACCCCGACCGACAGCGCCGGCTGGATCGACCCGGCGGCGTTCCGCACCCGCTACCTCACCGCGGCGGCGACGAGGGCCGACCCGCTGCCGGTCGACCTCACCCAGGCCCTGCTCCGCCTGCCCCCAGACTTCCCGTCACACCCCACGACCACCATGCCCCCGCACCCCCCAACCGTCACACCCCCGCACCCCACCACCGTCATCCCCGCGAAGGCGGGGATCTCCCCCAGCCGGGACGACGTGCTCGCCGAGTTCGGCCTGACCATGCCCCCGGTAACCCCAGCGATCCGCATCGAGTGGCGCAGCCGCGGCTCGGACACCCTGAAGGCCAACGGGGAACCGCGGTGGGTGTGGTGGGATCCGGTGCTCCATGCCGAGCGGGCCACGACGCCGTCGGTCGAGCAACCCGGGCTGATCCCGTCCACCCCCGCCGACCGGTGGCGCAGCTACCGCGGCACCAACGACCTGGTCACCGCCGAACTCGGCTTCGTCCATCCGCACTCGACGCTGCCGCTGGTCGCGGTCGGGATGACCGTGCTCACCAGCGCGCTGTCGGAGACCGCCGAACACCGGGCGGACGCGGTGCTCGCCACCCTGGCCCGGCACCCGGGGGTCTGGACGGCCGAGACCGCCCAGCTCGTCGGGCTCGGCCTGGCCGCGCAACGCGCCGACCAGCGGCTGCCGGCCGTCGAACTCCTCGCCGTCGCGATCCCCGGCCGGATCAGCCCCGCGTCGATGGCCGAGGGCCTGGCGGCCTGTGCCCCGGCGGTGGTCCTGACCCGCTGGGCCTCGTCGTTCACCGACG
This sequence comes from Propionicimonas sp., assembly GCA_027492575.1. Lineage (GTDB taxonomy): Bacteria > Actinomycetota > Actinomycetes > Propionibacteriales > Propionibacteriaceae > Propionicimonas. The sequence continues at coordinate 12,419 of JAPUEM010000126.1, forward strand.
CCGCGACCATCGCGCCGGCAACCGTGGTCGATGTGCTCACCGCCCTGCTTCCCCGCCTCGATCACGGCGCGCGGGGTGTCGGCAGCCTGCTGACCGTGCTGCTGGACGAATCGCTACGCCTGAACCGTCCGGCCTCGGACGCCGCCCTGCGCACCTGGCTCGGCGGCTTCACCGGCTCCTCGGCCGCCGCGAGGACGGCCCGAGCCCTGCTCGCCTGACGGCGGTACCTGCGGACTAGATGCCAGCCATGCCCGGAAGCAGCCGGACGTGGACGGCGGCAGCATCAACTGCCGGCCCGAGGAGCCCAGCCTCGCCGAAGACATCCGGCAGCCGCTCACCGACATGGCGGAAGACCGGACGGATCTCGTCCAGAAGCCTGCCGGGATCGACCTGCGCTCGTTGCGCGAGCGTCACCCAGCTCGCCTCCGTAGTCTCCTCGCGGAGGAATGCTCCGCCGATGTCCATGGCGTGGCGCTGATCCACCTTGGGCCAAAGGAAGACGGGCAGTGAGTCGTAGAGGGGTGCCAGGCGCACGACGCCCTCGGCAAACAGCAGCACCGAGTAGTTCTTGCCGTGCGCGTCCGAGTTCCCCACCGCAACGTTGAAGGCGAGTTGCCGGACGAACGGCCATACCTGACCGTGCGGCTCCAAGAGCTTCATCACGTCCTGGGCCGCAATCGAGTACTTCTCATACGGCGGCTGACCGAGCGCCTGGGTCAGGTCTTCGGCGTGCAGGCGGATCGCGTCGGCCCGGTCCCACCGTTCCACGGCAAACGCCCGTTGCCCGCGGAACTCGACGACCTCCGACCGGGACGCCGGGATCCCCACTTCGTGGGCCAGGTCGAGGCACGCCTTCTCGGCCAGGTCCGCTTCGGCGAATCTGGCTGCTGACGGCTTGAAGATGTGAGTAGACGGATGTTCGTAGGTCGCCCAGAACCAGCGGTCACCGATGCGCGCCAAGGAGAACTTCGCTTGCTGTCCGGCCAGCGACCATCGCTGGGTCACCCCGGTCGGCGGCGGTGCCTGGGGATCGCGGCGCAGGGTCGCGATCCGGTAGGCGATGTCGTCCTCGCTGGCTTCGAGCAGCGGCACTTGCTCTCGTCGAGGTAGATCCGGCGTCGATGAGAGGGACACCGCCCCCGCGACATCCTCACCCAGAACCGCAAGCATGCTGAAGGTGTCGGTAGTCGCGTTCACGGTGGCCGCGAGACGCGCCCTGGTCTCGTCGTCCTCGGGCAACAGATTGTCCAGGTAGGCGAACGCGACCTCCGGATCGATCTCCTCCTCAAACGGCAAGGAGAGCGAGAGCGGAACGTCTGGACGGCCTTCCGCGTAGGTGAAGGTCGCCGACTCCTCATCCGTTCGATCGAAGCGGCCAGCCAGCCGGCCGCCCAGGAAGGCGAACAGGCTGTCAGGCATAGCGCCGGATCACCTCGTCGGGGTCGACGTCCTCCAGCCGCTTGCTGGACGGTACTGAAGGAAGAGCCAGCGCGTGCACCTCGAGCGCTTCCAGGACCTGCAGCACCTTGGCGAGTTCGGCGCGAGGATGTCCGGCCTCGACATCGGCTACGAAGCGACGCGACACCCCAGCCTTCTCAGCAAGCTGGGCCTGGGTGAGCCGGGCCACCGCACGTTCCGAGCGCACCGTCTGCGCGACGTCGTCCACCGTCGCGAGGAATCTGTTCCGCATCACCATGTCGCAAGTATAGAACCAAATGCGCCCGAACGGGCACATTCAGGGCTCCTACTTCTTGGCGCGGACCACGGTGCATTTGTTGTCCATCAGGCTGGGCAGCGCTGTCTTGGAGAGCGCGATGCCTACCTCGACATCGGTGCAGACAGTCTTGCGGAGCACCCCGCCGGCCTTGTCGGTGAAGATCACCGCGGCCCGCTTGACCTTCGAGATGCGGTTGTCGTCGATGGTCGGCTTCGCCTCGCCGCCCACCTGGAAGCCCACCTCGCCGCCGGAGACGCGGTTGCCGCGCAGCACCGGGGCGGAGCTTCCGACCGCTGCCACGCCGACGTTGTTGTCGCGGAACCGGCTGTCGGTGATGGAGCCCTCGGCCGGGCCCAGGAAGCAGGCCCCGCACTCGCCGTTCTTGGCGAACTCGCTGTCGATCACGCTCACCCGCTGCCCGCCGGCCACCGAGATGCCCGCCCAGCCGTTGTCCTTGAACAGACCGCGGGTCACCTCGACGGTGGTGCGATCCGGCCCGGCGGCCTGGTCGCCTCCGGTGAGATCCACGCCGGCCCCGCCGCCGCCGCCCTTCTCGGCCCGGGCACCGGCGATCGCCACGTCCTCCAGGGTGAGGGTCGGGCCGGCGCTGGTGACGATGCCCGAGCCGGGGACGGTGGTGTCGCGCTGCAGGGTGAGTTGCCGCAGCCCGACCGCGTCCGGGGTCATGATCAGCACCGAGATCTCCGGCGCGGCCGACATCAGCCGGGTGCTGTCGCGGCCCTCGCCCACCAGGGTGACCGAGTCGAGCAGCACCAGCGGGCCGGGCAGGGCGTAGTCACCGGCGTCCAGGTAGACGATCGCGCCGGCCGCGGCGGTCGCCACCACCTCGCGCAGATCGTCCGCCGGGGTCGCCGTGACGCTCGCCGAGGTGCCCATCGTGCCGGTCAGGTTGGCGGTCAGCCGGCCCAGCACCGCCTGCGCGATCGGCCCTTCGGCGGTCACCGTCTTCAGCTCGGTGGTCAGCAGCGCGACGAACTCCGGCTGCGGGCAGCCGTCCGCCACCGCCTGACGGGCCGCCTCCAGCGCCTCGTCCAGGCCCTTGGACGCGACGGTCACCGGATCCTCCTCGGGCACCGAGGATGAGGGCGAAGGGGACGGGGATCCGTCAGCGGGGCCAGATGGCTGGGGTGAAGGCGATGCAGCGGTCGTCGTCGGGGTTTCGTACGCCGTCACGTACGCCCGAACCGCTGCCACCAGTTGCCGCACGGCAGGCGGACACGAGGAGGTTCTCGTTGGGCTCGGGGACGGCGGTGTTGGCGCTGGGGTCGCTCCACAGCCACCACACGCTGCTGCTACCGCCACCAGGCACGCAACCCAGATCCGCAAACCCCGCATCTGCCGAACATACACTGGCCACCGCCGAACGAAGAGTGAGCACGTAGGCGCAACCCGCCGTGACGCCGGCCGCGCAGTCGAGGGTCATGCCCGGCAGCACGGTGAGCCCGCCCATGCCGGTCACCGTTCCGGCGAAGCTGATCGCCGACGTGGTGGTGCCGCCACGAGCCTTCACCGCCGCCCAGAGCGTCCCCAGGTTGAGCGCCAGCGACTTCGGATCGGGGGTCGCCCGGAAGTTGATCTCCAGCGAGCTGAGCTTCTGACCATTCACCGTCACCGAGGTCGTGTACTTGCTGAGGTTCTTCTTCGTCACCCCACGCAGCCACGCCTGGCCGGCCGAATCCACCCGGACCACGGCCGGGCCGAGGATCCGCGGCATCTGGTCGAAGCCCGGCTTGAGCAGGGTCGGCAGCTTGATCTTGATCTCCTGGCCGCGGAAGGCGCCCAGGCCGATCGAGTAGCTGATCAGCTTGCCACCGTTGGCAGCCAGCAGCTTGTCCTTGGAGTTGCCCTTGATGTACGAGTCATCGCCGTAGCCGCCGAGCATGGTGTCGTACCAGTCGGGCTCGGCATCCTTCGTCTTGGCCGGCTTGCCCTCGGTCATCAGGTTGTCGTCGGCGTTCAGGACATCGCGATCCCGGCCGCCCCACATGACGTCCTTGCCGGTGCCGCCGACCAGCCAGTCGTTGCCGGCCCGGCCCATCAGGATGTCGGCGCCGTCGCTGGCCAGGCCGTTGCGGTCGACCCGGCCGTCGGTGACGTCGTTGTTCAGGAACCACTCCCGCGGATCGGCGCAGTTCTTCACGAACGCCTTGGTGCCGCAAAGCAGGATCTTGCGGTACTTGGTCTTCGCCGCGTACAGCGCGAAGTTCTTCTTCTTGGTCGTGTTGTAGCCCAGCAGGGTTCCGTCGTTGAACGGACGATCCCAGCCCGACTCCACCTGGGTGACGATCCACTTCTTGCCCGACTTGCGGTAGCTCAGCGCGTAGGAGGTCGCCAGCGCCTCGGCGCCGGAGATCGCGTCGTTGCCGAAGCCGCCGTCCAGCACGTCGTCGTCCCAGCCGCCGTAGAGGATGTCGTTGGAGTACAGGACGCTCTTGGGCTGCTTGCCGTCGACGTTGATGCCGGCCGACCAGGCCTCGTCGCCGAAGAGCAGGTCGCGTCCGGTGCCGCCGGAGAGCCAGTCGTGGCCCCAGCCGCCGACCAGGTAGTCCGAGCCCGCGTCGCCGTACAGGATGTCGTTGCCGCCGCCGCCGTAGAGGGCGTCGTCGCCGGCCTCGCCGTGCAGTTCGTCCGCACCCCAGATGTCGAGCATCGCAGTGCCCGCGGTTGCCGCCTGCGCCTGGGTGAGCTTCGGGAAGAGCCACGGACGGGAATCCGGTCCGCCGTCGGTGTAGTCGAGCAGGACGACCACCCGCATCAGCTTGCCGCCGAGCAGCGAGGCCACGTCGGGGCCGACGCCGGTCAGCTGGGCCAGCACGCTGGCCACCGGGGTGGCCCGCAGGACGTAGCCGTTGTCGCCGATCAGCACGTCGGAATCGGTGTCGTTGCCGCCGGTGTCGTCGTTGCGTCCGGCCTGGGTGCCGGCGCCGCCGAAGAGCATGTCGTTGCCGTCGGGACGGTCGCGCATCGTCGTCAGCGAGAAGAGCGCCGAGCTGCCGCCGATGAGGTCGTCGTTGCCGCCGTTGCCGAAGAGGACGTCGTTGCCGCCGCCGCCCTCGATGTAGTCGTCGCCGTCGGTGGCCGCCAGCACGGAGGCCTGCAGCACCAGGTGCCCGGCCGCGTCGCGGTAGGCGTTGACGGTCAGGTCGATCGAGCCGTCGCCCTGGACGATGTCGTTGCCCAGCTGGCCGAAGATCACGTCATTGCCCGCGCCGCCGGCGATGTAGTCATTGCCCCAGGCCTTGACCGCCGCGGCCTGCGCCAGGATGTCGTGGTCGAGCAGGGTGATCCGCAGGAAGGACGGCCACCAGCCGGTCGGGGTGAGGCTGATGCTCTGCTCGACCCGGGCGTTGTCGCCGAAGATCAGATCCTCGCCGGCGCCGCCGTCGATCCGGTCGTCGCCGACGCCGCCGATCAGCAGGTCGTCGCCGTCCTCGCCGCGCAGTTCGTCGTTGCCGCCGATGGTGTTGCCCCAGACGGCCGTCCGCCGCTGCAGCAGGGTGCCGCCGCTGAGGGTCTGGGCGACGTAGCCGAGATCGCCGATCACCACGTCGTTGCCCGCGCCGGCGCGCACCGTGTCGGCGCCCTCGCCGCCGATGACGACGTCCTCGCCGCTGCCGGTGGTGATCGTGTCGTTGCCGGCAGTGGTGGAACGGGTGGCCAGGACGAGCTGGACGGCCACCGGGATCGCGCCGGCCGCCGGAGCGACCGCGAGCGAGGCCACCAGGGCCGCGTACTCGGCGGCGGTGAGGATGCCGTCGGCCAGGGCCGTCCAGTCGGGCTGGGTGGCCGTGAAGGCGGTCAGCACCACGCCGTGGTCGCCCAGCACCAGGTTGGCCCCGTCGCCGGCGTTCACCACATCGGCACCCGCGCCGCCGATCACGACATCGTCGTCATCGCCGGTGGAGATGGTGTCGGCGCTGCCGCGCAGCACGAAGCTGGAGACCACCTCGCGGCGGACCAGTTGCCCGGCCGACCAGACGTAGCTGACGTGGCCCAGATCGCCGATGACGACGTCGTTGCCGTTGCCGGTGGTGATGGTGTCGGCGCCCTCGCCGCCGATCACGATGTCGTCGCCGTTATTGGTGGTGATGGTGTCCGACCCGGCGCCGGCGATGGCGCCCGCATCGATCACCAGGCCGACCAGGGTCTCGGTGTTGAGCGAGAAGTCGCCCGGGCCGCCGTAGCCGGCGACGCCCACCGCGGCCGCGACCAGCGCGGCGAGCTCGGCGGGGGTGAAGACGCCGTCGGCCAGGCCGGAGAGATCCGGCACGGCGTTCGGCGCGAACCACAGCACCAGGCCGTTGTCGCCCAGCACGATGTCGTTATTGCTGCCGGTGATGATCTCGTCGTCGCCCTGGCCGCCGAAGACCACCAGCGGGATGGTCGAGGCCGCGCCGTTGACGTAGTCGTTGTCGGCGGCGGTCGGCTGGCTGCGGTCGGGGCCCTGGGTGTTGAGCACCAGGTGGCCGTCCTGGCCGGTGAGCAGGGTGACCGTGATGCGGTCGTTGCCCAGGCCGGTGTTGAGCCAGGTGGTGGTGCGCTTGCCGGCGCGGTAGGCGGTGCCGTCGATGACGATGATGTCGTTGCCGGAGCCGGTCCAGATCCGGATGCCGCCGGTCCAGTCGCCGCCGGTGGCGGCGTAGCTGATGCCGGCCTGGGCGAGCCCGACGATGGCGATCTCGGCGCCGGCCGCCAGGTTGGCGTCGCGGCCGAGCGCGACCGGCAGTTGGTCGGTGATGAGCACGTTCGGATCGGCCACGGCGGTGCTGTAGTCGCTGATCAGCAGGGTGCTGTGCCCGGCGCCGAACTGCAGGTTCAGGGTGCCGTCGATGTCGTTCAGGGTGCCGGCCAGCATGTCGGGCTTCTGGGCGAGCAGCACGTAGGCCTGGTCGGAGACGTAAACCCGGTCGTCGCCGGCGCCCAGGTCGACGTTGCTGACGGCGATCGTGCCGCGGACGTTCAGCACGTCATCGCCGGAGCCGAGGCCGAGGTTCAGGGTCTCCACGCCGGTGTAGGCGATGCCCTGGGTGCGCTGGAAGCCGTCGATGCCGAAGCCGGCGCCGGTCGCGGTGAGCTGGATCCGCCGCAGGTGATCGGGATCGTTGACCTCGCCGCGGAAGCCGATCAGGAAGCCGGTGCCGAACTCCCAGACGTAGACGGACGGGGCGCAGGGGCTTTCGCCTTCCAGACCGCAGCTGGTGCTGCGTCCGAAGATGTCGCCGGGGCCCAGCGGGTAGAGCAGATCCTGCAGCGCCTTCTGCAGCTGGGCCGCGGTGGTGGTCGCGGCGTCCACCAGCACCGAGCCGATGGTGGCGCCGAGCTGCGCGATGGTCAGCGTGTAGGTGGGTGCCTGCGGCAGCACCTGGTACAGCAGGTCGAGCGGACGTCCGAGCGCGTCGAGCAGGGTGCGGGCGACCATGCCCAGGCCGGTCAGCGTGGTCTGGGTCAGCCAGCCGAGGTTGTCGGTGGTGTCGCCGGTGTCGTCGAGGTTGACGACATCGGAGCCGGCGCCGCCGTCGATCACCAGGGTCGCGGCCAGCAGGTCGAGCAGGCCGTCGACGGTGCCGACGTTCACGGTGTCGTCACCGCTGTTGCCGAAGATTCGGGTGTGGCCGTCGATGGTGCGGACGTTGACGGTGTCGGCGCCGGCACCGGCGTCGACCTCGGTCGTCCCGGCGTGGGTGGTCAGGATGGTCAGCAGGTCGCTGCCGCTGCCCAGCCGCAGCTGCATCGACTCGAAGTCCTCGTAGTAGATGCCGGTCGCCGCCATGCCGAAGCCGTCGACCCGGCTGCTGGTCAAGGTGCCGGACGCACCCGCGGTGCGGGCGTGGTCGTCCACGATCACGGTGTCGACCTGCGCGGTCTCCACGGCCTGGCCGTTGGTGGTCTGCACCGGGAACGGATGCCCGGAGGTCTCGCCCGGCAGCATGATCGGCAGGTAGGTCTCCAGCTCGACGTTGTACGGCGGTTCGGGGTCGAAGCTGCCGAAGACCTCGAGCTTGCCGCGGATGTCGGCCAGCGTGGTGGTGACGAAGTTCACGGTGATGTCGTGGGCCGGCGTGGTGCTGGTCGCCGGGACCGTGTAGGTGATGGGGGCCGAGCTGCCGCCGATCTGGACGGTGTCGCTGCCCAGGCCGCCGAAGATCCGCACCGCCACGTCCGCCGCGGTGGAGAGGACGCGGAAGACGTCGTCGCCCTCCTGGCCGTAGATGTAGAGCTGCTCGATGGCCACGAAGCTGACCGCGCGGCCGGCGCCGTAGATGCCGGTGGCGGTGATCACGAAGAGGTCGTCGGCCTCGGTGCCCACCATGATGACGGTGTCGTTGCCCTCGCCGCCGTCGATCGCGACCTGCGCGTTCGCCGCGTACTGCACGACATTGTTGCCGCCGCCGGCGTTGATGTACGGCACCGAGTCGGCGCTGACGAAGCTGCGCACCACGAAGGTGTCGTCGTCGTTGTCGCCGTAGAGGTAGACCTGCCCGATGTTGTGGACGAGCTCGAAGACATCGTTGCCGTCGCCGCCGGAGACGGTGGTCTTGAACCGGACACCGGGCGACAGCAGGCCGCGCGAGGAGTCGAAGCCCACGGTCGCCAGCACGCCGAACTCGTCGTCGGCGACGTAGGCGTCGGCCGGCGGGGCCGGGTCGATCGACCGCTGCACCTTGTAGATCTGGCCGATCCGGACCAGGTCGGCGCCGCTGCCCATGTTGAGCAGGAAGTCGGCGGCGGTGTCGTCGAAGGCCACCACGTCGTCGCCGCCCAGGGTGTAGAGACGGATGGCCGGGGTGACATTGCCCACGCCGTTGTCGGCGGTGGTGGTCAGATCCGGGCCCTCGTCGACCAGCGGGTAGCCGTCCGGCGAGCCGACCAGGCCGAGCTGATAGGTGACCATCTCGACATCGCCGAAGAGGCCGGTCGTGGCGTTCTGGTTCGAGAGCAGGCCGACCAGGCCGCGGGAGCCGTCGGCGTTGACCCGCATCAGCACGGTGTCGGCCTCGTCCGAGCCGTAGATCCAGACGGTGTGGAGCCGCTGGGCGTCGCCGGAGTTGTCGGAGATGTCGACCCGCGAGGTGCCGTTCGTCCACAGGTAGACCCGGGTGACGTCGGCGCCGCCCTGGCCGTCGATGCTGATCCGGCCGGCCAGCGGGTTGGTGGTGTGCTCCCCCGCCGGGTTGACGACGAAGAGGTCGGCGCCGGCGCCGCCGTTGACGAAGGTGCGGGTGCTGGTGCTCGGCACGAAGACCTGGTCGGCGCCGCTGCCGAGGCTCAGCGTCAGCATCTCCGGCGCGGCGATCCCGTTGGCGGTGTCGCGGTAGGTGACCGCGATGTCGCTCGCCATGCCGAAGCCGGTCACCTTGTCGGCGTCGAGGACGCCGGTGAGGTTGCTGGTGGAGCCGGTGGCGTCCAGGAAGAGCTGGTCCGTGCCGGCGCCGGTGGTGACCACGAGGTTGCCGAGGATGCCGGTCAGCGCACCGGCGCCGTTGCCCACGATCACCTGGTCGTCACCGGTGCCGGTGTCGACGGTGGTCAGGCCGGCGATGGTGTTGACGCGGACGGTGTCGGCGCCGGCGCCGGAGTCGATCCGGGTCGGCCCGGCGTGGGTGCTGCGGACGGTGAACTGGTCGCCACCGGAGCCGAGCACCACGGAGAGATCCTCGAACCCCTGGTAGGCGATGCCCTCGTCCATGCCGAGCCCGGTCACCGTGTTGAAGGTCAGTTCGCCGGTATTGGCCGCGGTGTCGCCCGCGTCCGAGATCAGGACGACGTCGTAGCCGCCCTGGAAGGTGCCGTCCTCGAGCTGGGTGCGTCCGCCGTCGAGGGTGAGCAGCGCGTTGATGCTGTTCAGCGTGCCGCCGGTGTTCGGCCAGCTGGTCGAGGTGGCGCCGGAGCCGGCCGCGCTGCCGACCGCGACGATGTCGTCGCCGCCGCCGGTGCGGATGGTGTGCGGCACGTTGATCGCGCGGACGGCGACCCGGTCGCTGCCGTCGCCGAGTTCGACCAGCACGCTCTCGACGCCGTAGTCGATGGTGGCCAGGCCCGGTGTGCTGGAGCCGGAGACGGTGGTGCTGGAGGTGAGCCGTCCGGCGGTGATGACGACGTCCTCGCGCTGGCTGGTGCCGTAGACCTCGAGCCGGTCGGCGCCGGTGGAGGCCTGGACGGTGATGCGGGCGTTGGCCGCGTCGCGCAGTTCGACGCGCACCAGGTCGTCGCCGCCGGCCGGGTTCAGCTCGGCCACGCCGGTCCAGGAGAGCGCCCGGCGCCAGGTGCTGCCGACCGCGACGAAGCCGTCGGCGTCGCCGATCAGGAAGGTGTCGGCGCTGCTGGAGCCGGTCAGCCGGATGTTCTCGAAGATGCCGTCGAGATCCTCGGCGACCGCGCTGGCCTGGAAGTCGACGCCGCTGGCGGCCAGCGGGCCGACCACGAAGAGGTTGTCGTAGACGCCGACCGCACCGCTGATGGTCTCGACCAGGGTGTCGTTGCCGCCGGAATCCCGGAAGGTGTCGCGTCCGGCGCCGCCGGTCACGGTGTCGTCGCCGTCGCCGGAATCGAGCACGTCGTCGAACGGCGAGCCGATCAGGGTGTCGTTGCCGAGCCCGCCGATCAGGGTGAGCGCGAGCAGGTTGTGCGCGACGCCGGCGGCGTTGATGGTGTCGTTGCCGGAGCCGCCGTCCACCGTGAGCGAGTCGCCCTGGCTGCGGACGCCGCCGCTGACGACCACGTTGTAGCCGATCCCGACGGTCACCTCGGAGGAGGTGCTGGTGAGCGTGATGGCGTCGTTGCCCGAGCTGCCCAGGAGGCGCACATCGTCGTCGCCGCTGTCGCCCAAGCGCAGCTTCAGGCTGCTCAGCGTCGTGCTGCTGAGGTAGCGCACCAGCAGGTAGTCGCTGCCCCCGCCCGCGTCCACGTCGAGCTTCTCGAAGTTGGCCGCCGTCCGGCTGTAGCCGCCGGAGACGTTCTGGGTGCTGCCGGCGACCACGTCGGCGAAGGTCAGGTTCGCACCGCTGCCGGAGATGCCGACGCTGTCGGCGCCGCCGCTGAGGGTCAGCAGCAGCGAGTCGGTGCCGCTGCCGCCGTCCAGGGTGGTGCCCGACACGCTGGAATCGGCGCGGTAGACGGCCTCAAGGTAGTCGTCGCCGCCGTCGCCGAAGAGCGCCTTGGTGTAGACGTTGCCGATCAGCCGGTCGGAACCCGAGCCGCCGCGCAGGGTGACCGCGTTGCCGCGTCCGGAGTGCTTCAGGATGTCGTCGTTGTCGCCACCGTCGGCGGTGCCGTTGGCGTTGCCGGCGATGGTGATGATGTCGTTGCCGGAGCCGCCGTTGAAGGTGAAGAAGCCGGTGCCGTCATGGGCGATGACGTCGTCGTCGGAGCCACCGTTGATGGTCACCGGGACGGTCACCGAGGAGTCGATGAAGATCGAGTCGTTGCCCGTGCCGAAGTCGCCCTCGATGCTGCGCACGCCCACGTAGGTGTTGGCGCGCCCGAAGGACATCACCTGGATCGTCGCCGACCCGTCGGCCGCCGTCGCGAGCTGTTTGATCGTGAAGGTCTCGTCCTCTTCGTCCTGCCCGATATTGCGCGCTGTTCGCAGGGCGGCGCTGCCGGCGTTGAGCACCAGCTTTCCGCTCTGGACGTTCGGGTCGAAGTTCTGCGGCGTGCCCGGCGAGCCCGCCAGGTAGGTCGGCTTCGGGAACTGCAGGTAGCCGAGGGTGAACTTGGCCGTGGCCGAGAAGGTCCAGAAGAGGAACTCGATCTCGACCTTGATCTTCAGCTCGACCTTCACCCGGCCGTCGGGGCCCATGGTGGCGGTGTCGAAGCCGAAGCTCGCCGACACCCCGACCCCGGCCAGGGTGAACCCGAAGGCCCGCACCCGGACGTGGGCCGAGACCGACAGGTTGAACAGATAAGTGCCGTCGGCGCGGGCGATGGAGGCGACTCTGAAGTTGAACCCGCCCACGATGCCGAAGTCGTTCGAGCCGATGGTGAGGTTGCCGGAAAGCCGGATGTCGAAGCTGCCGTTGGACCACAGCTCGACCGAGCCGCTCAGGCCGATCAGGCTGAACAGGCTCACCGAGGCGGTCGCCTTCAGGTGCCAGGCGCTGCCGTTGATCTCGATCAGCAGGCTGGCGTCCAGCTTGATGATCTTGAGGATCTCCACCTTGCCGCGGACGTCCAGCAGGAAGGACCTCGGCGCGATCCCCAGCAGGGTGGTGCTGTTGGAGGTGTTCAGCTTCAGCTTGCCGGAAGCCTCGATCGAGAAGATGCCGAGCGGATCGGACGCCTTGACCGAGACGTCGAGGAAGAGCGCGAAGCCCGCCGAGGTGACCGCAGCGCCGCCCTTGGCCTGGAACTGCAGGCCGCCGAGCAGATCGAAGCCGATGTCGAAGTAGAGCTGGAAGCCGGAGGGGCCGACCGTGATGTCGAGGGTGCCGTGGGCGGAGGCCAGCATCAGGTTGATGCTGCCGTCGATGTGCAGCTTGAAGCCCGCCGGGATCGAGGAGCCGCCCAGGGTCTGGGTGCGGCCGGTGGTGTTCAGCTGCAGCTGGACGCTCAGGCTGGCGCCGAAGCTCAGGCCCGCGCCGCCGAAGCCGCTGCCCACGCCCGCGCTCAGGTCGACGTTGGCGACCAGGCCCTGGGAGTTGATCCGGAAGCCGGTGTCGGTCAGCTTCAGATAGCCGAGCGGGCCGATCTGCAGCTGGCCGTTGACGATGAGCTCGATCTCGGTCGGGCTCAGCGCGAACTCGACCTTCGCCATGATCACGATGGTGTCGAGCAGCCTCAGCTCGCCGAACATGAGCAGCTTGACGCCCGGGTTCAGGGTGACGGTCTCGGTGGCGATCACACCGGGCGAGCTGTACACGAAGGTGCGGTCGCCGGGGTTGTTCGGATCCTCCGGGGTCAGCTTGAAGGTGTCCACCGGGACGGCGACCAGCGTGCCGCTGGCCACGTCCAGCACGGTGTTGACCTCGAGCAGGAACTGGCCGTTCAGCCGGACGCCCGGGATGGTGTTGCTCGCGACGGTCAGCTGGATGCGGCCGGCGATGCCCGTCCTGGTGCCGAGGAAGATCTTCAGGTTGACCTGACCGGTGACCGCGCCGAGGAACGGTATCGAGCCGCCCACCGCGCCGTCGATGTCGAGCCGCACCGTGCCGGCCCACTCGCCTGACAGCGGGACGCCCACGCCGATCCGGATCACGCCGACCAGCGTGATGAAGTTCTTGATGATCAGGGTGGCCTGGATGCGCGCGACCGCGTAGACCTCGGCCGCCGCACCGGGACGCTCGTTGCCGGACAGATCCGGAGCCGCCTTGAAGACCGTGATGCTGGTCGGCTCGCCCGGCTTCAGCAGCGGCAGGAAGGAGGCCGGGATCACGAAGACCTGGTCGCGTCCGGTGGTGTTGAACATGACCGACACCGAACCCTGGATCAGGAAGTCCGGGCTGCTCGGCAGGCCGAGGCTCGCGCCGGCCGAGACCGTGAAGGTTCCGGCCACACCGAAGTCGCCGCCGAGGATGTCGGTCCGGATGAAGAGCACGCCGGTGGCGGCGCCGTAGGTGATCCGCGCCGAGCCGGCCCCGAAGGAGAGCTCGCCGGTGAGGTACATGGTCATCGACGGCGTCGGGGTGCCCTCGATCGAGAAGAAGATGCCGCCCTGCAGCCGCAGCAGCTCGTTGCCGTTCGCGGTGACGAGCAGCTGGCCGACCAGTTCGAAGCCGAAGCTGTAGGGACGCAGCGCGAAGGTGCGGGTGACGTCCGTGCCGCCCTCGCCGATGCCCTTCAGAGTCAGCGTCTCGATCTTCTCCTCGCCGGTGAGGTTGATCTGGAAGGTGCCCTTGGCGAACATCTTGATGCCGTAGGGCTCCAGCGCGGAGAAGTTGGTCTCGATGGTGGCGACGCCCCAGAACTGCGGCACCGAGGTGCTCGTGTCGCCCATGTCGAGGACGAAGACACCGGAGGTCGAGCCGATCGTGCCGAGGTAGATCACCGACATCTGGCCGTCGAAGCTGAGCTTGACCAGCTTGCGGGCGGTGTCGATCTCCAGCACGACGTGGGCGCGCAGGTCGAGCAGCGGCTCGTCGGTGAGGCCCGCAGCCTGCAGCAGCAGGCCGCCGGTGATCTCGATGTAGAAGGAGGTGCCGCGGGTGATCAGCTTGACGTTGCTGGTGGTGCCGGTGCCGGAGTTGCCGGCCAGGTCGCGCCAGGTGCCGCTGAGCACCTCGATGCTCACGGTGCCCGGGTTGAGCGTGCCGGTGTACAGGTAGCGGACGGTGTTCTCGCTGATCAGCACCACGCCGTGGTCGGTGACGGCGGTGAGGCTCTCCGCTCCGGCGCCCGAGAGGGCCAGCTGCACGTTGGCCAGCAGGTCGGTGAGGTCGATCCCGGCGCCGACGCCGGTGTAGCGGACGTCGAACCAGATCGCGGTCGTGAACGAGGCCGGATCGTCCGGAACCGCGTTGAGCGCCGCGTCGGCCGGGTTGTACCGGTCGCCCTGGGTGTTCGACCAGCTGCCGGCGATCCACTGGTACTGGAAGTTGGAGACGCTGATCGGGAAGCCGGCGAGGTCGGTCTCCTCGGTGACGGTGAAGCTGAAGAAGTACCGGAAGGTGTTGGCGCTCAGCTGGGCCGGACGGCCGTCCACCGTGATGACGCCGTTGGTGGCGGTGATGGTGAACTCGGCAGCGGAATCCAGGATGCTGGCGACGTCGACGCCGAAGCCGCCCAGATCCGGGAAGGTGATGTCGATGTAACCGCGGCGGTTGAAGTCCTTCGAATCCACGACCTGGCCGGGTGCCGGGTTGACCACGGTGGCGGTGGTCTTGGCGAGAGTGAACCGCTCGACCTCGGTGGAGTTCAGCCGGCCGCCGGTGTCGGCGAAGCTGCCGGCCACGAAGGTGATGGTGTAGCTGCCCGCGGCCAGGGTCGCGCTGAACGAGTAGCGGTAGGTGTCGCTGGTGCCGACCCGGACCGGGGATCCGAGGGCGATCAGGTTGCCCGCGGCGTCCCGGAACTCGATCTCGCCGCCGTTGATGGTCGCGTGGTCGAGCTGGAAGCCGCTGGAGGGACGGAAGACGATCTCCAGGTACTTCAGTGCATTGAGGTAATCCAGGCCGATGGTCTTGCCGTCGATCGGAGTCGGGGTGACCGCTCCGGTGTCGGGGTTGGTGGTCTCGTACTGGCCGTCGCCGGTGGCGCCGACCACGGTGAAGCTGTCGGTCATGGTGCCGGAGGACGGTGGCGCGCGGGCCGGATCCTCGCCGAAGGTGGCGAGATCGAAGACCACGTTCACTGCCCCGGAGGCGAAGCTGCCGGTGAGCAGGTAGCGGTAGGTGGTGCCGGAGACCCAGATCGGGGTCTGCTGCAGCAGCTGGATGCTGCCGGCACCGGCGCCGGTGAGCGAGAACTCGTTGGGCAGGTCGGTGATCGTGCCCAGGTTGAGGCCGAAGCCCAGGCCGGCCTTGAAGGTGATGTCGAGGTAGGTGGTGGCACCGGTCACCTGCGAGACCGGGAACGGCACGAACTGGGCCTTGTCGGTCGCGTAGTCGTCCTCGGAGCTGGTGGTGCCGGCGGCCGGCGAGCCGGCGACCAGCTGCGGGTTGACCGCGTACTCGCCCTGCGGGTCGGCCGCGGTGCTGTCGCTGACCTTGCGGGCGCTCACGATGACCGGGACGCCGAAGATGCCGTCGCCCAGGTAGACCAGCGGCCGGTTCTCGTCGATGGTGACCAGGATGCGCACCTGCACGCCGTTCTCGGTGCGGGTCTCGTCGAAGAGCTGGATGCCCGCGATGGCGGTGGCCAGATCGGCGAAGTCGGCGAAGGTCAGCGAGTTCGGGTCGAGGTTCAGGCCGGCGAGCAGGCCGCTGAGCTTGATCCGCAGCATCGAGGAGGCGCCGGTGAGGGTCCACGGGTCGAGGTCGTCGTCGGTCGCGTCCGGCTCGGCGATGGTCACGGTGCTGGCGAAGGCCCAGGAGCCGGCGATCGGGGTGAGGACGATCGTCCCGGTCTCGGCGAAGGCCCCGGTCACCCAGTACCGGACGGTCCAGCTGGTCGCGGTGGAGCTGACCAGGATCGGCGCCCGGTTGCCGTCCAGGACGGCGGTGCCCAGGCCGGTGCCGCTGAGCACGAACTCGGGGCCGAGGTCGAGCAGCGAATCCACGTCGATCGTCTTGCCGTCGCTGGTGAAGACGACGTCGATCCAGGTCTTCCAGCCGCGGTTGTTGATGACGTTGATGTCGACATTGGCGCCGGCGCCCGGGTCGGTCACGGTGGCGGTCGCACCGGTGATGGTGAAGGTGACGACCTTGGCCAGGTTGCCCGCGCCGGTGGTGGTCACGCCGTTGACCGTGACGTCGGCGTTCTTGATCGCGTTCGCCGCGAAGCTGACGGTCAC
>JAPUEM010000126.1:28642-55124 GCA_027492575.1 Propionicimonas sp.
CGTTGACCGTGACGTCGGCGTTCTTGATCGCGTTCGCCGCGAAGCTGACGGTCACCGTCCCGACCGGCCACTTGTTGTCGGTGAGCCCGCTGATCGCGTAGCGGTACCGGGTGACGCCGGCCGCGCCGATGCCGGCCTGCGTGAAGTAGTCCACGCCGGTGCCGGCGACCAGCTTGGCCTGGTCGGCGTTCACACCGGTCAGCACGTCGATCTGCTCGCCCTCGTGGACGTAGTACGCCCGCCAGAGCTTGCGGTCGCTACTGGTGGTGTCGAAGAGCAGGGGGGTGAACGCGATGCCGGTCGAGGTGGTGACCGCCAGGAACGGAATCGGGACGCCGCCGACGGTGAGGGTGGTGTCGCCGATCTTGATGGTGAACTCGGTCTGGGTGTCGAGGATGCTCGCCACGTCGAGGCTGGCGCCGTCCGGAGCCCGGTAGACCACGTCCACGTATGGGGTGCCGCCGGTGTTGACCAGCGAGACATCGATGTTGCTGCCGCCGGAGGTCGGCCCGCCGACGCTCACGTCGGGGTTGGTGCCGGTGGCGACGGGGTCCGGAGCGTCCAGCACGTCGAACTCGACGTCGTTGCCGGAGGAGTCCTTGAAGCCCATCTTGAGCTTGCCGTAGAGGGTCAGGATGCGGACCTGGTCGGGGATGTCGGCCAGGAAGAGGACGGTGGCGTCGCCCTGGGCCACCTTCGACAGGTCGACGTAGAGCCGGCCGGAGAGCGAGATCTGGTTGGCGGCGAAGTTGAGCTTGCCGATGATCAGCATCTTGCCGTCGGTGGAGATCTTGACGATCACCTCGCCGTTGAAGACCTGTTGGGAGGTGAAGAGCGAGTACACCTTCGCGCCGCCGGTGATCACCATCGGCGAGGTGAAGGCCGCCAGGAAGCCGCCCATGCTCGGGTTGGCGGCGACCGCCTTGGCCTGGTTCGCGACCGCGTTCTTCAGCGAAGTCAGCCAGGTGTCGGCGGATTCCGCGGTCGGCAGCTGCGCGACGCTGGAGCGCAGCTCGAACGGGTCGTTGAGCGAGGGCAGGGTCTTGAAGAACTCGACGCCGGCGGAGAAGTCGTTCAGCACCAGGCCGATCTGCGGCACGATCAGGACGCCGCCGGGCACCTCCACGTTGAGGAAGACCTGCAGCGGGCCGAGTTCGCTCAGGCCGACGCGGATGGTCAGGCCCATGCCGGCGATCGAGAAGCCGCCCTGGATGCCCATGAAGAAGACCCGCTGGGCCACCGGGGTGGTGGTGTCGAAGTCGCCGATGATCTGGAAGTTCGAATCGAGCTTGAGGATGCCGCCCACCAGGCCGGCGTTGATCTCGCCGCCGAACATGTTGCCGGTGACGGTGACCGCGATGGACTGGATGCCGATGATCGGGAACTTGCCCTGGGCCAGCAGCGACGGACGGATCTGGATGCCCTCGATGGAGCCGGAGAACTGCAGCTGATCCAGGCCCTGGATGCCGGTGATACTGGCCGACAGCGACAGGATGAAGTCGGCCGGGTCGTTCTCGATGTCCGGCCACTGGATGCCGATGGCGTTGATCCGGACCGGCATCCACGAAGGCCACTGGAAGGAGCCGCCGGTGGCCGAGCCGATCGCCAGGAAGACCCCGAAGCCGGGCCGGGTCTTGAAGTCGCCGTTGCCGGTGAAGCCGAAGTAGCGTCCCTCACCGGTCAGCTTCACCGAACCGATGCTGACGGTGGCGCCGACCGCGTCGAAGCTCACCAGCAGGTCGTCGGTGCCGACGGCGCCGGTGTCCAGCTGGAAGTTCCGGGCGGTCAGGGTGACGTAGGTGCCGATGACGATCTCGAGGGTGTCGATGTTCAGCTGGAAGGCGTCGACATGGCCTTCGGTGAAGGTCAGCGCGATCCGGAAGGCCTCGTCGTCCGGGGTTCCGTCCGGACGCACGTCGTCCGCGGTCTTGCGGTCGGTGATGGACGCGCTGACCGTCTTGCCCGGGAAGAGCTTCGCGCCGCCGGTGGCGATGTAGATCGAGCCGGTGAAGTCGCCGATCGGGTTGTCGGCGTCGAAGTCGACCTTGAGCCCGTTGATGCCGACCCGGATGTCGTCCAGTTCGAGGATGCCGGCCAGCCCGATCTTCGGCGAGGACGAGGTCAGCTCGTTGCCGGCCTGGCCCGCGGGCAGGGTGGACCCCGCCGGACGGTACATCAGCTCGGCGGTGCCGAGGGTGAAGCCGTTGTCGCGGATGGAGAGGCCGGGCACCAGCGCGGCGGGCACGGTCGACGGATCGACGTCGTTGTTGACGCTGATGTTCGACTTCGCGTTCGGATCCCACGGCCGCAGCTTCCCGCTGATGCCGAACTTCGGCAGCGTGAGGTCGGCGGTGTAGATCCGGATCAGCTCCTGGCCGCGCGCCGCGGCCGGGTCATAGCCGACCACGATTCCGGTGGCGGTGAGGATCGCCACGTCCGGGATGATCGCCTCGAGCGAGCCGACCCGCAGCGACCACTTGCCGGTCGGTTCGATCCGGACGTTGCCCTGCAGCAGGCCGAAGACGTCCACCTTCAGGTCGAAGATGCCCATGATGCCGAGCAGGGTGACCGACGGCTGATCCTTGGACGGCGTGCTGGTGACCTGGGTCGGGGCGCCCGGGCCGCCGGTGTTGGCGGTCTGGTTGAAGTCGAGGGTGGCCCGGTCGAGACTGATCGCGATCGACAGCACGACCATGCCGTCCTGGAATCCGAAGTCGGCCAGGCCGATGCTCGGGCCCTGCAGCGAGAGCGGCCCGAGGTTCACCGCACCGCCGGTGGTGGATTCGCCCGGCGCCGAGGGGTCGATCCGGAAGGTCTGGGTCTGTCCGGCCGCCCGCAGGTTGCCCAGCGGCGGCGCCCCGGCGGCGCCCTGGGAGTAGAAGTTGCCGACGAAGGTGAGGGTGATGTCGCCGGTCTTGAAGAGCGGGGTCGCGTTGGCGGTGTTGACGTCCTTCAGGAAGTACCGGTAGGTCACCGAGGTGGCGCTGTCGGCCAGGCCGGCGATCAGCAGCGGCACGCCGCCGGTCAGGACCGGACGGTTGTTCAGCGCCGCGTCGGCGTTGCCGGAGGTACGGGCCAGGTCGGCCACGCCGCTGCCGGTGATCTGGAAGGGCACGGTGGTGTTCAGCGTGTCCTTGCGGATCGGGGTGCCGTCCAGGCTGGTGTAGGTGACGTCGATGTAGCCCTGCGCATTGATCTGCGCGACCGTGATGGTGCCGCCGTTGGAGGGGCTGGCGACGGTGGCGATCGGGCCCGCCTCCTGCTGGACGACCGTGGTGCCGGGCTGGATGGCCGGGGTGAAGCGGATGAAGAACTCGTCCTCGCCCATGGCGGTGACGCCGGTCTGGGTGGCGAACGAACCCGGCAGGAAGCGGACGGTGATCAGGCCGTCGGGCAGGTTCCCGGTGAGGGTGTACGTCCAGACGTTGCCGTTCTTGACCGGGGCGCCGACCGGCTGCACCGAGCTGACCACGCCGTTGACCAGGATCTGGAACTCCGGATCGGCGTCGAGGATGGTGGCGTCGTTGATGCCAACGCCGTTGAGGTCGGTGTAGACGACCTTGATCTGGTTGGTGGCCGGGGCGTCCGTGCTGCCCTTGTACGGCCCGGCCAGGTCGGCGGTCGGGAAGAGCACCGAGGTGCCGGTGGTCGGCGTGGCCGAGGAGATGTAGTCGTTGGTCGGGAAGAGCTTGAAGGCCAGCACCTTGAAGCTGTTCAACCGGAAGCCGGTGGCCGAGCCGATCGTGAAGGAGGCGTAGCCCTGCAGGAAGGCGATATTGGTGCCGCCGACCTTGATCGCGATGCCGACCGGGTTGAAGACCAGGTCGAGATCGCCGAGCGGCTGCCGGGTGAGGCTCAGGTTGCCGGTGATCTGGAAGACGTTCGCGACCCCGATGCTGACGCCGGTGGCCTGGAAGCCGAAGGCGTTGGCCGAGATGGCGCCGTCCATGGCGGCGAGACCGTTGGGCAGATCCGCGGCGATGGCGCCCGGGGTGATGATCTCGCCGGAGGTGTTGATCGTGAAGTAGACGGTGCCGCTGACGGTCAGCCCGTCCAGGCCGAGCAGGGCGAACTGGCCGCGGGCCCGCAGCGCGAAGCCGGAGCCGGTCGCCATCTTCACCTCGATGGAGGCGTTGGTGATCAGCACGCCGATGGCGTTCGGGTTGTCCGAGCCGTCGTCGAGCTTGGACGGGCCGCGTCCGATGAAGATCTCCAGGCCGGTGCCCGAGAACATGCCGGAGGCGATCACGATCTGGCCGGCGCGCAGTTCGAAGAAGTCGCCGAGGTCGAGCGAGACGTTCTGGATGACGAAGGCGAAGCGGTTGGCCGCGCCCACCTTGACGACCAGGTTCTGGCCGCCGACCAGGATGGTCTGGTCGACGTTCGCGCCGGTGGTGTTGATGGCGAAGCCGATCGAGGCGCCGAGCGCGAAGTCGCCTGCGGCGACCGCGACCTTGCCGGTCAGGACGCCGGCCACGCCGCCGGTGGTGGTCGTCGTGCCGGTCGCGGTGGTGGCGCCCGCCGGGAAGATGATGAGCGCGCCGCTGGCCGAGATCAGGCCCTGGCCGCTGCTGCCCGCGAGGGTCTCGCCGCTGGACGACTTCAGCGAGACGTTGTTCAGGCCGATCTTGGTGACCGCCGGGGTGCCGACCCGCTCGAAGGCCACGTCGCCGTGCAGGACGACCCCGCCGATGCCGAGGTCGATGCCCTCGGCGGCGACCCGCAGGTACGGGCCCTTCACCAGCTTCAGGGTGGTGGTCTTGGTGGTGCCGTCGTTGCCGAGGAAGGTGACCGTCTCGTTCACCGCCACGCCGAGGGTGTTCACCTGGACGGAGAAGTTGCCGACCCCCACCTGCACCGGCAGGTTGATCACGTTGACCGAGCCGGAGAACTGGCCGGCGATGCCCGACGGGTTGATGATCACGGCGCCCTGGCCGCCGCGCAGCAGCACGCCGCGGTCGTTGAAGGTCGCCAGGTCGCCGGTGGCGTAGTTGTCGGCCGCGCCGACCACCTCGCCGAGGAACATGGTGACCTCGGTGAAACCGAGCCGGACGACCTTGGTGCCGGCGGCCGTCCGGGTCTGCTCGATGGCGATGACCGCGGAGACGGTCTGGCCGAAGAGGGTGATCGTGGCCGGGCTGCCCGGGGCGCCGATCTGGACGCGGACGGTGTTGGCCGGCGCGTCGATCGAGGCGCTCACGCCGCCGATGGTGACGTTGCGGGTGACCCGCACCGAGGTGGTGTTGAGCTGCAGCAGCACCGGCAGGGAGGCCGAGAACGGGAGCTTGTCGGCCAGATCCGGGGCCACCGTCAGCGTGGCGTTCAGGCTGGCCGCGATGCCGCCGGCGACGCCCGGCTGGGCCTTGGTGACCAGCAGCACGCCGGAGGTGACGGTGACCGTCACGAAGGTCTTGGAGCCGTCGCCGAGGGCCAGGGTGGCATTGGTCAGGACGACCGCCACGTCGCCGGCCGCGTTCTTGGCGAAGCCGACGCCGCCGACGTTGAGCCGCTGGCCGGCGATCTCGATGGCGATGTTGGTGCCGCTGACCGCGATGCTGTTCGGCGCGACGACGGTTCCGTCCGTCAGGGTGTAGGAGCCGGGGCCGGTCAGGGTGCTCAGCAGCAGGCTGAACGAGCCGCTGAAGGTGACGCCCGGGACGTCGATGGCGACGTTGGCCGAGAGCTTGCCGACGATGCCGCCTCCGGTGATGGTGAAGGTGCCCTGGCCGTTGCTGACGACCACGACGTCCCGCTCGGGGGTGCCGAGCCGCAGGCTCAGGTTGGCGAAGCCGATGACGGTCTCGTAGGCCGGGGTGGCGGTGATCTTGCCGCCGACCAGCACGGCGCGATGCTCGACGCTGAGGTCGGTGGTGAACCGCTGACCGCCGAGTTCGAGCGCCAGGCCGGTGACGGAGGCCTTGATGTAGTAGCCGGCCGGCAGGGTGAGGGTGGTGACGGCGCCGCCGACGACGAACTGCTCGGCGACGGCCACCGGCAGGAAGGTGGTGGTCGAGCTGCCGTCCTGGCCGCGCAACTGGTTGATGGCGACCGAGACGTTGACGGTGAGCCCGCCGATGCCGGCGCCGAGCCGCAGGCTCGCGCTCGCCGAGATGGTGCCGGCGATGCCCTGCGGGGTGATCAGCAGCAGGGCGGTGCCGTCGCTGAGCCGCAGCCCGACGTCGTCGGACTGGTCGGTGGTGCCCTGGTCGGCGCCGAGGAAGAGCCCGACCTTGGTGGCGGCGATCTTCAGGCTGATGACGTCGTCGGTGGTGCCCAGGCGCTTGTCGGCGCCGGCGGTGGTGACCTTCTCGAAGGAGAAGACGCCGCTCAGCGACTGCCCGGCGATCGCCAGCACGAAGGGCTGCGCCGCGGTGCCCAGCTGCACCCGCAGGAAGCTGCCGGCCGGCAGGTCGAGGCCGAGGTCGGTGCGCTTGACGGCGGCCGGGGTGGTGTTGATCTCGACCGTGACCGGGGCGCCGGCGCCGACCGTGACCGGCAGCCCGACCAGGTCGACGCTCACCGAGATCTTCGCCGCGACTCCGGCGGTGGTGAGCAGGATGGTGGCGCTGCCGTTGGTCAGCTTCAGGCCGCGGTCGTCGGCCTCGCCGGCGCCGCCCGGGTCGCCGACGAAGAGGCTGACGCCGGTGGCGACGATGGTGGTGACCTTGGCGGTGGCGGGGCCGGACTGCTTGATCCAGAAGCTGCCGGTCAGGCGCTGGCCGGCGACCTCGAGGTAGGCGTTGGTGGCGCCGACTTCGAGGCTGCCCGCGTCGATGCCGTCGTGGGCGGCGGTGTCGGTGTTGATCCGCAGCCAGAGCTGGTCGCCGCCGAAGCTGGCGCCCGGCACGTTGAGGGCGACCCGGACGCTCAGCTGGCCGAAGAGGTACCGGTTCGGCGCGGTGCCGCCGAGGGTGAAGGAGCCGTTGATCTGGCTGAGCACGACGAGGTCGGTGACTCCGTCGCCGAGCCGCAGTTCGGCGTCGGTGATGACGACCTTGGTGGTGGAGCCGTCCAGCTCGATGGAGACCGAGCCGCGCAGGCTCTGGCCCATCACCGAGATGGTGACGTTCGTGCCGGCGACCTTCAGGTAGCCGCCCGCCGGTGCCGCCTTCACATTGAGGGTGGTGGTGACGCCCGCGAGGGTGACCGACTCGTTGACCGCCTGGGTGGTGCGGTTGACGACCAGGGAGAAGCCGCCGGAGACCTGGACGGAGCTCGGCAGCAGGCCGCTCAGGTCGACGGTGCCGCTCAGCGACCCGGCCAGGCCGCCGGCGACCGCGCCGGCCGGCGGGACCAGGACGAAGACGCCGTTGATGCTGTGCAGGATCGGGCTCGCGCCGCCCAGCTTCAGGCTGGCGCCGACCACCGCGATCACGGTGCGCATGCCGCCGGAGCCGGCGGGCGCCCGGGTGACGCTGAAGGAGCCGACGATCTCGGTGCTGCCGAGCACGATCTTCATGCCGGTGCCGGAGATGCCGACCTTGCCCGCGGTGGTGTCGATGTCGAAGCGCAGCGAGTCGGCCGTCAGGCTCACCCCGGTGCCGAGGCTGAGCGAGGTCTCGGTGAGCGCCACCGAACCACGGACGCCGGCCGGGCTGAGGGTCAGCGCGCCGGAGAGGTTGACGGTGCCGATCGGGTCGCCGAACTGGGCCTGCACCGCGAAGCTGATCGAGGTGACCTTGGTGAGGCCGACGGTCTCCTGCAGCACCGAGACGCTGCCCTGGAGTTCGAAGCCGCCGACCTTCACGGTGACGTTGCTGGCGCCGAAGCTGAGGCTGCCCGGGCCGAAGGTCAGCGCCAGGGTGCCGACGATCTCGATGCCGGGGATGTTCAGCGCGACGGTGCCGCTGACGTTGCCGGAGAGCCCGGTGGCGGCGACGGTCAGGTTGCCGGTGCCGTTGGTGAGCCGGACGAAGTCGGTGGTGCCGTTGCCGAAGGCGGCGGTCAGGTTGCTGATCTGGACGTGGACGGTGCCGCCGGCGTCCTTCTCGAAGACCAGGTCGGCGGTGACGCTCTGGCCGGCGACGGTGAGCCGCAGCCCGGTGCCGGAGATCCGCAGGTACGGGCCGGCCGGCAGCGAGAGCGAGGTCGGGACGCCGTCCACCGTCACGCTCGCCGAGACGGCGATGTCGGCGGTGTTGATGGCGACGCCGAGGGTGCCGGTGAGGCTCACCCCGCTGCCCGCCATGAGCGCGATCGTGCCGCGGATCGTCCCGGCGAAGGCCGGCTTGTAGGTGGACGGCGTGCCGGCCGGGGCGTTGACCGCGGGCGGCACCTCGATCTGGCGCAGGGTGAAGAAGGCCTCGCCGCCGCTGAGCACCAGGCCGGCCGTGGCGGTGCCCAGGGTGAGGCCGACGTTGCGGGCCAGGATCTGGGTGGTGACCGGCGGCTTGGTGCCGGGCGGCGCGTTGGCGGCGACCTGGCCGACCACCTGCGAGAAGACGAAGACGCCGGTGATGGTCTGGCCCGAGAAGGTGAGCGAGAGCGGGCTGGCGGTGGTGCCGAGCTGCACCCACACCGACTGCGCCGGGACGGTCTCGCCGTCGATGGTGGCGTCCGCGGTGCGGGTGTTGAGCCGCAGCTTCGCGGTGCCGCCGCCGAGGGTGAACGGCAGCCCGGCGCCGGTGGTGACCGTGACGTCGAAGGCGAGCGCGACGCCGGCCGGGCTGAGGTCGATGGTGCCGGTGGCGATGGCGAAGCTGATCAGCCCGTCGCCGAAGGACATGGTGAGCGGGGCGGACGGCACGCCGAGCACGTTGGCCGCCGCGCCCAGCTGGACGGTGAGCTGCCCGGCTCCGTAGGTGATGGCGATCGGCCCGCTCAGTTCCTGACCGGCGACGGCGATGGTCAGCGAGCCGCCGACCTTGAGGTACGGGGTGGTCGCGTTCGCCGCGGCAAGCAGCGTCACGTTGCCGGTGCCCAGCGGGGAGGCGATCGACACCGTGCTGGTCTTCTTGTTGAAGAAGACCGCGGCGGTGCCCGAGAGCGTGACGCCGGGGATGCCCACGAGTTCGATCGTGCCGCCGACGGCCAGCGACTCCAGCGCGCCGGCGCTGTCGTTCACGGCGGCGCCGTTGACGTTGGTGATGTAGACGCCGCGGGCCATCGGGTTGCGGGTGACCTTGTCGGCCAGGAAGCCGGGGCCGTCGCCGACGAAGATGGTCAGCCCGGAGATGGTGATGCCGCCGGGTGCGCTGCTGAAGGTGCCGGAGATCTCGACGAAGTTGCCGAGCTTGAGAGTGGCGGTCACCTCGAACTGCAGGTAGGCCTTGTAGGTCGGCGTCGTCACCGCGACCTCGGTCGACCCGAAGACGATCGGGATCGTGGTGCCGTTGACGGTGACCGCGGTGTCGACCGGGGCCGTGCCGGTGTTGATGCGGACGGAGACCTCGGCGCCGATGGTCGCGCCCCCGCCGCTGCCGGCGGCGATCTTGCCGCTGAAGACGCCGACCGGGTTGGCGTCGATGATGAAGGCGCCGCGGGCACCTTCGATGTTGATGCCCGAGGCGCCGCCGACCGAGCCGGAGACGTTGTTGAAGCCGAGCGCGATCTTGGTGGCGCCGGTGCTGACGACGGTCGCGACGCTGACCAGGAAGTCGCCGCTGAGCACCACGCCGGAGGCGCCGCCGACGGTGACCGAGAAGGAGGCCAGCTCGACCGCGAAGAACGGCCCGGCCTGGATCTTGCCGCCGGTGGTGCTCAGCGGGTCGTCCGCCTCGACCGAGGTGGTGTTGATGGCGAAGGAGAAGGTGCCGCTGCTGCCGAAGGCGAGTTGGCTGCTGGGCAGGCTGAAGGTCGGGACGCCCCCGGTCAGCCGGCCGACGATGCCGGCGGCGGTGAGCGAGAAGGCGCCGTCCCAGCCGGAAGCCTGCACGATGCCGCCCAGGTTGAAGCCGACGCCGGTGAAGGCGAGCTTGACCGAGCCGTCGCCGGCCACCTCGATGGTGAGGGTGGTGGCCTCCAGCCGGACGGCGGGGGCCGTGGCCGGGTTGTCGCCGCCGATGCCGACCAGGATCTTGGTGTTGGCCGGGGTGCGGGCCGCGACCGTCACCGAGACCTTCGGGGTGCTGCCGGTGGCGGCGGTGTCGAAGGCGACGGTGGCGGCGCCGTCGATCGCGATGCCGGGCACCAGCACCTGCAGGCTCGCGCCGAGGTTGCCGGAGACGCTGCCGGCGGCGCTGGTGGTGGCCGGGTTGATGACCAGGTTGCCGGCGATGTTGGTGGCCTTGACCAGGTTGCCGCCGAGGGAGAGCGAGCCGTTGCTGATCTCGATCCGGGTCTGCGGCGGCGTGGCCGGGCTGGAGTCGTGGTCGACCTGCTTGATGACCAGGCTGGCGGTGAGCTCGAAGCCGGCGACGCCGATCACCACGTTGGTGCCGGTGATCCGCAGCGTGTCGCCCGCCTTGAGTTCCAGGGTGGTGGTGGTCGTGCCGATCGTGAAGGCCTGCCGGACGTCGGTGCCGGTGTTGTTGATCTCGACGCCGAGGGTGCCGGTCAGCGTGACGCCGGGGACGCCGACCAGGGCGACCGTGCCGGAGATGCGTCCGGCGATCTTGGCGCTCGCGCCGGTGCCGAGCACCACGACCAGGGCCTCGCCGCCGGTGACCTTCAGGACGGTGCGGGTGCCGTCGCCGATGCTGAGCTCGGCGCCGGTCACGGCGATCCGGATGACCTGGCTGGCGGGCACCGCGGGAGCGGAATCGTCCTGCGGCGTGGCCGGGTTGTCCGCCCGGGCGGGCAGCGCGTTGGTGGTGATCTGCTCGATCAGCAGGTTGCCCTTCAGCGACTGCCCGGCGACCTTGAGGGTGACCCCGGTCGCCTCCACCCGTAGGTACGGGCCGGCCGGCAGCTGCACGGAGACCTGGCCGCTGCCGACGGTGAGGGTCTGGTTGACGGCCGCCGAGGTGGTGTTGACCGCGAGCGAGACGCCGGCGGAGAACTCGACCTGCGGGATGTTGAGGCTGATCTGCCCGGCGAGTCGTCCGGCCACTCCGGCCGGGGTGATCACGAAGAGGCCGGTGAGGCCGGAGACCACGACCACGGCGTCGGCCGGGCTGCTGCCGCCGAGCCGGACGCTGCCGTCGGCGAGGCCGACCCGGACGACCCGGGCGCCGGTGGCGTTGGTGACCTGCTCGAAGGTGACGTCGGCGGTGATGACCTGGCCGAGGACGGTCAGGCTCAGGTCGTCGCCGCGCACCACGAGCTTGGGCGAGGCGGGGTTGGTGTCGATCTCGATGGCGACGCTGCCGCTGACGCTGACACCCGGGACCGCGACCGAGAGCTGGACGGAGATCGATCCGGTCATCCCGGCCGTCCCGAAGACGAAGCTGCCGGTGGTGCCGGGGGTCTGGGTGACGCTGAGCAGCGGGGCGGCGGCCGTCCCGCCGAGCTTCAGCGCGGCGTTGCGCAGCCGCAGCGTGGTGGTGGGCCCGACCAGTTCGAGTTCGAAGTCGGCCTGCAGGCTCTGGCCGGCGATGTTGAGGGTGACCGCCGTCCCGGTGACCGCGAGGTAGGTGGCGGGGGTGGTGGTTCCGGCGACCACACCAGCCGGGACGACCAGGCTGAGCGGCTCGGCGTCGCCGACCCGGAAGGTCTCGTTGACGGCGGTGGTGCCGGTGTTGACCAGGACGCCGAGGGTGCCGCTGAGCGTGACGCCGGGGACATTGAGGGCGATGGTGCCGCTGATCCGTCCGGCCAGCACGCCGCTCTTCGAGATCAGCAGGGCGGTGCCGTTGCTGAGGGTGGCGATCGGGCTGGCGCCGCCGAGGCTGATGCTGACGTTCGTGAGGGCGACCCGCACCACGGGCTGCGGGGTGGGACCGGTGGTGGTGGCGCTCTCGAAGGCGATGTTGCCGCTGATGGTCTGGCCCAGGATGCCCAGGGTGACCCCGACTCCCTCGACCCGCAGGTACGGGCCGGCCGGCAGCACCAGGCTGGTGACCTGGCCGCCGACGGTGACCGACGAGTTGACCGGCGCGGCGGTGTTGTTGATGGCCACCGCCAGGGTGCCGCCGAGGGTGACGCCCGGCAGGTTGACGGCGATGCTGCCGCCGATCCGTCCGGCGACTCCGGTGGCGGTGACGACCAGGAAGCCGCTGCCGTTGCTGAGGGTGACCACGCCGGCCAGGTCGAGCCCGACCCCGCTGAGCGCCAGGTAGGTGGTGGCGGTGCCGTCGCCGGCGGTCGCCTTCTCGACGACCATCCGGCCGATCTGCAGCGACTGCCCGGCGATCGCCAGGGTGAGGTTCGAGACCTCGACCCGCAGCGGGGTGGTCGCGCCGACGCGGGTGTCGACGGCGACGGTGACGCCGGTGCCGGCCAGCCCGATCGCCGGGATCGACAAGGTGGCGTCCAGTTCGGCGACGAGCCCGGCCGGGGTCATCAGGAAGCTGCCGTTGATGTTCGAGATGGTGACGGCGCCGCCGAAGTTCAGCGCGGCGTCGGCGATGGTGATCTTGACATCGGTGCCGGCCATCGAGAAGCCGAAGGTGCCGGTGAGCGACTGGCCGGCGAAGGCGAGGGTCGCGTTGCTGACGGTGAAGGAGGCCTCGGGGCCGGTGAAGACGACCGGGATGCCGGGGTCGCTGCTGCCGGGGATGCTGAGGGTCTCGTTGACCGCGCCGCCGGTGGTGTTGACCCGGACGCTGGTGGTGCCGGTGATGGTCACGCCCGGGACGCCGATGATCGAGACGGTGCCGCTGGCGACCAGGGCGTAGGTGGTGGTCGCGCCGACGTTGCGGATGAGCGCGATCCGAGCGTCGCTGAGCAGGACGCCGACCGCCAGCGGGTTGATGCCGCCGCCCTCGATCTTGACCGGGCCCTGGCCGAGGAAGACCATCAGGCCGGTGCCGGCGAAGCGGTCGCCCTCGAAGCTGACGCTGCCCTCGATGGTGACGAAGTCGCCGATGTTGAGGGTGGCCTCGGAGATGGTGAGCGAGAAGACGGTCTCGGCCGAGGCGGCGAACTTGACCGCCAGGGTGCGGCCGTTCAACTCGACCGAGGTGTCGATCGCGGTGTTGAGGATGGTGTTGATCCGCAGCAGCACGGTGCCGGAGGCGTCGATCGGCCCAGCGGAGAGGTTGGCCTTGCCGGAGATGAAGCCGGCCACTCCCCCGGTCCGGATGACAAGCAGGCCGGAGCCTTCGGTCAGTTCGTAGGAGCCCGGGTCGCCGAGGGCGGTGACGTCGGCGCGGACGTTGCTCAGCGCAATCACGGTCTCGGTGACGCCGGCGCTGGTGGACTGCACGAAGGCGAAGTCGCCGGTGAGCTTGCCGATCGAGCCGATCTCGACGCTCAGGTTGGTGACCTCGACGGCGAGGTAACCGGTGGCCGTGTTGACGGTGACCTTCACGGCGCCGGTGGTGTTCAGCAGGCCCGGCACCGCGATCGTGGCGTTGGCGCTGATCGTCCCGCTGACGCCGGTGGCGGCGACGGTCAGGTCGGCGGTGCCGCCGGTGACGGTGACGAAGCTGCCGAGCGCGAGCGAGGCGCCGGTGACCGACAGCCGGACGCTGCCGTCCGCGGCCTGGGAGAACCACAGCGAGTCGACATGCAGGGTGACACCGGCGATCCCGATGTCGGTATTGGTCACGCCGACCTTCAGCTTCGGGTCGCCGGCCGGGTCGAAGATCGCGGTCAGCGTGCTGGTGACCGTGACGCCCGGCACGGCCAGTTCGAGGGTGCCGCTGACGCTGCCCGCCACACCGGCCGCGGTGGAGGTCAGGTGGGCCTCGCCGCCGGTGAGCTTCACCAGGCCGCCGCCGAGGGAGAGTTCGGCGTTGGTGAGGTCGAGGGTCAGGGTGGTCGGGGTGCTGGCGACGCTCAGGTCGCCCGACAGGGTCTGGCCGAGGATCGCCAGGCTGATGCCGGTGCCGGTGACCGCGTAGCTCTGGGTGGCGGTGTCGAGCCGGACGGCGAGGCTGCCGCTGATCGCGACGTTCGGGATGGCGACGGTGATCGTGCCGGAGAGGACGCCGCTGAGGTTCGCGCCGTCGGAGATCAGGTGGCCGGCGCCGTTGGTCAGGCTGATCGCGCCGCCGCCGAGCACCAGGCTGGCGTTGCTGACGGTGACGTCGACGACCGGGCCGGTGGCGCCGGTGGTCTGGGTGAGGGTCAGGTTGGCCTTGAGCTCCTGGCCGGCCACCGCGATGGTCGCGTTGGTGATCGCCAGCCGCAGGTACGGCCCGGCCGGCAGGGTGCCGACCGCGGTGGCGTTGGTGTTGACCTGCAGGTCGACGCCGGCGCTGAGCACCAGGCCGGGGATGCTGGTGGTGACGCTGGCGGCGATCGAGCCGCTGATGCCGCCGGCGCCGAGCACCAGCGAGCCGGTGGCGATGCTGGCGGTGACCACGCCGCCGCCCAGGCTGAGCGTGGCGGCCGCGATGGTGACCCGGGTGGTGAGGACGCCGCCGGCGTTCTCGCGGGAGATCTCGAGGTTGCCGACCTGCAGGGTCTGACCGGCGATCGAGAGGTCGATGCCCGTGAGCGCCACCTTCAGCGGGACGGTGGCGGCCGGCGTGGTGTCGACCTGCAGCGAGGCGGTGACCTCGTTGAGCCCGATGGCGGGGACGGAGATCTTGGCGGCCAGGTTCGCGACCAGGCCGGCGGCGCTCATCGTCAGCTGGCCGTTGATCGCGGTGAGCGAGACCGCGCCGCCCAGCGAGAGCGCGCCGTCGGCGACGGTGATGGTGGTGCCGGTGGTGCTGCTGCTGAACCCGAAGGTTCCGGTCAGCGACTGGCCGGCGAAGGCGAGGGTGGCGTCGGAGACCTGGAACTCGGTGACCCCGGCCGCGAGATCGAGGACGACGTCCGGATCGCCGCCGGCCGCCGTCAGGCTGCCGGTGACCGCGCCGGCCAGGTCGTTGTAGCGGACGGTGGTGGTGCCGGTGAGGGTGAGCCCCGGGACGCCGATGATGCTGACGGTGCCGGTCGCCAGCAGCGCGTACTGGGTGCCGTTCTTGACCAGGGCGATCCGCGCGTTGCTCAGCAGCACGCCGACCGCCAGCGGGTTGACCTCGCCGTCGTCGGTGGTGGCCGGGCCCTGGCCGAGGAAGACCATCAGGCCGGTGCCGACGACCACGTCCAGATTGGGGACCAGGACGCCGCCGATGGTGACGTCCTGCGGCCCGAAGGTGAGGTTGCCCTCGATGGTGACGAAGTCGCCGATCTTCAGCGAGGCGCCGGAGATGCTGATCTCCAGCACCTGGCTCGCGGTGGGCGCGAACTTCACGTTGAGCGTCTTGCCGCCCAGGACGACCGAGGTGTCGATCTCGGTGTTGAGGATGGTGTTGAACTTGACCAGCGCGGTCGCCCCGGCGGTGATCGGCGCGAAGTCGGCCTCGAGGGTGCCGGAGACGTAGCCGGCGACGCCGCCCGTCCGGATCACCAGCAGGCCCTCGGCGTCCGCGACGGTGGCGACCACCGGGGAGCCGACCTTGACGGTGACGCCGGTGAGCGCGACCACGGTCTCCACCGCGCCGCCGGTGGTCGACTGGGTGAAGGAGAAGCTGCCGAAGAGCGAGCCGATGCCGGCGCCCGGGCCGACCACCAGCGCGTCCGCCTCGGCGATCTCGAGTTCGACCCGCAGGTAGCCGGTGGCGGTGTCGATGACGAGCTTGACGTCCGCGTTGGGCAGGTCGATCAGGCCGGGCACCTTGACGGTGGCCTGGGCGTCGATGGTGGCGCTGATGCCGGCGGGGGTGATGGTGAGGTCGACGTCCGCGGTGAGGGCCACGAACGGATCGCCGCTGGGGCCGAAGCTGAGGTGGGCGTCGTCCAGGTGCAGGGTCGTGGTGCCGAGGGTGCGCGAGAAGGTGAGTTCGGCGGCGCTGATCGCGATGCCGGCGACCGTGATGGTCAGGCCGGTCGCGCTGATGGTCACCTCGTGGGCCGGGTCGGCGACGGTCGGCCCGAAGGTGGCGGTGAAGGTGCCGCCGAGGGCGACGCCGGGGACGTCCAGCTGGATGGTGCCGCTGACGGTGCCGGTGGGCTTGCTGCCGGCCGCGCTCGGGACGGTGAGGTGCGCGATGCCCTCGGTGAGCCGGACGACGCCACCGCCGAAGGAGAGGGCGGCGTTGCCGACGTCGATGATCAGGCCGCTGGCGTCGCTGGTGACGGTGAGGTCGCCGGTGAGGGTCTGGCCGAAGATGGTGAGGCTGATGCCGGTGCCCTTGAAGGCGAAGCTGGTCTCGGCGGTCGGAGCGGTGACGTCCTTGACGTCCAGGCTCAGCGTTCCGGTGAAGGTGACGTTCGGGATGTTCACCGCGATGGTGCCGGAGAAGCCGGCGGTGGTGCCGTCGGCGCCGAAGCTGAGGTGGCCGGTTCCGTTGGTCAGGGTGACCAGCCCGCCGCCGAAGTCGACCGCGACGCCGCTCAGGGTGACCTCGAGGGCGTTGGGGTCAGCGCCGCCCTTGACGATCACCGCGCTGCCGACGGTGAACTGCTGGCCGGCGATGGTCAGTTCGGCGTTGGTGACGCTGACCCGCAGGTAGGGGCCGCCCGGCAGGCCGGCGGCCGCGGCGGGGTTGGTGTTGATCTGCAGCTGGATGCTCGCCGAGGCGGTGAACAGGTCGGTGAAGTCGCCGCTGAACGAGGCGGTGAAGCTGCCGGTGACGCCGCCCGGTGCCACGACCAGCAGGCCGGAGGCCACGGTGACCGTGAGGTCTCCCCCGCCGAGGACGAGTTCGGCGTCGGTGATCGCGATGCTGGTGGTGGTCGCCGTCCGGGTGATCTCGAGGGTGGCCACGGTGATCGTCTGGCCGAGCACCGTCAGGTCGATGCCGCTGATTTCGACGCGGAGCCGGACGGTGGCCGACGGCCGGGTGTCGACCTCGACGGTGACGCCGAGGTCGGTGATGCCGGCGGCCGGGAGGCTGACCTTGGCGGTCAGGCTGGCCACGACGCCGCTGGCGCCGACGGTGAGGTCGGAGCCGATCTCGGTGATCTGGACGCCGCCGAGGTCGATGCTGCCGTTGGTGACGGCGAACGTCAGGTCGCCGGTGGCGTCCTGGCTGACCGTGATCTTCTCGGCCTGCAGCGTCATGCCGCCGAAGCCGAGGCTCGCGTTGCTGATCGTGAAGGCGGTGACGCTGGTCTCGGTGAACTCCACCGGCACGGTCGCGACCGGATCGCCGACGGCCGGGATGGTGAGGCTGGCGGAGACGGTCTGGCCGGTGTTGTTGAAGCGGACGGAGGTGGTGCCGGCGATGGTCACGCCCGGGACGCCGAGGATGGTGACGGTGCCGCTGGCCACGACCGCGTAGGTGGCGGACGCGCCCTCGCCGACCTGCACCAGGCCGAGCTGCGCGTTGCTGAGCAGGACGCCGACCGCCAGCGGGTTGATCGCCCCGCTCGCGGTGTGGGCGGGGCCCTGACCGAGGAAGACCTGCAGGCCGGAGCCGGCGAAGGTCTTGACCGTGGTGTCCGCGCCCCCAAGCTGCACGGTCTTCTCGGTCAGGGCGATGCTGCCCTCGATGACGACGAAGTCGCCGATCCGCAGCGTCCCAGCGGTGATGCTCAGGTTGAAGACGGTGGTCGCCGAGGCCGGGAAGGCGACCTTCAGCGTGCGTCCGTCCAGCTCGACCTGGGCGTCGACAGCGGTGTTGAGAATGGTGTTGATCTGCACCAGGGCGGTGCCGCCGACGCTGGCCCCGGCGCCGCCGGCGGTGAGCTTGCCGGAGACGAAGCCCGCGACGCCGGCCGGACGGATCACCAGCAGGCCGGTGCCGTCGGTGAGGGTGGCGGCGCCGTCGGAGATGTTCACGGTGACGCCGCTCAGCGCGACCACCGTCTCGGTGATGCCGCCCTTGGTCGACTGGGTGAAGCCGAGCGAGCCGGAGAGGGTGCCGAGGGAGCCGAACTGGATCGGGCTGCCGGCCGCGACGGTGACCTGCACCCGCAGGTAGCCGGTGGCGGTGTTGACGCCGACGTTCACCGCGGCGCCGGCGATGCTGAGCAGACCGCCCGGCAGGGTGACGCTCACGGTCGCGGCGATGGTGCCTTCGACCCCGGCCGGGGTGACGGTCAGCGTGGCCGATCCGCCGGTGACCGCCACGAAGCCGCCGAGGCTGAAGGCGACGCCGGCCAGCGCCAGCGAGGTGGTGGTGCCGCTGGTGGTGAAGGTGACCGAGGTGGCCGCCAGGGTGACGCCGAGGACGGTCAGGCTGGCGTTGCTCGCGGTGACCGTCGTGCTGCTGGCGCCGATCGTGGCGCTGAAGGTTCCGCCGGCGGTGACGCCCGGGAGGTTGAGCGAGATCGTGCCGCTGACCGATCCGGTGACGTCGCCGACGGTCGGGATGCTGAGGGTGGCGGTGCCGTTGCTGAGCTGGACGACGCCGCCGCCGACCGACAGCGCCGCGTTGCTGACGGTCACGGTGACCAGGTCGGTGGCGGTGGTGAAGGCGAAGTTGCCGGAGAGTTGCTGGCCGGCGACGTCGAGGCTGGCTCCGGTGGCGGTGACCGCCAGGCCGTCGGCGGTGGAGTAGTGGATGGTGGCGTTGCTGATGCTGAGGCCGCTGCCGATGCTGATCGGGCCCGAGACGGTGAAGTCGATCGAGGACGGGTCGGCCGGCACGGCCGGGGTGCCGAACGTGGTGCTGAGGCTGCCGGCAGAGAGGGTGATCAACCCGCCGGCCACGTCCACGGAGACGCCGGTGGCGGTGATCGTCAGCTCGTTGCCCTCCTGGGCGACGACGGCCGAGTTGATGGTGAGGCTGGCGGCGCCGGCGACGGTCAGGTTGAAGTTGCTGAGGGTGAAGACCAGCGAGCCGTTCGCCAGCGGCTGGTTGGCCAGCGTGTAGGCGATGGTCAGGGTGGCCGAGCCGGTGACCGCGCCGAGGTCGACGCCGAAGGTTCCGGTGACGGAGACCGAGCCGGTGTAGTTGCCGCCGCTGGCGCTGGCGCCGGGGGCGATGGTGAGGCTGGCGTCGCTCAGTGTGACGCCGGGGACCAGTTCCAGGTCGTCCAGGGTGTGGGTGCCGGCGACCAGGGAGCCCAGCAGCGGGAGCAGCCAGCTGACGATGCCGTCGAGCGGGGAGCCGCCGGCGTAGGCGGAGAAGTGCGGCAGGTCGGCGGTCAGGGTGCCGGTGGCCGCGTCGTAGCTGGTGGCCTGCTGCTGCAGCGAGCCGGATTCGTCCAGGTAATAGATGACGGAGCCGGCGGCGCTGGCCGGGACGGCGATGGTCAGCCGGGGCGCGATGGCGAAGGTGGAGATGACGGCGCCGGTGGTGGCGTCCCAGGCGTGCAGATCGTAGACCGGGGTGGTGAGCCGGATGCCGGCGACGGTGGCGGAACGCGGGCTGATGACGACCCAGGCGTTCGACGCGAGGGCGCCGGGTGCGAAGCTGAGGGTTGCTCCGGGGGCGGTGAGGGTGCCTCCGAAGGCGGCCAGAACCAGGGTGGCTCCGGCGGGACGGGTGGTGGCGGTGAGCCGGGTGAGGTCGACGGAGATGGCTGCGGTGGTGGCGAAGCCCGGTGGTCCGCGTCCGGCGTGGACGACCAGCGGGCCGTCGGTCCGCACCTGGGAGGCGACCGCGAGCCGGCTGACGTAGCCCGCGTCGTTGACGGCGACGGAGCGGCCGGCGTCGGCGCTGCCGCCGCTGCCCGCGGTGACCACCGAACTGCCGCCCGCGTTGGCCCACAGGTCGGCGCCGCGGACGGCGGTCAGGTCGAGGCCGGCGGGCAGATCGACCTGGGCGGTCACCGAGGCGGTGACTCCGGCGAGGGCGACCAGGGCGATCGGCAGGACGATCGGAGTGGCGGCGAGGCCGCCGTAGAGAACCAGGTCGGGGGCGACGGCGGGCTGACTGCTGCCGGTCGACCGGGCGGTGAGCCGGGAGGTGCCGTCCGCCACCAGGGCGAGCCGGCCGCCGGCGGTGACCGACCGCTGCACCTCGGCGCGGACGTCGTGGTCGGCGACCACCCAGACCGTGCCGGGGCTGACCGCGGTGGCGGTGGCCTGCTGGCGGGCGGTGACGGTGAGATCGCCGGTGAGGGTCAGTGGGCTGCCCGGCGCCACGGTGGCCCGGGTGGAGACGGCGGACGAGATCAGCGCCGCGGTCGCCCCGGTCGCGGTGGCGGTGTCGCGGCTGTCGGCGGTGAGGCTGAGCGACCGGGCGCCGGTCAGCCCGGCGTCGGTGCCGAGCAGGGCCAGCGTGCGGGCGTCCACCACGGCGACTGCGAGCCGGTCGGCGACCACCTGGGTGAGGTTCTGGGAATGCGCGGCGACCGCGAGGTCGCCACCGGCCAGTTGCACCTGGGTGCCGGCGGCGAGGCCGGCCTCGGTGGTGGTGGCGACCCGGACGACGGCGTCGCCGGTGGCGTTGACGCGAGCCTGCACGACCGCCTGCGCTGCCAGGGCGACATCTCCCGCGGTCACCGTGGTGTCGCCGGTGAGGGCCGCGGAGGTGACGGCGGTCAGGCTCGGGGCGAGGTTCTCCCCGCCGAGTTGCAGCCCGACGTCGTTGGTCGCCAGCAGGCTGAGACTGCCGGGTGTGGTGACGGTGCTGTCGGCGAGAGTGGCGGTGGCGATGCTGGTGGCCTGGTTGCCGGTGGTGGCGACCGAGGCGTCAGCGATCAGCGCGACCGAGCCGGCGGTGATCTGCGAGTTGGTGACGGAGACGACAGCGCTGGCCTGCGAGTCGCCCTTGGCGGTCGCGGTGAGGCTGACGTCGCCGGCGAAGAGGGTGGCGTTGCGCATCGAGACCAGCGCGTCGGTGGCTGCCGGGTTGGTGGCGACGGCGGCGAGGGCGACGGTTCCCGTGGTGGTGATGGTGGCGCTCTCGGCGATCACCTGCTGGGCGGTGAGTTCCAGGTTCGCGCCGGTGTCGCCGAGGTCGATCTCGCCGGTGACGACGATGGTCGAGCCGACCACCTCGATGCGGGCGGCGAACTGCGGGGCGACCATCTTCAGGATGGCGAGCAGGCTCTTCACCAGCACCGAGTAGTTCGGCTTCGCGTCGTCACCGCCGGACTGGGTGGCGGTGGTGGCGCCGTCCGTGGATCGTCCCTTGCCGGAGACCTGGGTCTCGTCGTCGGAGTTGACGACGTCGACCTCGTAGTGCTGGCCGGCGATGTCGATCTCGACGGCGTTCCCCTTGAAGCTGCCCAGATCGACGGTGATCCGGTTCGCCCCGGTGCCGGTGACGATGATCTGGTCGACGCCGCTACCGGAGACCCGGAAGGCGACACCGTCCGCGGTGAAGACGAGGTCGCCCGAGTTGTAGGAGAGCTTGCCGCTGGAGATGCCGCCGAGCAGGGCCAGGGTCGCAACGCCGCCCTGGACCGTCCAGGTGGCGGCCGGTTCGGGATCGACGGCGGCGGGTTCCGCCACGGGCTCGGTGGTGGGTTCCGCGGACGGTTCGGGCGTGGGCTCGGCGGCCTGGGCGGACGGCTCGGGCTGCGGCTCCGGTTCGGGGGCGGCCTGCGTCGGTTCCGGGGACGGTTCGGGCTTGGGCTCTTCCTTGGCGGGCTCGGGCTTCGGTTCCGGCTTCGGCTCGGCCTTGGCCGGCTCGGCCTTCGGCGGTTCCGGCTTGGCGGGCTCGGGCTTGGCTTCCGGCTCGGCCTTCGCCTCTTCCTCATCGCCCTCGAGTGCCAGGGTTCCCTGGACGCCGGTGGCCTGAGCCGCCCACTGGCCCGGCACGGCGAAGTGGTCGCCCGGGTGCAGGACGGTGGCCATCAATCCCTCGGCGCTGTGGCCGAGGCCGAGGGCGTGGCCGATCTCGTGACGCAGGACGGTGGCGAGATCCATCCGATCCCAGCCCCAGCCGCCGGCGACCGGATCGATCAGGATGTCGCGTCCGGTGGTCTCCCCCAGCCGGGTGCCCGGCAGGTCGGCCAGGGCGGCGGTGATGCCGGAGGTGTCGGCGTCCGCGTCCGCCCAATCGGCGAGCGCGGAGGCGAAGGCGGCGTCGAGGTCGGCGGCGGTGATCGCCTGGCCGGTGCCGACCGAGATCGCCGGGCCGAGCAGCGGCTGGGCCTCGTCCTCGGTCGGGGCCGGATCGCCGGTCTCATCCTCGCTGGGCTCCTCGGTCGGAGTCGGCGTGGGGGTCGGGGTCGGGTCGGTGCTTCCCTCGGCCAGCGGGCAGGAGATGGTGGCGGCCTGGCCGTTGGTGCCACCGACCGCCTCGCACTGGCTGGTGGAGAGGGCCTTGGCCAGCGCGGCCAGCGCCTCCTGCAATTGCTTGTTGGCGGCGGCCTGGGCCTTGGCGATCTTGCGTGCCTGGGCTGCCCGCGCCGCGTTGACCTGCTGGGCGCGCTGTCGCTGCGCGGCCGCCTGCTGTGCCACCTTCTGCTGCTCGGTGAGCTTCTCGATGACCTTGGTCGCCTTCGCGTCGCCGTAGGGGGCGACGCCCGGCTCCTCGGCGGCGCGCAGGAGCACGACCGGCCGCTGCTCTTCGGGCTGGTTCGGCTGACCCGCCGGGGCCGCCGGACGCGGTGCGGAAGCGGGTGGCGCGGCGGCTGCCGCCTCAGTCTGAGGCAGTGCGACCAGGAGGCTGGCGATCAGCGCCAGCGAGATGAAGACGAGGGTCGGGTTCTTGAGCGCGGCCAGCAGCCCCCCAGGTGTGAGGGTCCACCTTCTTCCAGCCATTTCGCTCCGAACTCGTGAATGCGCACGCCGACCGCCACGTCTCCAGACGGTACGGAGCCACACTAACCGTCGGTGCGGCTTCGCGTAAGTCCCCCCTTCAGGGGCAACGGGGGCGCAGTATTGCGCAATGGACACATCGGCCGGACGCTGCCACCGGCAGCCGAACGGAGTTCCCCCGGGTTCGGGGATGCGTCGCCGGGCGCGCGTCAGCCCCGCGTCATCGCGGGGCTGGGGGCGTCAGCTGATCTTGCGAGCGTCCTGGTCGTAGTCGGCGTAGCGGCTGGCGAGGTCGGCGTACTGGTCTTCAGTCTCGTCGTCCAGATCGTCGTCTTCCTCGAACTCGTCGGCCGGAGACTCCGCCGATACCGGTTCGTAGGTGTCGCCCCGCAACTCCCGCTCCAGCGACCCGAAGTCGGTGGAGTAGGAACGGTACTTGAGATCGCGAGCGACTTTCGTCTGCTTCGCTTTAGCACGGCCGCGTCCCATTGGTCGGGTCAGCCCCCTCGCCTGGTCACTTGCGGTCGAGCCGCTACTGGTTCAAGAAATCTGTCGTGCAGGCAAGGTTACCCAAGTTTCCGACCGTGACCAAAGCCCCTGCCCACCCCGGCGCCCACCGCATCCGGCCACCTTCGACGGGCCGCGTGCGGGGCGCGACGACCACGAGGCGTCCCCGACCAGGGTTCAGGCCCGCGAGGCCTGCGACAATCCGAACAGGATCACAACGAGTCCTCTCCGAAGCCCACCAGATGCGCGTCGAGGTTGGCAGACACATCTGAGCTTCCGATCGACACCCCGGCACCGACCCACGCGAAAGGCCTTGTTGTACGTGACCGACTCATGTCGACCAGGCGATCTCGCACCGCGTCAACAACAACTCCCACCTGATCATCGGGTAGTTGGTCAACGAGTTCGTGCAACTCGCTCCGGTCGACACCCACGTGGCCGAGTCTAGTATCGGCGGTGAAAGTCACAGCAGCACTGACCCCAGGAAGCCAAAGCCCACGGCGATCGCATCATCGAAGATCGTTGGGTTTGCTCGTCCACCTGAAAGCCAGTGTCGCAACAGGCACCACCCCGACTGGGCGAGCGCGGTCGCCAGTATCGCGGCGGTCACCCCTTGGAAGACAGGGTCAAGACTGAGTTCTGGGATCAGCCAGACGCAACCAATCACCATCAGCAACAGCGGGAAGAAGCTGGCCAGCCACAGCCCCGCTGCCCATCCCATGCAGCCATGGTCATCGATCGTCCGATGGCTGGCGCGGCTCGCCCGCCAGGTCGCCCACCGGTAGCCACGCGGAGCCAGCAGCGCGTCCGCAGAAGCACACAACGGAGAAGTCAGCACGGACGCCAGTCCAGGCGAACGCAAGGTCACACCCGGCGTGGCTCGCCGGTTCACGAGTTCACCTACTGGCGATTCTTGAAGAAGGGCAGCACATTCATCACTATGAGATCGACCAGCATGACGCCAAACATCGCCACCACAAGCACCCCGAGAAGTTGGAAGGAATCAGGAAAAACGAACATGGCGAAAACCCCGAGAAATGAGGTGATCATCGCAATGAATCCGAACCCGCTGTTCGACGTCCCGCCGGGTCCGCAATGGTGATCCGCGACCAGCCAGTCCACCGCAACCGCGATCGCGGCGGCACCTCCACCTCTGCGTGACTGCCTCAGGGTGATCCCACAGGAGGTTTCCCAGACCTCGCGCCCACCCTTGCCAGGCGCCTCAGCGCCACGTCTTCGTCCGCAGAAAAGAACACTAGGCCGGCGGCCATACAGGAGCCTGATGCGGCCCACATTCCCAGAGCGGGCAGGCGCTCAAGCAGCCGACCACGGAGCCACCGCTCACCGTGCGCGGGAGACCCCGCCAACACGCACCAGCCGCCGAGCGCGAAGAGCGGCACCCACACCACCAACGGCAAAACCCAACTCGTCAAACGATCATCTCCGTACCAAGATCTGAAGTTGTCATGTACTGACCGAGCCGAATACAACGAGTAGGTCACCCTGAGGTCGAACCGGGTGAACTCCGCGCCTTGTCGTCATTGGCCAGCATCGTCTCGTAGGCCACGCGGGCTGCACTAACGACATCGGTCCATCGCGGGTGGTCCAGATAGATCTCATCGGTCACATCGCCCAGTTCGTCGATGAGGGGGCCGAAGACAGCCTCCAGCGCGAGGAGCGCGGGAACCTCGGCTTCATACAGGATCTCAGGGACCGCCCTCCCCGGGGACGGCAGCACCATGCAGTCGTCATACAGAATGTGGATATTCAGGTCCAGATCGTCGTAGTAGCTCACGCCTTCGACGTAGACGCCCCATTTCGTGCGTTGATGCACTGGATCCCCAAGCGATCTGAGTGCGTCCACGACATACATGCGCATATAGGGGAACTCGACCTCGGGGTTCAGGTTGATCATCGTGGTCAGGCTCCACCCAACCGCTCGGACGCCGTCAAGGAGCGCGCGTTTCGCTCGAAGCCAATAGTGTCGACGACACCCTCCAACTCCGAGGCGGGCACCTCCAGATCAAGAAGATCCAGAAGCACACCCATCGCGTCCTCCTCCAGCGGCTCCGCTGTGCACAACCCGGTTTGGCTCTTCGCGGCCCGCGATCGCGCGAGGCCCGCGGCCCGACGGACATCCCGGACGTAGTCCGCAACCGACTCGATCCGGAAGGCAGGCTCACTTCCGCGGGCCTTTCCACCGCCCGACACGACCCGATGGACGCCGAACCCGAGCGCACTCAGGAGTTCCCTCACACGCTCAACCACCAGGGCCTCAGCGGCTCCCCGCTCGGCCGAGTCGGCAGCTGCCAACAGACTGCACGCTTCCGCAGCCTCCTCCGCGAGCACGGTCAGATCAGCCTGCTCGTTCACAACCGCAGCCTTCATGCACGTCTCATTCCATTCCTGTGATCCAGAGATCTGGATCTTCCACCTCGACATAGAGGCGCAGCCCATCGAAGAGGCAGATCATGTCCGGGTACTCGGGATCACGCAGCACCTCTTCACAACCCTTGTCCTGCAGCGCCTCCAGGCCAGCCAGACCACTGCTGCTGGAGTCGATCCCGCTGACTCAA
This sequence comes from Propionicimonas sp., assembly GCA_027492575.1. Lineage (GTDB taxonomy): Bacteria > Actinomycetota > Actinomycetes > Propionibacteriales > Propionibacteriaceae > Propionicimonas. The sequence goes on from JAPUEM010000126.1 coordinate 54,308, forward strand.
CGCCACCTCAAGAGGCAGCCCCACCAACTTGCCTTCGTAGTCTCGCGCCTTATCGCGCACACCCCAACCCGACTCGACCGCGACAATATCGGGATGCTTCCATGCCTTCGACGCCTTTTTGAACCGCAGGATGGTGGAGCACATAAATCGGGACGTCAATTGTTGGCCACAACTCAAGCACGCAAGGAAATACATGGTCACGAGGTCAGGAAACGTCGCACGTTCAGCAAACCTGCGCGTCGCACCCATGGCATCGCTCAAGGTAAGCTTCCTAACCTTCTCCGGCGTGGCGAGATCTTCTGCCAGCTTTGAAACCAGCGCTACGATCTGGTCTTCGTTCAACCCGAGCAAGGGCTCGCAACCCGGCCGCGGGCCGACCCGCAACTGCTCAGACGACATGTCAGAGAACTCAACGAACAGCACAATCTGAATGCCCGAGCGCGTATCGTCGGTAAAAACCCAGCACCGTTGCGAGACCTTGCCGATCGTGCGATAGATACTGTAGTCACCAAAACCGTCGCGTCGCAATGGGTCGCACCTCCGGCCACTCGCTACGAATCCGCCTCGCGATCCGCTCGCACAATCCCATACCATTCATCTTGCCTAGCCAACCCTACCTCGGACACGTCGACCAAGAGATCGTAGCGCCACTCCCCGGCCTCACAATATTCTGCGTAGCCGCGCAGACGACGACGCAAATCCGCAACCGCGACCGACACGACTCCCGGCAATCTTCGCCGCTAGACAGCCAACTCAGAGTCGGCCTTCATCATCTCAGCCCGTTGCTCCCAGAACTCCGGCGACGAACCCCCGTGGG
>JAPUEM010000127.1 GCA_027492575.1 Propionicimonas sp.
TGAGATCCTCGATCGAGTAGATGTCGTGGTGCGGCGGCGGGCTGATCAGGCCGACCCCCGGGGTCGAGTGCCGGGTCTTGGCCACCCACGGGTAGACCTTCTGGCCGGGCAGCTGGCCGCCCTCGCCGGGCTTGGCGCCCTGGGCCATCTTGATCTGGATGTCGGTGGCGCAGGTGAGGTAGTCGGAGGTGACGCCGAACCGTCCGGAGGCGACCTGCTTGATCGCCGATCGACGGGCCGGGTCGTGCAGCCGCTCCGGATCCTCGCCGCCCTCACCGGTGTTCGACTTGCCGCCGATCCGGTTCATGGCGATCGCCAGGGTCTCGTGGGCCTCCAGGCTGATCGAGCCGTAGCTCATCGCGCCGGTGGAGAACCGCTTGACGATCTCGCTGACCGGCTCGACCTCCTCGATCGGGATCGACGGACGATCCGACTCGAAGCCGAGCAGGCCGCGCAGCGTCATCAGCCGCTTGGACTGGTCGTTCACCCGGCCGGTGTACTGCTTGAAGATGTCGTACCGGCCGGTGCGGGTGGAGTGCTGCAGCCGGAAGACGGTGTCCGGATCGAAGAGGTGCGGCGGGCCTTCGCGGCGCCACTTGTACTCGCCGCCCACGTCGAGGGTGCGGTGCGGCAGCAGCCCGGAGGAGGGGTAGGCGCGGGCATGCCGCAGCGCGACCTCCTGGGCGAGCTCGTCCAGGCCGATGCCCTCGATGCGGCTGGTGGTGCCGGTGAAGTAGGCGTCGACCAGTTCGCGGGAAAGGCCCAGGGCCTCGAAGATCTGCGCGCCGGTGTACGAAGCGATGGTCGAGACGCCCATCTTGCTCATCACCTTCAGCACGCCCTTGCCGAGCGCCTTGCGGACGTTGTAGACCGCCTGCTCGGGGGCGGCCTTGACCAGCCACTCCCGGCGGGCCAGATCCTCCGCGGTCTCGAAGACCAGGTACGGGTTGACCGCCGCCGCGCCGAAGCCGATCAGCAGCGCGACGTGGTGCACCTCACGGACGTCGCCCGCCTCGACGATCAGGCCGACCTGAGTGCGCTTCTTCTCGCGCACCAGGTGCTGGTGGATCGCCGCGGTGAGCAGCAGGGACGGGATGGGCGCCAGCTCCGCGGTGGAATGCCGGTCGGAGAGGATGATCGTCCGGCAGCCGCGGGCGATCGCCTCGGAGGTGGCGTCGCAGAGCTCGTCCAGCCTGGCCTTGAGCGCCTCACCGCCACCCTCGACGTCGTACAGGCCGCGCACCACGTGGGTGTCGTAGGCCGGCATCGAGCCGTCCCGGTTGATCCGGACCAGTTTGGCCAGCTGGTCGGAATCGAGGATCGGGTAGCCGATCACGATCTGCCGGCAGGATTCCGGGCCGGGGTTGAGCAGGTTGCCCTCGGGGCCGAAGGTGGCCCGCAGCGAGGTGACCAGCTCTTCGCGGATGGCGTCCAGCGGCGGGTTGGTGACCTGGGCGAAGAGCTGCGCGAAGTAGTCGAAGAGCAGCCGCGGACGGTCGCTGAGGATCGCCACCGGACTGTCGGTGCCCATCGAGCCGATCGGCTCGGCGCCGGTGTTGGCCATCGGCGCGACGATCATCTGCAGTTCTTCGTGGGTGTAGCCGAAGACCTGCTGGCGACGCGTCACCGAGGCGTGGGAGTGGACGACGTGCTGCCGCTCGGGCAGGTCGTCGAGGTCGACCCGTCCAGCCTCCAGCCATTCGGCGTAGGGGTGCTCGGCAGCCAGCGCCGACTTGATCTCGTCATCGTCGATCAGGCGGTGATCCTGCATGTCGACCAGCAGCATGCGGCCGGGCTGCAGGCGTCCCTTGGCGACCACCTGCGAGCTGGGGATGTCGAGCACGCCGGCCTCGGAGGCGAAGACGACCAGGCCGTCCTCGGTCACCCAGTAGCGGCCCGGGCGCAGGCCGTTGCGGTCGAGCACGGCGCCGATCATGGTGCCGTCGGTGAAGGCGACCGCGGCGGGGCCGTCCCAGGGCTCCATCAGCGAGGAGTGGAAGTCGTAGAAGGCGCGCCGGGCCGGATCCATCTCGGCGTGGTTCTCCCAGGCCTCCGGGATCATCATCAGGACGGCGTGCGGCAGGCTGCGTCCGCCCAGGTGCAGCAGTTCCAGCGCCTCGTCGAAGGAGCAGGAATCCGAGCCACCGGGGGTCATGATCGGGAACAGCCGCTCCAGATCGCCCGGGATCTTGTCGGTGCGCAGCAGGGCCTCGCGGGCGCGCATCCAGTTGCGGTTGCCCTTGACCGTGTTGATCTCGCCGTTGTGCGCGATCAGCCGGTAGGGATGGGAGAGCTCCCAGGCCGGGAAGGTGTTCGTGGAGAACCGGGAGTGCACCAGCGACAGGGCGCTCTCGACCCGCTCGTCCAGCAGGTCGGGGAAGACCTCGGCCAGCTGCTGGGTGGTGAGCATGCCCTTGTAGACGGTGGTGCGCGCCGACAGCGAGGCGAAGTAGACGCCGGTCTCGTTGCGGATCCGCTGCCGCAGCGGGTAGACCCGCCGGTCGAGGTCGATGCCGCCTTCCCCGCCGGGGCCGGAGACAAAGAGTTGCTCGAAGAACGGCATGTTCGCCTTCGAGACCGGGCTCAGCGTGGCGTCGTCCGTGGGCACCGCGCGCCAGCCGTGGATGATCAGGCCCTCTTCGGTGGCCAGGAATTCGATGGTGCGCTTCGCGGTGGCCCGCTTGGTCGGATCGGCGGGCAGGAAGGCCATGCCGACCGCGTAGTGGCCCGCCTCGGGGATGTCGAAGTCGACCACCTCGCGCAGGAACCGGTCCGGCACCTGCAGCAGCATGCCGGCGCCGTCGCCCGCGGCCGCGTCCGCGCCGGTGGCGCCGCGATGATCGAGATTCTCCAGGGCGGTCAGCCCCTTGGCGACGATGTCGTGCCGGGCCTCGCCCTTCAGATTGGCCACGAAAGCGACGCCACAGGCGTCGTGCTCGAAGGCAGGATCGTAGAGTCCCTCGGCGGGGCGGGCGGGGTAGGACGGCATCGCCATCTGATCACTCCCATCGGTTCGCGAGATGCGCATACGGGAGTGGACCTGTCGGACCACGCCGACGTTGAACGCACGGGGACTCTACAGCACGAACCCCGGATTCGCAGGATTCGCACATTCTGGACGCTCGCCGCCAGCTTCCGTCACGTTCAGTCGGCTTCTTGCGCAAGAAGCCGACTAAGGGTGACGTCAGGCGTCGGCTGGGAGAGATCCCGGGTCGTAGCCCGGGATGACCAGCCCAACCACGTCATCCCGGGCTTGACCCGGGATCTCCATTGGGACTGGTGTCCTCAAGGCTCGTGTCCGACTCAGGAACATCGGGCGCCTCGTCCGGGTCTGCGTCGGGGAGGTCGCCGGCGTCCTCCGCTTCAACGTCCGCGGCCTGCCTCGGGCGTTCGACCTCGTCCTCGCGGCCGGGGCGGAACTTCACCAGCAGGACGAGGATCGCGACGCCGGCCAGGCAGATCAGCATGGCGGCGAACTGATTCTGGCGCAGCGGGCCGAACATGGTCTCGGAGGGGTCGGTGCGCATGCCCTCGGTGAAGAAGCGGCCGAAGCCGTAGAGGGCCAGGTAGAGGGCGAAAACCTTGCCGCGGCCCAGGCGGAAGCGACGGTCGGCCCAGATCAGGGTGCCGGCGACCAGCAGGTTCCACAGCAGTTCGTAGAGGAACATCGGGTGGAAGGTCTCGTACTGCTCGAAGCCGGGCAGCCGGTACTGCGGGTCGATCCGCAGCCCCCACGGCAGGTCGGTCGGCCAGCCGTAGAGCTCCTGATTGAACCAGTTGCCGAGCCTGCCCAGCGCCTGCCCGACGGCGAGCCCGGGGGCGAGGCTGTCGACGAAGGCCGGGAACCGGGCGCCGCGCAGGCGGCAGACGATCCAGGCGGCGAGTGCTCCCCCGCCGATCGCCCCGTAGATGGCGATGCCGCCCTCCCAGATGAAGAAGACGCTCCACGGGTTGATGCCTGGGCCGACGTAGTCGCTCAGGTGGGTGAGGACGTGGTAGATGCGGGCGCCGACGATGCCCATCGGGATCGTCCACAGCAGGACGGTTTCCCAGGTCTCGGTGCTGCCACCTCGGTCGCGCCAGCGCCGCAGCCCGAGCATCCAGCCCGCGATGATGCCGGCGATCAGGCAGAGCGCGTAGAACCGGATGGTCAGCGGTCCGAGCGAGAATCCGTTGATCGGCGGGCTGGGGATGAACAAAGGGACTAGCTGCATGGCGTGGACGACCCTTCGACCCCGCGACAAGCTCGGGGCGAACCGAACTCGAAGATCGTGTCCCGCGGACGATCCCTGAGCCTGTCGAAGGGTCGTTCGGTGCCGGGAATCATCGGCGGACGCCGGCGGCCAGGTCGGCGACCACCTGGCGCAGGGCGGTGAGGTCGTCCGGGGTTCCGGCGTCCTCGGCGGCGAGCAGGGTCTTCACCAGGGCGGAGCCCACGATGACGCCGTCGGCGTACTGGGCGACCGCGGCCGCCTGCTCGCCGTTGGAGACGCCCAGGCCGACGCCGACCAGGGTGTCCGGAGCCAGTTCGCGCAGCCTGGCCACCAGTTCCGGGGCCGCGGACGGGGCCGCGTTGCGGGTACCGGTGACGCCCATGACGGCCGTCGCGTAGACCCAGCCGCGGCAGACCGCGGTGGTCGAGCGGATCCGCTCGTCGGTGGAGGACGGAGCGACCAGGAAGATGCGATCCAGGCCGTGCGCCTCGGAGGCCGCCAGCCAGTCGGAGCCCTCGTCCGGGATGAGGTCGGGGGTGATCAGACCGGCTCCCCCGGCGTTGGCCAGATCGCGGGCGAAGGCGTCGGCGCCGTAGCGGTCCACCAGGTTCCAGTAGGTCATCACCACGGCTGGCTTGCCGGCCGCCCGGACGGCCTCGACCGCGGCGAAGACGTCACGGACACGCAGGCCGCGCTCCAGAGCCTTGGTGCCGGCGCGCTGGATGACCGGGCCGTCGAGGATCGGATCGGAGTACGGCAGCCCGATCTCGACCAGGTCGACACCCGGGCTGTCGCCGTCCCCGCAGATGGCGCGGAAGGCCTCCAGCGAACCGGCGACGCTCGGGTAGCCGACCGGCAGGTAACCGACCAGGGCAGCGCGTCCCTCGGCTTTGGCGGCGAGGAAGGACCGCCCGGAGAGGCCGGCACTTCTTGTTATTCCGGCGTAGGCCGGAATCTCGGGCGAAGAGATCCCGGCCTCCGCCGGGATGACGGTGGAGTCGTCCGCAGACGACCCTTCGACAGGCTCAGGGATCGTTTGGGTGGGGATCGCATTGCTCATGCTTCACCTCCGACGGCGTAGTCGGGCTTGCCGGTCAGGCCGAACCACTTCGTGGCGGTGTCCACGTCCTTGTCGCCGCGGCCGGAGACGCAGACGACCAGCAGCGGGCGGGCTTCCGGGTCGGTCTCGGCGAGGCGGTTGCCGAGCCGGATCGCGCCGGCCAGGGCGTGGGCGGATTCGATCGCGGGCATGATGCCTTCGCTCTGGGTGAGCGCGCGGAAGGCCTCCATCGCCTCGGCGTCGGTGACCGACTCGTAGTGGCCCCGTCCGGTCGCCGCCAGCCAGGAGTGCTCGGGGCCGACGCCGGGGTAGTCCAGGCCGGCGGAGATCGAGTGGCTCTCCTTGGTCTGGCCGTCCTCGTCCTGCAGGATGTACGTCCGCATGCCGTGCAGCACGCCCACCGAGCCGCCGGTGATGGCCGCCGCGTGGCGTCCGGTCTCGACCCCGTCGCCGCCGGCCTCGAAGCCGTAGAGGGCCACCTCGGGGTGGTCGATGAAGTCGGCGAAGGTGCCCAGGGCATTCGAGCCGCCACCCACGCAGGCCAGCACCGCGTCGGGCAGCCGGCCGTGGCTGGCGGTGACCTGCTCGGCGATCTCGGTGCTGATCACCCGCTGGAACTCGCGGACCATCTTCGGGAAGGGGTGCGGGCCGGCGACCGTCCCGATCAGGTAGTGGGTGTGGTCGACGGTGGCGACCCATTCCCGCATCGCCTCGTTCATGGCGTCCTTGAGGGTCTGGCTGCCGGATTCGACGGCCACCACCTCGGCGCCCAGCAGCTGCATGCGGGCCACGTTGAGAGCCTGCCGATCGGTGTCGATCCGGCCCATGTAGACCCGGCACTCCAGCCCGAACAGGGCGGCGGCGGTCGCGGTGGCCACGCCGTGCTGGCCGGCGCCGGTCTCGGCGATCACCCGGGTCTTGCCCATCCGGCGGGTCAGCAGAGCCTGGCCGAGCACGTTGTTGATCTTGTGCGACCCGGTGTGGTTGAGGTCCTCGCGCTTGAGCAGCACCTCGGCGTTGCCGCACAGCTTCGAGAACCGCGGCGCGGCGGTGAGCGGGCTGGGGCGTCCGGTGTAGTTGGTGCGCAAGTCGGAGAGTTCGGCCCAGAACTCCGGGTCGGTCATCGCCTTCTCGAACTCGGCGTCCAGCTGGGCCAGGGCCGCCATCAGGGCTTCGGGGACGTAGCTTCCGCCGAAGAGGTCGAAATGCCCGCGCTCGTCGGGCAGGGTTGATCGGGTCACCCCGCCATTAAACCAGCGTCGGCCGAGCCCACCGCGCCGCGACCGCCTGGGGTGGGACAGGGGGACGGTTCCTTGTCCCGGTCTGAATCGGTGGTGAGGGTACACGGGGACGAGGAACCGTCCCCTGTCCCACTGCGAGCGCCGCCTGGGTCGTGCAGTTACTGCCAAATAGCCGCTCTGCGCGACGTATCTGTCGCGGAGGTGCGCTATGTGGCAGAAAGTTCACGCATCGCCGCGACCGCGGCCCTGGGATCGCCGCCGGTGACCAGGGCCTCCCCCACCAGGACGGCGTCGGCGCCGGCGTCGAGCATGCGCTGGGCGTCTGCGAGGCCGAGGATGCCGGATTCGGCAACCTTCACGGCGCTGTCGGGCACGAGCCCGGCCAGCTGCTCGAAGGCGGCCAGGTCGACATCGAGGGTCTTCAGGTTGCGGTTGTTCACGCCGATGAGTTCGGCGCCGACGTCGACGGCGCGGCGCACCTCGTCGGCGGTGTGGGTCTCGACCAGGCAGGTGATGCCCAGCTCACCGCCCAGTTCGAGGAAGCGGGCGAGTTCGCCGTCGGTGAGCGCGGCCACGATCAGCAGGGCGAGGTCGGCCCCGGCGGCGCGTCCCTCCCAGAGCTGGTACTCGGTGACCACGAAGTCCTTGCGGAGCAGCGGCGTGGGCACCGCCTGCCGGACGGCGTCCAGGTCGGCCAGCGAACCGTTGAACCGCCGCCGTTCGGTGAGGACGGAGATCGCCGCAGCGCCGCCGGCCGCGTACTCGGCTGCCAGCGAGGCGGGGTCGGGGATGGTGGCGAGATGGCCCTTGCTTGGGCTGGCCCGCTTCACCTCGGCGATGACGCTCAGGCCCTCCGCGCGCAACGCGGGCAGGACGGGCAGCGCCGGGGGCAGCGCCGCGACGGCGGCTTCCAGGTCAGCCTGGGGACGGGCGGCGATCCGTTCGGCGAGATCCTCGCGAACGCCCGCGATGATCTCGTCGAGCACTGTCATGCGGGGTCCCCGCGGAGTTGTTCGGGGGAGCGCAGCGGAGGAGAAGAAGTCCGTGGGGTGCTCAAGCTACTTGACCGTGCCCCATCCGCCGCAGCACGTCGGTGGTGACGACCGCCGTCAGCAGCAGGGCCATCGAGATCCAGAAGAGCACCCAGTTGGGGCCGAGCAGGAAGGCGATCGAGCCGAGGATGAAGCCGATGCCGGCGATGATGCTGCCGGCCCAGGCGGCCTTCGTCCGGCCGTGGTGGTGGAAGTGCGCAGGCTCGCCGGCCTGGTGCTCGTTCTCGCTCACTGTCTGCTCCTGGTTCGTCGGCTGGGTGTCATCTTCGCAAGCCCGCGGGGTGGTTTCAACTACCCCGGGCCGAACGGCCCTTCGACAGGCTCAGGGATCGTTCCACGCAGCCTCCGCTATCCCGGTATCGCTGACTCGGCGCCGAGCCGGACCAGGCGGGAGGCCTCGGCCACCGCGCGCACCACGGTGGCGGCCTTGTTGCGGGCCTCGGTGTCCTCGCTGGCGGGGACCGAATCGGCCACCACCCCTGCCCCGGCCTGGATGTACGCCACGCCGTCGGCGATCACCGCGGTGCGGATCGCGATCGCGGTGTCGGAATCGCCGGCGAAGTCGAAGTAGCCCACCACGCCGCCGTAGAGGCCGCGCCGGGTGGGTTCGAGTTCGTCGATGATCTCCATGGCACGCACCTTGGGCGCGCCCGAGAGAGTGCCGGCCGGGAAGCAGGCCAGGGTGGCCGCCAGCGCGGTCTGACCTGCTGCGAGGGTGCCGGTGACCGCGGCCTCCAGGTGCATGACATGCGAGTAGCGGCGCACTTTCATGAACTCCACCACGCGCACCGTGCCGGGGGCGCAGACCCGTCCCAGGTCGTTGCGGCCCAGGTCGACCAGCATGAGGTGCTCGGCGGCCTCCTTCGGGTCGTCCAGCAGCTCTGCCTCGTGGGTGGCGTCCAGCTCGGGCGTCGCCCCGCGCGGACGGGTGCCGGCGATCGGGTGGGTGGTCGCGTGACCGTCGGCCACGGTGACCAGCGCCTCCGGGCTGGAGCCGACGATCGAGAACCCGTCCAGGCGCAACAGATAGAGATACGGGCTCGGATTCATCCGGCGCAGAACCCGGTAGACATCCAGCGGATCCGCGACGCAGTCGATCTCGAACCGCTGGCTGGGGACGATCTGGAAGGCCTCCCCGGCGCGGATCTCCTCGATCGCGGCGGCGACCATGGCCTCGTACTGTTCCGAGGTTGTGCGCCGGCGCAATTCCGGCTCGGCGACAGTCTCGTCCCGCAACGCCAGCAGCGGCTCGGACGGACGCCGCAGCGCCGCCGCCATCGCCTCCACCCGGGCGCAGGCATCGGCGTAGGCCTCGGCGGCCCGCTCCGGACGTCCGTCGAAGTTGATCGCGTTGGCGACCAGCCAGATCTCACCGGTGTGCTGATCGAGCACCGCCATGTCGGTGACCAGCAGCATCGCCAACTCGGGGATGCCCAGGTCGTCGGGGTTGTTGTCCGGCAGCTTCTCCAGGCGCCGCACCACGTCGTAGCCGAGGTAGCCGACCAGCCCGGAGACCAGCGGCGGCAGTTCCGGATCCCGCGGGGTGTGCAGCAATTCAAGGGTCTCGGAGAGCACCTCCAGCGGATTGCCGCCGCTGGGCAGGCCGTCGATCGGACGGTCGCTCCACGTCCAGGTCGCCTCGCCGTCGCGCTCGCTGAGCGTGGCGGCCGCGGAGACGCCGATGAAGGAGTAGCGCCCCCACACCCCGCCCGCCGCGGATTCCAGCAGGAAGGTGCCCGGACGGTCGCCGCACAACTGGTGATAGAGCCCGACCGCGGTGAACTCCTCCCCCAGCAGCCGGGTGTGGACGCTCACCACCCGCCGGCTGGCGGCGGCCCGGACGAAGCCCTCGAGATCCGGCTGGATCGGCAGGTCGACACTCATCAATGTTCCTCCCCTGGCACTCGGGCGAACCTGGGCCGCTCGACCGCTCTCATGTCATCCCGGCGAAGGCCGGGATCTCGCCGCAGGAGATTCCGGCCTTCGCCGGAATGACAAATGGCCAGGCCGTTCATCAGTTCTCCTCGCCCAGCAGCAGGTCGGCGTCGAAGCAGGTGCGGGTGCCGGTGTGGCAGGCGGGCCCGGTCTGGTCGACCGCGACGAGCAGGGTGTCACCGTCGCAATCCAGCCGCACCGAGCGGACGTGCTGGACGTGGCCTGAGGTCTCCCCCTTCACCCAGTACTGCCGGCGGCTGCGGGAGTAGTAGGTGCCGCGGCGGGTCGCCAGGGTACGGCGCAGCGCCTCGTCGTCCATCCAGGCCAGCATCAGCACCTGGCCGGTGGCGGCCTCCTGCACGACGGCGGGCACCAGGCCGTCGGGGTTGCGTTTGAGGCGCTGGGCGATCGCCGGGTCGAGAGTGTCGGTCACGTCCGCCATTGTGGCAGCCGCCGGCGACGAAACCGTCTCTCGGTCGTGGTCATGGGCAGCCGCCGGGCGGTGGAAGAATCACACCATGCGTGTTTTCAACTTCTCCGCCGGCCCCGCCATGCTCCCGACCAGTGTGCTCGAACAAGCTCAGTCCGAGCTGCTCGACTGGCAGGGTTCCGGGATGTCGGTGATGGAGGTGTCGCACCGCAGCAAGCCTTTCGTGGCCTGCGCCGACCAGACCGAGGCGCTGCTGCGCGAGGTGCTCGGCGTCCCCGAGAACTACAAGGTGCTCTTCCTGCAGGGCGGCGCGAGCGCTCAGTTCGACGCCATCCCGCTGAATCTCACCAACCCCGGCGACCGGGTCGACTTCCTGAACACCGGGCAGTGGTCGGCCAAGGCCATCAAGGCCGCCAAGCGACAGGGGCTGGAGGTGACGGTGCTGGCCGACGAGGCCGCCTCCAAGTACACCACCGTCCCGGCGGCGGGCAGCTACCAGGTCGACCCGTCGGCCGCCTACCTGCACTACACCCCCAACGAGACGATCGGCGGGGTCGAGTTCGATTACATCCCGGAAGCCGGGGACGTCCCGCTGGTGGCGGACTTCTCGTCCACCATCCTGTCGCGGCCGATGGACGTCTCGCGCTACGGGCTGATCTACGCGGGCGCGCAGAAGAACATGGGCCCCTCCGGCCTGTGCGTCGTGCTGGTGCGCGAGGATCTGCTCGGGCGCGCGCGGCCCACCACCCCGTCCGTGCTGCAGTACGCCGAGATGGCCGCCTCCGATTCGATGCTCAACACCCCGCCGACCTTCGGGCTGTACCTGCTCGGGCTGATCCTGCAGTGGGTGAAGGACGCCGGCGGGCTGACCGCGATGGGCGAGCGCAACCAGGCCAAGGCCGCCGCGCTCTACGCCGCCATCGACGGCTCGGATTTCTACTCCAACCCGGTGGCGGTGAACGCCCGGTCGTGGATGAACGTCCCCTTCCTGGTGCCGGACGCCGCGCTGGAGAAGCCCTTCGTGGCGCAGGCCGCCGCGGCGGGCCTGACCACCCTGGCCGGCCACCGCTCGGTGGGCGGCATGCGGGCCAGCATCTACAACGCCATGCCGATCGAGGGCGTCCAGGCCCTGATCGACTTCATGGCCGCCTTCGAACAGAACCATGGGTGAGGACATGACCTTCGCGATCAAGACCCTGAACGCCATCAGCCACACCGGGCTTTCCCGGCTGCCCAAGGAAGAGTTCGTGGTGGGCTCCGACGTGGAGACCCCGGACGCCCTGATGCTGCGCTCGGCGAACCTGCACGGTGTCGAGATCCCCGCCTCGGTGCTCGCCGTGGCGCGGGCCGGCGCCGGGACGAACAACATCCCGATCGCCGACTACTCCGCCCGCGGCATCCCGGTCTTCAACACCCCGGGTGCGAACGCCAATGCGGTGAAGGAACTCGTCATCGCCGCGCTCTTCCTCGCCGCGCGCAATATCGTGCCCGCCGCGGCCTTCGCCCATCGGCTGGACGGGGACGACGCGTCCATGGACAAGGCGGTCGAGGCAGGCAAGAAGAACTACGTCGGCTTCGAGCTGCCCGGCCGCACGCTCGGTGTGATCGGCCTGGGCGCCATCGGCGTGGAGGTGGCCAACGCCGCCGCCAGCCTCGGGATGCGGGTGCTGGGCTACGACCCGGCCGTCACTGTCGAGCACGCCTGGAAGCTGAACTCGAAGGTCGAGCACGTCACGAACCTCGAGCAGCTGCTGAAGCGAGCCGACATCGTCACCCTGCACGTGCCGCTGATCGACGCCACCCGGGGGCTGATCGGTGCCGCGCAGTTGGCGACGATGCGCAAGTCGGCGGTGCTGGTGAACTTCGCCCGCGGTCCGATCGTGGACGAGCCGGCGGTCGTCGAGGCCCTGGAGAGCGGGCAGCTGCGCGCCTACATCTGCGACTTCCCCTCCCCCGCGCTGAACAAGCGGGACAAGGTGGTGACCCTGCCGCACCTGGGCGCGTCCACCAACGAGGCCGAGGAGAACTGCGCCCGGATGGCCGCCGACCAGCTGCGCGACTACCTGCTGGAAGGCACCATCGTGAATTCGGTGAACTTCCCCAACGCCGTGCTGCCGCGCGGCGAGGGCACCCGCCGGATCGCGATCGCCAACTCGAACGTGCCCAACATGGTCGGCCAGATCTCGACCCTGCTGGCCGGTGCCGGGCTGAACATCGCCGACCTGCTGAACAAGTCCCGTGGCGAGCTCGCGTACACCCTGGTGGACGTCGAGGGTGAGGTCACCGACGCGCTGCTGGACGAGATCCGCGGCATCGAAGGGGTGCTGAGCGCGAGGGCCATCTGAGCGCGAGGGCGATCTGACCGGGCGGCTGCCCGGGCCGGACGATCTGGCCTCCTCCGCCCAGCACGCCATCTGCGTGATCTCGGCCTCGATCGGACCTCCGCCCGCCTTGCCTTCGGCTACCTCGCAGGCTCCTGAACGACCGTTACCAAACCGTTACACAATTTCCGTCATGAACCGGGCCTGCCCGGAAACATACGAAGTGAAGGCCAGCCAAGGCATCCCCCCATACCGCGTGACCTTCGCCGCGCCACTGGCGGTGCGGGTGCCGATCGCGGCAACGGGTGCGCCAGCGCAGTCCTTGAGCGTCCCGTGGCCTGTGGTCTGGCGATGCCCTTCGGCAGGACGACTGTTAACGGTTGACCGTAAATGGATTACGGTTCACGAGCGCCACGCCTGGAAGGGAGCAGGGCGCCTCCAAGCGCTCGACGCTGTTCGACTCGTCACCACCGCTTCAACCGACCGTTATCCAATCGTTATGAAATCCGCGTCAGGAAACGGGGCGCTCGGACAACTAACTAAGTGAGAGACCACCCACAGGATTCAGTTGTCCACAGCCGTCGACAGCGCCGGGGCCGTAGTCGGCGCACTGTGGACAAGTGGAACATTCCGGGTCGGGCTGACCAGTGTGCAGGCATGAAGAACACTGCTTTGCTCGAACGTCCGATCCACACCGAGATCGACCTGCACCAGTACTGGCTGGAGCTCATGAACCCGCTGGGCTTCACCCAGCGCCGGCTCTACTTCGTCTTCCTCGACCACGAGCGCCGGGTGGTTCCGCAGATCCATGAGATCAGTGAGATCCCAGCGCGCCCCGACCAGGAGTTCCTGGATTCGCTCCTGCAGGTCTTCGCGCACTTCTCGCACAGCTTCACCTTTGCGCTACTGCTGACCCGGCCGGGCGAGCATCCGATGGATTCCGACGACCGCGCCTGGGCTCGTGGGCTGATCGACGCCGGTCAGCGTGCCGGCATCCCGCTCGAACCGATCCATCTGGCCACCGACACCTCTCTCGCCCCCTTCACTGGCGACGATCTGGTGGGCTGATGGACGCCTCAAACAGGCCGCGTCATCAACGTCCATTGCCATTGACTTGCAGGCGCAACCCAGGTTGACTTACGGTGAAGCGCAGAGAGTTGCTCCGCCGGATCGACGGGATCGCCAAGAGCAAGGGCGTGACAGCCACCTACACCGAGGGGCGGCGGCACACGAAGGTCGAGTTGAACGGCCGGCGAACGACGATCCCCCGGCACAGGGAGATCAACGAACTGACCGCCCTGGGCATTCTCGACTATCTGGAAGGTGAGTGAGATGCAGGTCACGGCAAAGGCCACGCGATCGGGCAACCGCTGGGCTATTGAGGTTGTCGAGATTCCGGGACTGTTCACCCAATCGCGACGCCTGGATCAAGTCGAGGGAATGGTGCGAGACGCTGCGGCGATGCTGGGACACCAGGACCTCGAGGTTGTCGTCGTCCCCAACCTGCCGCCAGAGCACGCCGATCTGGTGAATGCCGCTCGCCAACAACGGCAAGAAATGCGAATCGCTCAGGTCACGACAGCTCGCGTCAACCGCAAAGCGGTATACATGCTTCGCGACTTGGGACTCTCAGTCCGTGACGTCGCGACGCTGCTGGGGGTTAGTCCGCAACGTATCTCCGCGATCACACAGTTGCCGGCTGTTGATCCCGTAGCTCTGCGTCGCGACATCGACAGTGTGCTGGACATGAGCCTTGAAAGGCCTGGCTTGTGGGATTGACACACCGCTGAGCGAGTCTTGTCACGAAGCTGCAAGCCAACGGCGGGCCAGGGCGATCCTCGCCTCGACCTGATCGGTGGTGGCCTGCGCCAGGGATGGTCCGCCCGCTTCCCGGCGCAGGCCGGCGTGGACGTGGCTGTGCGGCGTCCCCCTCATCCTCGCCAGTTGTGAGACCAGGGAGTTCAGTTCCTTGCGGCGGGATTCCAGCGCCCGGTGCAGGCTGACCGCTTCCGGGACGCGCTCGCGACGCTCCTGACGGACCCGGCGGGCGAGTTGCCGGCGCTGCCGCTGGGCCAGCAGGGAGGCCACCTGGTCGGGTTCGAGCAAACCGGGGAGGCCGAGGTAGTCGGCCTCGTCCGCGCTGGCGGGCTCGGCGAAGAGGCCGAACTGGCGATCTTCGAAGAGCACGTGGTCGAAGATCGCCTGTGATTCCAGCGCCTCGAACCGGCCGTCGTCGAGATCGGCGGTGTCGCGGCTCCGGTTCGCCTCGGCGAGCAGCGCCTCCTCGGGCGCCCACAGATCCTCGTCGTGCTTCGGCCGGCCCAGGACGTGGTCACGCTGCCGCTCCAGCGCACCGGCGTGAGCCAGCAGAATCGGGACGGTCGGCAGGAAGACGGTGGCCAACTCACCGCGGCGCCGGCTGCGGACGAACCGTCCGACCGCCTGGGCGAAGAAGAGCGGAGTGGCGATCGCCGTGGCGTAGACCCCGACCGCCAAGCGCGGGACGTCCACACCCTCGGAGACCATGCGTACTGCCACCATCCAACGCTCTACGGACGTAGAGAACGCCTCGATGCGGCGGCTGGCTCCGGCGTCGTCGGAGAGCACCACCGCCGGCTTCTCCCCACTGATCTCCTCCAGTGCCCGCGCGTAGGCGCGGGCCTGTTGTTGATCGGTGGCGATCACCAGCCCCCCGGCGTCCGGCAGGTGCCGGCGCACCTCGGTGAGCCGCTTGTCAGCCGAAGCCAGCACGGCGGCGATCCACTCCCCCTTCGGGTCAAGCGCGGTGCGCCAGGCCTGGGCGGTGATGTCCTTGGTGAGCGGCTCCCCCAGCCCCGCCGCGATCTCGTCGCCGGCCTTCGTCCGCCATCTCATGCCACCGCCGTAGGCCATGAAGACCACCGGACGGACGACGTGATCGCGCAGCGCCTCGGCGTAGCCGTAGGTGTAGTCGGCGACCGACCGGCGGGTGCCGTCCGCCTCCTCGGCGTAGTGGACGAACGGGATCGGGCTGGCGTCGGAGCGGAACGGGGTGCCGGTCAAGGCCAGCCGCCGGGTGGCCAGCGCGAAGCAGGACGCGACCGCGTCTCCCCAGCTCAGATTGTCACCGGCGTGGTGGATCTCGTCGAAGATCACCAGGGTGCGGGCGCGCACGGTGAGGGCTTCCCAGGCGAACGGGCGCACCGCGACCCCGGCGTAGGTGACCACGGTGCCGTGGTACTGCCGCGACCGGCCCTTGCGCGAACCACCGAGCCCGGGATCCAGCTGGATGCCCGCCCTCGCCGCGGCCTCGGCCCACTGCACCTTCAGATGCTCGGTAGGCGCCACCACGATCACCTGCTCGACCCGGCGATCCGCCAGCAGTTCGGAGGCCACCCGCAGCGCGAAGGTGGTCTTGCCTGCCCCGGGCGTCGCGACGGCGAGGAAGTCCTGGGCGTCCAGTTCCCGGTAGCGGGCGAGCGCCTCCTCCTGCCAGGCGCGCAGCCGCGACGCCGTCCCCCACGCAGCCCTGCCCGGAAAAGCCGGGGAGAGCTGCCAACTGGGGTGGACGGAGGATTCAGACATGGGCGACCGAGATTAGTCGTGGTTCGGGACGGTGTCGCGCGCGGCGCGCCGCAGCAGCCAGACCGCCACCCCGATGCCGCTCAGGTCGGCCAGCAGATCGAGCGGGTCACCGGAACGGTACGGAATGAACCAGTACTGAATGAGCTCGCTCACCACCGCATGAGCCGCGAAGATGCCCGCGACCAGCCACACCCGTCCGGTGAGCCGCCCGATCAACCAGACCGGGACGCCGAAGAGCAGGACGTGGACGATCTTGTCGGCACCGGGCAGGTCGAAGCTCGGCTCCGGTGAGCCCGGGAGGTAGAGCGCCAGCAGATGGCCAATAACCGCGAACGCCGCCAGGATTCGCAGCCGCAGATCCCCGCCTTCGCGGGGATGACGGAAGCGACCGGACGTCACGCCAGCTTGGCGAGGATCAACTCGCGGACCCGTCCGGCGTCGGCCTGGCCGCGCATCTCCTTCATGACGGCGCCGATCAGGGCGCCGGCGGCCTGGAGCTTGCCCTCGCGGATGCGGTCGGCGACGTCGGGGTTGGCCTCGATCGCGCGCTCCACGGCGGCGGTGAGGGCGCCGTCGTCGGAGACCACGGCCAGGCCACGGGCCGCCACCACCTCCGCAGGCTCGCCTTCGCCGGCCAGCACGCCGTCGATCACCTGGCGGGCCAGCTTGTCGTTGAGCGTGCCTTCGTCCACCAGAGTCTGCACGGCGGCGACCTGTGCGGGCGTGATCGCCAGGCCGTCCAGTTCGACCCCGGCCTCGTTGGCGCGGCGGGTGAGTTCGGTCGTCCACCACTTGCGGGCGGCCTGCGGAGCGCAACCTGCCAGAACCGTGGCGTCGACCAGATCCAGCCCGCCGCCGTTGACGACGTCACGCATCTCCAGGTCGGCGAAGCCCCACTCGGCCTGCAACCGGGTGCGGCGGGCGGCCGGCGGCTCGGGCAGGGTGGCCCGCAACTCCTCGACCCACTCGGTGCTCGGCGCCACCGGCACCAGGTCGGGCTCGGGGAAGTAGCGGTAATCCTCGGCCTGCTCCTTGGAGCGTCCGGGCGAAGTGTAGGCGCCGTCCTCGTGCCAGTGCCGGGTCTCCTGGTGGACGCGGCCACCCCCGGCCAGGATCGTCGCCTGCCGGCGGATCTCATAGGTGAGCGCGGCCTCGATCGAGCGCAGCGAGTTCACGTTCTTGGTCTCAGTCCTCAGACCAAGCTCGGATGACCCCTTGGGCATCAAGGACACATTCGCGTCGCAGCGCAGCGAGCCCTGCTCCATGCGCACGTCGGAGACATCCAGAGCCCGCATCAGGTCACGCAGGAAGGAGACGTAGGCCTTGGCGACCTGCGGGGCCCGCACCCCGGTGCCGCGGATCGGCTTGGTGACGATCTCGATCAGCGGCACCCCGGCCCGGTTGTAGTCGACCAGCGAGTAGTCGGCGCCCTGGATGCGCCCGGTGGAGCCACCCACGTGCAGCAGCTTGCCGGCGTCCTCCTCCATGTGGGCGCGTTCGATCGGAATCTCGAAGACCGAGCCGTCCACCTCGACCTCGACGCCGCCCTCGAAGGCGATCGGCTCGTCGTACTGGGAGGTCTGGAAGTCCTTGGTCATGTCCGGATAGAAGTAGTTCTTCCGGGCGAACCGGCACCAGCTCGCGATCTGGCAGTTCAGCGCCAGCCCGATCCGGATCGCCGACTCGATCGCCTTGGCGTTGACCACCGGCAGCGAGCCGGGCAGCCCGAGGCAGACCGGGCAGGTCTGCGAGTTCGGCTCACCGCCGAAGGCCGTCGAGCAGCCACAGAACATCTTGGACGCGGTGCTCAGCTCGACGTGCACCTCGAGCCCGAGCACCGGGTCGAACAACTCCAGGGCCTCGTCATAGCTCATCAGTTCGTCGGACGATCCCTGAGCCTGTCGAGACGATCCCTGAGCCTGTCGAAGGGTCGTCCAGTTGTCGTCGCTCATGCCGACACCTCCCGCGCGGCCAGCTGGTCGAGCAACGGCCCGCCCCAGCGCCGACCCAACTCGGCTTCCAGCGCGGCGCCGACCAGGTAGATCCGGTCGTCGGCCAGCGTCGGCGCCATCACCTGGAAGCCGACCGGCAGGCCGTCGTCCGGGCTGAGCCCGCAGGGGAAGGAGCCCGCCGCGTTCCCGGCCATATTGGACGGGATGGTGCACAGATCGGCCTTGTACATGGCCAGCGGATCGTCCACCCGCTCACCGATCCCGAAGGCCGTGGTGGGGGTGGACGGGGAGACCAGCACGTCCACCTGCTCGAAGGCGGCCTCGAAGTCGCGGACGATGAGCGTCCGCACCTTCTGCGCCGAGCCGTAATAGGCGTCGTAGTAGCCGGAACTGAGCGCGTAGGTGCCCAGGATGATCCGGCGCTTCACCTCGGCGCCGAAGCCGGCGCCACGGGTGAGGCCCATCACCTCCTCGGCGCTGCGTTCGCCGTCGTCGCCGACCCGCAGCCCGTACCGCATGGCGTCGAACCGGGCCAGGTTCGAGGAGACCTCGGCGGGCATGATCAGGTAGTAGGTGGCCAGCGCGTAGTCGAAGTGCGGGCAGGAGACCTCGACGATCTCGGCGCCCAGCCCCTCCAGGACGGCGAGCGCCTCACGGAACCGCAGCTCGACGCCGGGCTGGTAGCCCTCGCCGCCCAGTTCCTTCACCACCCCGATCTTCAGGCCCTTCACGTCGGCACGTCGCGCGGCGCCCACCACATCGGGGACGGGCTGGTTGATCGAGGTGGAGTCCTTGGGATCCCAGCCGGCGATCACGCGATGCAACAACGCCGCGTCGAGCACGGTGCGGGCACAGGGGCCGGGGGTGTCGAGCGAGGAGGCCATCGCGATCACCCCGAACCGCGAAGTGGCGCCGTAGGTGGGCTTCACGCCGACCGTCGCGGTGACCGATGCGGGCTGCCGGATCGACCCGCCGGTGTCGGTGCCCAGTGCGAGCGGCGCCTCGAAGGCCGCCAAAGCCGCGGCCGAACCGCCGCCGGAGCCGCCCGGGATGCGGCTGAGATCCCACGGGTTGTGGGTGGGCCCGAAGGCTGAGCTCTCGGTGGAGGAACCCATCGCGAACTCGTCCAGGTTGGTCTTGCCGAGCACCACCAGACCGGCGTCAAGCACCCGGTCGGTGAGGGTCGCGTTGTAGGGCGGACGCCAGCCCTCCAGGATGCGCGAGGCTGCCGTGGTGGGCAGCCCGGTGTAGCAGAACAGGTCTTTCACCGCGATCGGGACGCCGGCCAGCTCACCCAGGTCCTCGCCGGCCGCGCGCCGCTCGTCCAGGGCGTCCGCCGTAGCCAGCGCGCGTTCGCCGTCGGTGGCGAGGAAGGCGTGGATGTCGCCGTCCACGTCGGCGATCCGGTCGAGGTGCGCGGCGGTGACCTCGCGGGCCGAGACCTCGCCGGCCCGCAACAGCCCGGAGAGCTCGGCGGCGGTCGCCGTCAACAGCGGGTTCATGCTTCCTCCCCCAGGATCCGCGGCACCCGGAACCGGTCGTCCTCCGCGGCGGGCGCCGCGGCCAGCACCGCGGCCGCCGACAGCGACCCGGTCACCACGTCCTCCCGGAAGACGTTGACCATCGGCAGCGCGTGCGAGGTCGGCGGCACATCGGCCGCCGCAACCTCCGTCACGCGGGCGACCGACTCCAGGATCACCTCCAGCTGCGGGGCGAGCTGGGCGAGTTCGTCCGGGGTCATGCTGATGCGCGCCAACTCCGCGAGTCGGCCCACGTCGGCGGGTGTGATTGCCACGTTCGGCTCCTGTTCCGGGGATCGCGTCCGACCGCTCACTCTACGGTGGTCGCCCCGCCCGGCTCGAACCGGCCCAGATCACGCGGCCTCCCGCACAAACCGGGCAATTCCGGGCAGCTGCGTGCGTCGCGCACACGCCGGGCCCGGTTCGCCCGGATTCTGCGGAAGGAAGACGTGACCCACCCGTAACAGAAGTCGGCCACAATGTCGGTGTGTTCCTGTTGCGACTCGCACTGCCCGACCGGCCCGGCTCCCTGGGTGCGGTGGCTTCCGCCATGGGGACGGTGGGGGCCGACATCAACGCGGTCGAGATCGTGGAGAAGTACGAGGGCTACGCGGTCGACGACTTCATGGTCGAGCTT
Organism: Propionicimonas sp.; assembly: GCA_027492575.1. Classification (GTDB taxonomy): domain Bacteria; phylum Actinomycetota; class Actinomycetes; order Propionibacteriales; family Propionibacteriaceae; genus Propionicimonas. The sequence continues at coordinate 19,927 of JAPUEM010000127.1, forward strand.
CCCAATGGGGTATTACCCGACTCGCTGGTCAGTGTGTGCACGGCCATCGAGGGGGTCGAACTGCTCTGGCTCTCGCACTACCCGGAGAACTGGGGGCTGCAGGGCGACGTCGACGTCCTCAATCACATGACCGAATACCCGGAGCGCGCCGAGGAGATCCTCACCCTGGAGTCGCCGGAGGTCTTCCGGGTCACCTGGGCCGCCATGGTCGACCGGCACGCCCGCCGGGTCGTCGCGAAGACCGACCTGGCCCCGGATCTGGACGAGGCGGGCATCGCCGCGCTCGGACCGCTGGACGCGGTCCGCGACGACGAACTGCCCGACGGTTGGCTGCCGGATTGGACCGAGACGCTGATCGCCGTGGTCCCGTTCCGCAGCACGGCCAGCATCGTGGTCGCCCGCCGCGGCGGCCCGGAGTTCCTGCCGTCGGAGATCGCCCGATTGCGGCACCTGGCCGCACTGGCATTCTGAGGCAGCCGACCCAGCTTCGGAACCGACCGACCCTTCGACAGGCTCAGGGAACGCGCACGGGCGTAGTGAACGATCCCTGAGCTTGTCGAAGGGTCGCCGGCTCAGCCCGCGTTCGGGCCGATCATGGTGAAGATCCAGTAGCCGTAGCCGACAACGGCGATCAGCACAGCGACGAAGATCAGCGTCACCCACCAGCGCATCCGGCGCTTCTGCCGGGTGGCGGGCACCTCGAGCGGACCCCACTCGCCGATCCGCGGCATCACCCGCGCCGGCGCACCCTCGTTGAGGTTGAGGTTGGAGTTCAGCCCGTCCATGATCCCGATCCTACTCAGCGCGGGCGACGGCCGCCGCGGCCTCGGGGCCCTCGTTCAGCAGGATCTCGAAACCCGCCGCGTCCAGGATCGGACGGCCCAGCTGCACGGCCTTGGTGTACTTCGAGCCGGCGTTCTCCCCCACCACCACGAAGTCGGTCTTCGCCGAGACCGATCCCGCCGACTTCCCGCCACGGTCGGTGACGGCGGAGTTCGCACCGTCCCGGCTGTAGCCCGGGATCGATCCGGTCACCACGATGGTCAGCCCGGCCAGCGTCTGCGGCAGGCCTTCGACGGCCTCGGCCGGCTCGTCGGCCATCACGCAGCCGGCCGCCAGCCACTTCTCGACGATGGCGACATGCCAGTCGACGGTGAACCACTCGACGACGGACGCCGCCAGCGTCGGCCCGACGCCCTCGACGGCCGCCAGTTCCTCGTAGGACGCCGCGCGCAACGCATGAATGGACGGGAACGCCGCGGCCACGTCGGGTGCGATGCCCTTGCCGATGTGCCGGATCGACAAGGCGACCAGGAAGCGCGCGAACGGGCGGGTCTTGACCGCCTCGAGGTTGGCCAGCAGCTTGGCGCCGTTCGTGCTGAGCGTGCCGTCCTTCTTGGTGAAGAACGGCGACCGGCCCAGCTTCTCGGCGTCCAGGTCGAAGAGGTCACCCTCGTCGGTGAGCAGCCCGGCGCCGAGCAGGGCGTCCGCGGCCTGCCAGCCCAGCACCTCGATGTCGAGCCCCTGCCGCGAGCCCAGATGGAAGAGCCGCTCCCGCAGCTGGGACGGGCAGGAGCGCGTGTTCGGGCAGCGCAGGTCCGCGTCACCCTCCTTCTCCGGACGCAGCTCCGCCTGGCAGGCCGGGCAGAGGGTCGGCATCACGAACGGACGCTCGGTGCCGTCGCGCAGTTCGACGACCGGGCCGAGGATCTCCGGGATCACGTCACCGGCCTTGCGCAGGATCACCGTGTCGCCGATCAGGACGCCCTTGCGGACCACCTCGAAGGCGTTGTGCAGAGTCGCGTACTCCACCGTCGAGCCGGCCACGACAACCGGCTCCATCTTCGCGTAGGGGGTGACCCGGCCCGTCCTGCCGACGTTGACCAGTACGTCGAGCAGCTTGGTGGTGACCTCCTCCGGCGGGTACTTGAAGGCGATCGCCCAGCGGGGCGCGCGGGAGGTGTTGCCGAGCCGGGCCTGCAGGGCCCGGTCGTCCACCTTCACCACGACCCCGTCGATGTCGTGCTCGAGGGAATGCTTCCGCCCGGCCAGCGATTCGATGTACGCCCAGGCCGCGTCCACGTCGGGTACCACCTTCGCGTGGGGGCTGGTCGGCAGGCCCCAGCCGGCGAGCAGTTCGTAGCCCTGGGACTGGCGGTCGATGCCGACCCCACCGGTCACCTCGCCCAGACCGTGGCACAGGAAGGCCAGGTTGCGGCTGGCGGTGACCCGCGGATCCTTCTGCCGCAGCGACCCGGCCGCGGAGTTGCGCGGATTGGCGAAGGGCGACTTCCCGGCCGCCACCAGCCCCTCGTTCAGGGCGTCGAAATCCTCCCGGCGCATGAAGACCTCGCCGCGGACCTCCACGATCTCCGGCAGGTCATCGCCGACCAGCCGGGCCGGGATCGACGCGATGGTGCGGATGTTCGCGGTGACATCCTCACCGACGACGCCGTCGCCGCGGGTGGCGCCGGAGACCAGCCGGCCACCCTCGTAGACCAGGTCGAGGGCCAGCCCGTCGATCTTCAGCTCGCACAGCAACCCCGAGCCCAGCTCGCCGCCCGCCAGACCGGTCGCCCGCTCGGCCCAGCGCCGGAACTCCGTCTCGCTGAAGGCGTTGTCGAGGCTCATCATCGGGACGCGGTGCCGCACCGGCGCGAAGGTCGCCGAGGCGTAGCCACCGACCTGCTGGGAGGGCGACTCCGGAGTCACCAGTTCGGGATGCTCACCCTCGAGGGCGAGCAACTCGTTCATCAGCGCGTCGAACTCGCCGTCGCTGATCGTGGGCGCGTCCTCCAGGTAGTACCGGCGGCGATGCTCGATGAGTTCAGCGCTCAGCTCGGCGTGTCGGGCGCGGGCCTGATTCGAAGTCACGGCTGCAATCTAGCGCGCCGGGCTGACACCCCGGCGGAACCGACGTATCAGCATCCGGTGATTTCTGGGGAACCCCGGCGAGGGCTCGCTGAGCGCTGCCAGGATGTGGGAATGCTCGATGCGCGTGAGGACGTGGTGGACGGCGTCCCCGTCTTCTGGGTGGACGGCGGTCTGCCCGTCCTCACCGCCACCTTGCGGTTTCGCGCCGGCCAGATCGATGAGCCGCTGCCGCAGCGCGGTCATCTCCACCTGCTCGAGCACCTTGCCCTCCATGGCCTCTCGGTGCCCACCAACGTGCACTACAACGGCTCGGTCGAGCCGATCTTCACCACCTTCACCTTCCGCGGGCCGGCCGCCGAGGTCGCGCGCCTGCTGAGCGAGCTCACCGAGCGGCTGGGACGAATCGATGCGGCCGCGGTCGACCACGAGGCGCGCGTCCTGGCCCAGGAGGAACGGGTCCGCGGTGGCGGCGGGCTCGACTCCGCGTTGGCCTATCGCTGGGGGGCACGGGGCCCCGGCGTCTTCTGGTTCCGCCAATTCGGCCTGAACCGCCCCGATCCGGAACTGTTGCGGGCCGCCGCCGGACGGTGGTTCGTCCGCCAGAACGCCGCGCTCGCCCTCGACGGCCCGCTCCCGGACGGACTGCGCCTCTCCCTCCCGCAGGGGCAGGCCCAGCCCGTCCGGCTGCCGGCCCCAGCACGCTGGTTGCCCGCGGCAGCACCGGACGATCGCGCCGTGGTCACCGGGCTGGCACCGTCCGGCCTGGCCGCCGCGATCACCCTCGGCATCGTCGGCAGCCGGCTCAACCGCGGCCTGCGGACCGCCGGCGCACCACCGGACTGGTCCACGGACTACCTCCGCCTCGGCGACACCGCCCACCTGGCCCTCATGGCCCCGGAAGGCGACGGGCAGGCCGAGCACGCCGCCGGCGCCGTCGGCATCCTGCAGCAGGTCGCCGGCGACGGCCCGGCGCCCGCCGAAGTAGACGAGTACCGCAGCCTGCAGGAACAGTTGTGGCTCGACCGGGACGCCACCTGGTCGGCCCCCTGGCAGGAGGCGGAGGCGCGCCTGCTCGGTCGCCCGCGCCAGACCGCCGACAGTTGGCGGGCGGAACTGGACGCGGTGGCCCAGCCGGAGGTCGCCGCGCTCGCCCACAACTGGCTGAACAGCCGGCTGGTCACCGTGCCAGAGCGCACCCAGACGCCGGCCGGGCTCCCCTGGCTCTTCGACCGCGATCCCGGCCCGAACGCCGCCCCGGGTGCGCTGATCACCACGCCGGCGATGCGTGATGCCGAGGGTTCCGCCCTTCACTTCGACGGACGGCTCCTGCAGCAACAGACCTCTGCCGAGACCCTGACGATCGATCTGCACGACCTCGCGCTCTACGGCGTGAACCCGGACGGGCAGCGCCTCGTGATCGGCGGCCACGGCGATCGCGTGGTCTTCGAGCCAGGGCTCTGGCGCCAGGGCGCCCGGCTGCAGCAGGCCCTCGACAGTGCGGCCCCGGCGTCCGTCACGATCCCGCTCGAACCACGGCCCGCGGACGAGGTACCGCACATCCCTACCGGGGCGGAACGCGCCGGGATGCTGTGGCGGCTGATTCGCACCGCCCTGACCCGAGGCGAGGTGCTCTACCCCGCCATGCTGGCGGTGGCGCTGGTGGGGGTGATCGTGTGGCTCGTCCTGCTCGGCAACACCAACGCGGCCGCCTGGCTGGGCTTCATCGCCGCGCTGATCGGGGCGATCGTCTGGATGCGGACGAGGTGACCATGGCAGCGGAGGAAGCCCCGGTGCGGACGTCGTTCGGCGATCTGCCGTTGTGGTTCATCGATCGGCCCACCGGCCGGCTGACCGCTTCGGTGATCTTCCGGGCCGGGCTGATCGATCAGCAGTTCCCGCAGGCCGGCTGGCTTCGCCTGCTGGTCCACACCGCCCTCGACCTCGATCTGCCCGCCTATCTGACCCCCGGGGGCTGGGTGGCTTCCGCGGTCACCGGGGTCACTCTCACGGGTCCGCCGGCCGAGGTCGGCACCTGGCTGGGCCGGATCACCCAGCGCCTGGTGGAGATCGACCCGGTCGCGCTCCAGGCCCGCATCGCCGCCGCCCGAGGCGAGCAGCGCGGGCTGGATCCGGCGGCCGAGGCGGCCTACTGGCGCTATGGACCGGTCGGGCTGGGCGCCTCGGCGTGGGATCCGTCCCCCGGCCCGTGGACCGCCACCCTCAACGGGCTCCGCGAGTACGCCGGTGAGGTCTTCACGCTGACCAATGCCGTCCTGGTGATGGACGGGCCTCCGCCCGCGACCCTCGCGGTGCCGTTGCCCACGGGTGAGGGACGCCTGCCGATCCCGCGGGCCGAGCCGGTCATCGGGCTTCCGTCGAGCTACCCCGCGGAAGGTGGCGGCGTCCACTTCAGCGGGATCGGCCCGCGTTCCATGCCGGCCCGGGTCGCCACCCGCGTGGTCGAGCATCGCATCGCCGACCGGCTGCGGCACGGCGAGGGCGTCAGCTACTCGCCGATCGCCGGCTACGTCCCGGCGGTGAACGACGCCACCTTCAACCTCGCCGTCGATCTCCAGCCCGGGACGGAGACCGCCGCCTGCCAGGCCATCGTCGAGGTTCTCGACGACCTGCGCACCAACGGCCCCACCCCGGTGGAGTTGGACGAGCACCGCGCGGCCGCGGTGCAGAGCCTCACCGACCCGCGCAGCGCCCGGCCGCGGATCTTCGCCCACGCCACGGACGATCTGCTGGGACGGCCGCAGCAGACGACGGACGACCTGGTCGACGAGCTGCGGGCAACCTCGCCGGAGGCGATCTCCCGAGCCGTCGTCGGCTGGCAGGAGACCGGTCTGCTCGGCCTTCCGCGGGAGGCGCGGGCACCGGCGCGGTTCCCCGGAATCCCGACCGTCTTCAACGATCCGCCGCTCGGGTTCGAGTCGACGATCTTCGATCAGCCCGAGAACGACGGCGACGCGCTGCAGCACGACGGCACCACGGTGCGGCTCTACGGCCGGCGCCACTCGACCGCCATCCGCCATGCCGAGGCTGTCGGCTACTTCGCCTGGGCGGACGGACGGAGGCTGCTGCTCGGCCCGCAGGGACGCCGGATCGACATCGAACCGGTGACCTGGAGCAACGGACAGGCCCTGGTGGCCCTGCTGGATCAGGCGGTCGACCCGGGGATCACGATCCCGCTGCCGGCCCGGGCCCCGCGGGAGAGGCCTCCGTCACCCGGGCTCACCAGGCTCCACCAGCGCATCGAGGAACGCCTCGCCCTCCGGAGCTACCTAAGCCGGCTGCTGCCCGCCATCGCGGTGGTCTTCGTGGCCCTGGAGTTCCTGGTCCGTGAGGTGATGGCCGGCTACGCCCAGAACCGTCCGTGGGCGGTCCTGATCATGGGCGTGGTCCTCACGGTGCTGGTGGCAGCGGCCCGGGCGCTCCTCGCCCGGCAGCTGGCCCGGCTGGGGCAGCAACTCGCCGAGTTCAGCTGAGCTGCTCGGTGACCTGGGCCGCGGCCTTGCCGAGCACGTCGAAGGCCCTGGCTGCCGCGACCGCGCCGAAGCCGGCCAGGCCGCAGGCGGGGGTGAGCACCAGGCGGTCGGCCACGGAGGCGCCCAGCGACAACCGGTCCAGCAGACGCAGGGCGCGCGAACGCACCTCGTCGATGCCCATCACCTGATCCGGAACCGAGGTCGGCAGCACGCCGAGGTACAGCCCCGCCCCGCCCTCCAGCGCCGCGGCCAGCGGATCCAGGTCGGCTGCTCCCAGCAGGTCGAGGTCGAGCGACACCGCCCCGAAACCGGCCCCGCGATGGCCCTTGCCCACCATCTCGGCGATCGGCAGCCCCGGGGCGCAGCAGTGGACGAGGGTCGCCACGTCCAGGCCGCGGCGGGCGGGCTCCGCGGTGAGCAAGGCCAGGTTGGCGCAGATCTCGGGCAGGTCGACCGCGCGATGGCGGAAGAAGCCGCCGGGGGTCGGGACGGCTCCCGCGGCGACCGCGGGCAGCGAGGGCTCGTCCACCTGCAGCACCAGGCTGACACCGGGCAGCCGCCGGGTCAGCTCCGAGAGCACCTCGCCGATGCCTTCGGCGAGCGCGCCGGCCAGGTCGCGGCGGGCGCCCGGATCGGCCAGCACCCGGCCGGTGTGCGCCACGCCGGTGGAGGCCGCGAGCGTCCAGGGCCCGGTCACCTGCAGCTTCAGCGTGCCGGTATAGCCCTGGGCGTGCTCCTCGAGCACCTCCAGGTCGTCGCGCCAGGTCTGGCGGGCCCGGCGCTGGTCGACGCCGGGTGTGCCCAGCACCCACTCCCCTGCCGCGAGTTCGGCGCCCAGGTCAGCGAGGATGCCGAGGCCGCGTCCGATCATCCCCGCCCACGGCCCGCGCGCCGGAAGCTCGGGCAGGTAGGGAAGGTCGGGCAGCTTGTCGAAGGTCATCCGCACCGCGGCGCCGAAATCGGTGCCGGGCAGGGAGCCCACGCCGGTCACTGCGACCATCAGGCAGCCTTGGCGATGGTGGCGGAACCGACGACCCTTTCGCCGTCGTAGTAGACCACCGCCTGGCCAGGGGCGATGCCGTGGGCGGGCTCGTCCAGGTCGACCCGCACCTGGTCGCCGAGGGCGGTGATCGTTGCCGGCATCGGCTCGGAGTGGGCGCGCCACTGGGCCAGGCCGCGCCAGGAGCCGGCGACCTCGTCCTCGGTCCAGGTCGGCCGGATGCCCTCGATCGCCCGCACCGCGAGCTTCTCCCGCGGGCCGACAGTCACGGTGTTGTCGGCCACCGAGATATCGATGACGTACCGGGGACGGCCGTCCGCGGCGGGCACCGACAGGTGCAGTCCGTGCCGCTGGCCGACGGTGAACTGGTGCGCGCCGGCGTGCGCGCCCACCACCTCGCCACGGTCGTCGACGATGTCACCGGTCCGGTTCCCCAGCCGTCGGTTGAGGAAGCCGGCGGTGTCACCGGAGGGGATGAAGCAGATGTCGTGGGAATCCGGCTTCTTGGCCAGGTAGAGCCCGCGGGCGGCCGCCTCGGCGCGCACCTCGGCCTTGGCGCTGTCGGGGCCGAGCGGGAAGACCGAACGGCGCAACTGCTGCTGGTTGAGCACTCCCAGCACGTAGGACTGGTCCTTGCGCTCCTCGTGCGAGCGCAGCAACGAGACGGTCTCACCGGCCCAGCGGGTGCGGGCGTAGTGGCCGGTCGCCACGGCGTCGAAGCCGAGGGCCAGGCCCCGGTCGAGCACGGCGGCGAACTTGATCTTCTCGTTGCAGCGCAGGCAGGGGTTCGGCGTGCGGCCGGCGGCGTACTCGGCGACGAAATCCTGCACCACGTCGGCGTCGAACCGGTCGGAGAGATCCCACACGTAGAACGGGATCCCCAGCACGTCGGCGGCCCGCCTCGCGTCGTGGGAATCCTCCAGCGAGCAGCAGCCGCGGGCACCCGAACGGTAGGTCAGCGGGTTCTTGCTGAGCGCCAGGTGCACGCCGGTCACCTCGTGACCCTCGTCCACCAGGCGCGCGGCGGCCACGGCGGAATCCACACCGCCGGACATCGCAGCCAGCACCCGCATCAGGCTCCTTTCGCAGAAGCCCGATCATATTCCCTTGCGGGAGGACGCCTTACGCGAGGACGCCCTTCAGCGAGCCGGTCAGCTTGCCTTCCTCGTCGGCGATGATGCACTGGATCTTGCGGTCGCCCAGCATCCAGCTCTGCGCGGTCGGGTACAGGTACATGATGCCGAGATTGGCATAGTCACCGGTCGGCTCGCCGCCCAGGAAGCCGACGACCTCGCCCATGCAGAAGTCGTCCGCGCGGGCCGGGACGTCGTCGGGCAGGCTCGATTCGGTCAGTTCCTGTTCGGCGAAGACCTCGCCCTGGTGCGGCTGATCGCAGGGGACGACGGGGACGGTCTCCACGGTGCCGTCGAGCAGGGCGACGTCCGAGATGCAGTCGCCCAGGCGGACGTTCATCGCGCCGGCGTCGGCTGAGGAGGTGACCTGGCCGCTCTCGTCCCGAGGAGCGTCGCCGCTCAGGAAGCTGCAACCGGTGAGCAGAGTGGCGCCGGCCGCGACGGCGGCCAGGACGCGAAGGGTGGGACGGAACACGGCGGACCTCCTGTTGGTGATGGTCCAGCCTTTCACAACCGCCCGCTCCTCGCGACCGGAAGGAAGGATCAGAAGGCCGACCGCGCGCTGGCCAGCGCCTCGGGCAGCACCGCGAGCAGCCGCTCGATGTCGGCCGCGGTCGTGCCCGGGCCGAAGGAGAACCGCAGGCTGCCCGAGGCGGCCGCCAGGCCGCGTCCCATGGCCAGCAGCACCTCGCTGGGCTGGTGGACGCCGGCGCTGCACGCCGAGCCGGTCGAGCAGTCGATGCCGGCGGCGTCCAGCAGCAGCAGCAGGTCGTCGGCGCGGAGGCCGTCGAAGGTCGCGTTCACGATCGCCGGGCTCGCGGGGGCCGTGGTGTTCACGGTCACCCCGGGCAATGCGGCCAGCCCGGCCGTCAGCCCGGACGCCAGCCCGGCCAGCCGCACCGCCTCCGTCCCGAGCCGAGCGGACGCCTCCCGCAGCGCCACCGCCATCCCGACCGCCAGCGCCACCGGAACCGTCCCCGACCGAAGCTTCGCCTCCTGCCCGCCGCCGAAGCCCGGCGGGGTCAGGGTCACCCCGCGCCGCACCAGCAGCGCTCCGATGCCGACCGGTCCGCCGAACTTGTGAGCCGACAGAGTGAGCAGATCGAGCCCGGTATCGGCGAAGTCGACCGGCAGGTGCCCGACCGCCTGCACCGCGTCGGTGTGCGAGAGCACGCCGGCCGCCCGGGCCGCACCGGCGATCTCACCCACCGGCTGCACGACCCCGGTCTCGTTGTTCACCCACATCACCGAGACGATCCGGGTCGCCGGGCCGATCGCGGAGGCCATGGCGGCCGGGTCCACGCGTCCGGCAGCGTCCACCGGCAGAACGGTCACGCGCGAGCCCAGCACCCGCCGCGCCTCGAGCACCGACACGTGCTCGACCGCCGAGACCAGAGCCTCGCCTTCGGCTCCGGTCGCCCCGAGCAGGGCCAGATTGTTGGCCTCGGTGCCGCCGGAGGTGAAGACCACCTCGCCCGGCCGCGCACCCAGATCGGCCGCCACCGACTCGCGGGCCTGCTCCAGCCGGCGCCGCGCATCCCGCCCGGCACCGTGCAACGAGGACGGGTTCCCGGCCTGCGCCATCGCTTCGGCGACCGCGGCGCAGACCTGGGCCGAAGCCGGACTGCTCGCGGCGTGATCGAGATAGACCCGGGCTTTCTGCACCATCTGGGCCGACCCTTCCTCTATGGTGTTGCAGTTGGCAGCGCTTCCAACGCGCCTGCCTAGTTCATCACGCCCGTCGCGAAAGTTGGTACATGAGAAGTTCGGATCTGCCCGGTCCGGCGGACGACACCGTCCTAGGTGCCCGGGTAACCGATGCGGGAACCCATTTCTGCTTGTGGGCGCCACGTGCGACCCGGGTCGAGCTGGCCCTGGTGGACGACCGCGGCTCCCAGGTCAACTGGGATCTCGCCCTCGGCCAGGACGGCACCTGGTCCGTCCTCGTCCCTGGCGTCGGGCACGGCCAGCGCTACGGCTACCGGGTGCACGGCGAGTGGGATCCGAGTAGCGGACGGCGGTTCAACCCAGCAAAATTGCTAGTCGATCCCTATGCCCGGGCCATCACCGGCGGCGTCGACTACGCGGGGCCGATCTTCGACCACACCTCCGAATCGAACTTCAAGCTCGACCCGACCGACTCCTTCGGAGCAGTGCCGCTGAGCGTCGTGGTGGCCGACACCCCGGCCCCGACGCCGCTGGCCCAACGTCCCTCGCTGGACGAACTGGTCGTCTACGAGACCCACCTCAAGGGCTACACCCACCTGCATCCGACCGTCCCCGAGCACCTGCGCGGCACCTACGGCGGCATGGCCTACCCCGCGGTGATCGAGCATCTGGTCGATCTCGGCGTCAACGCCGTGGAGTTCCTGCCGCTGCACCACTTCGCCTCCGAGCCGTTCATCATCGGACGGGGCCTGCGCAACTACTGGGGCTACAACACGCTCGGCTTCTTCGCCCCGCACGCGGCCTATTCCGCCACCGGCACGGTGGGCCAGCAGGTGGCCGAGTTCAAGGAGATGGTCTCCGCGCTGCATGAGGCCGGCATCGCCGTCCTGCTGGATGTCGTCTACAACCACACCTGCGAGGGCGGCCATGAGGGCCCGACGCTGAGCTGGCGGGGCATCGACCATGGCGCCTACTACCGGCTCACCGAGGATCAGCGCAACGACTACGACGTGACCGGCTGCGGCAACGCCCTGGACACCTCCCAGCCCGCCACTCTGCGCATGGTGATGGATTCGCTGCGGTACTGGGTCGAGGACATGGGCGTGGACGGCTTCCGCTTCGATCTGCAGACCACGCTGATCCGCGACGCACGGCACCACGTCAACCAGGATCACCCGTTCAAGCATCAGGTGGCCGCCGATCCGGCCCTGTCTGAAACGATTCTGCTCTCCGAGCCCTGGGATCTGGGCCCCTACGGCTACCAGGTCGGACGCTGGGGGCCGAGTTGGTCGGAGTGGAACGACCGCTTCCGCGGCTACACCCGCGACTTCTGGCGGGGCGCCACCCACGGCGTCCAGGAGCTGGCGACCCGGCTGCGCGGTTCGTCCGACATCTTCGACCACGGCGGCCGCCCGGCCACCAGCTCGGTCAACTTCGTGACCGCCCACGACGGCTTCACGATGCGCGACCTGACCACCTACGACCTCAAGCACAACGAGGCCAATGCCGAGCGGAACCGGGACGGAACCGACGACAACCGCTCCTGGAACCACGGCTACGAGGGCGAGACCGAGGACGCCGCGATCCTCGCCGCCCGGCAGCGCAGCACCCGCAACATGATGGCCACCCTGCTGCTCTCAGCGGGCATCCCCATGATCACCGCCGGCGACGAGATGGGCCGCACCCAGCAGGGCAACAACAACGCCTACTGCCAGGATTCGCCGGTCTCCTGGGTGGACTGGACCGACACCTGGAGCGACCAGCTGGAGCTCACCAGCGCCCTGCTGAAGCTCCGCGCGGAGCAGCCGCTGCTGCGTCCCACCAGCTTCAACCAGCGCGAGGAGATCCTGGACGCCGACGGCACCCCGCTCGGCCGGGCCAGCATCGCCTGGTTCAGCGAATCCGGCGCCGAGATGACCGTCGAGCAGTGGCACGACGGCGGACGCCGCACCCTGGGCCAATACCTCAGCGACCGCGACACCGCCTGGTACATCGTCGTCCACGCCGGGCACGAGCCGGTCGAACTCACCCTGCCGAACGGCACCTGGGCGGCCTCCTACACCCTCGCCGTGCACACCGGTCTGGACGGCGAACTGCCCACCGAGACGGTCCCGGCCAACACTCCGATCGAGGTCCCGGCCCGGACGGTGGCGGTCTTCGCGGTCGGCCTGCCGTCCGGCGAGACGGACGCCGCGGACGCGCTCGACCTTGCGACCCCGGCCGAAGAACCGGCGGACACCACCCAGCCGACCGCTCCCTAGGCTCCGTCGCGGGGCTGTCATTCTCAAGGAGTTCGCATGCGCCGATTCTTGACCACTCTGGCGACTCTGATGGTGACGCTGAGCCTGGCCGTGCTGGGCAGCACCTCAGCGACCGCAGACCCGTCGGAACCGGACACGAGCACGTATCCGCAGGTGCTCGCGATCGGCGGGAGCACGGGTCAGGTGGTTTTCTCCCCGGAACAGACGACCGTGCGGGTGACGATGACCGCAGAGATCACAGAGACCTCGGCCGATTGGATCTACCAGGACACCGTCGTCTGGTACGGCTGGTCGCACCACCCGCTCGACATTCAGCTGGTGAGTAACACACTGACCGGGACAACGCGCCGACTCGCCTACAGCGTGGATGTGCCGAGCGCCGTCGGTGATGAGGTTCTGCGCTGGAAGCAGGATCTCATCCTCCGGAGCTACTACAAGTGGCGCTACGACACGACCGACACCCTCTATGACGCGACCGCCTCCACCACGATCATCGCCCAAGGTGAGGCGGCGGTAACGCTGGAAGGCCCCGGGCACACCGAGGCCGATCATTCCTTGACACTGACGGGCACGGTCCGGTGCTTCTGGCTCAACTCATACGAACAGCCTGCGCGGCACAGCGGAGTCCGGATGGTCTTTCGGGCCGACGGTGACGACATCTGGCAGGAGGCGGGCGACGCCGAGTACGACCCAGCCACCGACACCTTCAGCTACTACAACCCGTCCGTCAGGGTCACCGGCGAGTGGCGCGCCCGGTCCGACTCGTACGACGACTGCTACGTGGCCTTCTCCCCCGGGGTCCACGTCGTAGCCGTACCGAGGTCGACTCCACAGTCGGCGGTGCCGACGGTCGATGGCCTGGTCGCGGTGGGCTCCGTGCTGACCGTGGTGCCGGGTGATTGGGAGGAGGGTGTCGGCTTCACCTACCAGTGGTACGCCGACGGCAAGCCGATCAGCGGCGCGATCAGTGAGTTCCTGCTGCTGACGACCGCCCAGAAGGGCAAGAAGATCTCCGTCAAGGTCACCGGCGGGTTCGACGGCTCACCGACCGTCACCCGAACCAGTGCCGCTTACGGCAAGGTGGCCACCGCGGGCACTCCGACGGTCAGTGGAAGCTTCGTGGTGGGTTCAACCCTCAAGGCGAAGACCGGTACCTGGACGAAGAAGACGAAGCTCAGCTACCAGTGGCTGCGCGACGGCGAGACGATCTCCAAGGCCACCAAATCCAGCTACAAGCTCACCAGCGCCGATGACGGCAAGCTGATCACCGTCCGGGTGACCGGCAAGCTCTCCGGCTACGCCACGGTCGCCAAGGAAAGCACCGCCACGGTGAAAGTCTTGAAGACGGCCATCCCCGCCATCTCCGGCACCTTCGGCACCGGGAACCAGCTGACCGTCACCCCAGGTGCCTGGACGGCCGGGACGACCTTGACCCAGCAGTGGTACGCCAACGGCAAGCTGCTGACCGGTGAGACCGGCGAGACGCTGCTCCTGACCCCCGCCCACGTCGGCAAGAAGATCACCGTCAAGGTGACCGGTGAACTGGCCGACCATCCGACAGCGACCACCACCAGCAAGACGTCAGCCAAGGTGCTCCGGGTCGGTGCTGTCACGGCCCAGGGCACGATGGTCGAAGGGTCGACGCTGAAGGCGAGCTCAGGCACGTGGACGAAGAAGACCAAACTCAGCTACGAGTGGCTGCGCGATGGCGTGGCGATCTCCAAGGCCACGAAGTCCAGCTACAAGCTCACCGCCACCGACGTGGGCACGGTCGTGACGGTGCGAGTGACCGGCAAGCTCTCCGGTTACGGCACCGTGCCCGCTACCAGCCCGGCTGGTGATCCGGTCGTGGCGGCAACGCCTGGCGCCTGAGCAGAGCTGTCAGCCGCGGGGCGTACAGGATCCACGGTCTGGAGCGCCTCGCAGGCCCGCGGGAACCCGTGCTCCTCCATCGCTACTTGCCTCCAGCTACTTGACGGGTAGCCTCCGATGATCTTGACCCCACCTGGCATCGACGTCATGGAACGTCTCCGGGCTCGTAGATCGTGGCCCAACCGCCTGTCGTCCCATCCCAACCGGCGTCGGCAGCTTTGACCAGTGCCCAAGCGTCACCGGTTCCGACGACCTTCTCAATGTCGAATACGGGATAGGCAGTGATCTTGCTCCATCCTTCATGCGCGGTTCCCGGGTGGTACTCCACCTCATACTTCCGCCGGCCAAACGGTCGCTTGGGTAGTCGTCGCACCCGGATCATCGGGGTTCCTCGGAATGCTTCTGGTGGCCGTGTCCGAGTTCAACTTCAACGACTTTGAAGTCGCGTGGACTCGCTTTCGCCAGAAGCTCTGCGAGCCCTCGTCTCACAAGAACCTGCCGGAAGGTCTTCATTCCATCGCCGAACCATTCGCGGCTTGCCACCGCTCCGTGGCTCCCAAGTTCGGCAGAACTGATCCGAAGGGGCGGAAGCACCCCGAAGACCAACGGCATCCATCGCCAGACTCCGCACATGCGACAGGTCGCGCCAGCAAGCCCATGGCGCTTGATCGCCTCCGCGTGAAGCTCTGCCGGATCGAACCAGCTCTGGCCGACCGTGGGTATGACGATCTGCATCGCATCGCCTGACGACGAACGCGGCCACCCCACCGGGCGCAGATCCAGGTCAAAACGCGCCGCGGCCTGCTCGGCCAGCGAACGTTCCATGCAGATCACGTCGAACTGCCAGTTCGGTACCCAGGCGCCGGCCACCGTCAGATCCGTCCGCTGCAAGGTCAACGGCCCCGATTGAGCGTGCCTTGGCACCCCGCACCCCCGGCACCAGCCATTCTCGCCGAACAGTGAACTCAGCCCCCATGACCATTCCGGCCAAGGCCAGCCACGGTTGCGCTTCCAGTAGAGATAGACGAAGTCAATCACTGCAACTCCGGGCTCGGACTATCGCCAGGAGCCAGTGGCTGATCGCGGGTTGGCGGCTCGGAGCTTGACGGATGGCGGAGCCTGAGTGATTCCTCCGCCGCCTGCCTGACAACCCACGAGTCGTCCGTTCGCAACGCAGCCAGCAGCGACAAACTAGCGCGCCGGTGGCGGGCGACCGTCGCTCGCACGCTGTCATCGCTATCAGAGGCAAGAAGGTCGAGCGTGTCCACATCGAGCTTCCGCTTCCCGGCGACCGTGCTGCGAACGCGCGGATCCGGGTCGGATGCGAGTTCCTTGAGTACCTCTAGCGGGATCGTCTTGTTGTACGCCACCCACTTCCGCATTTCCGGGTAGCCCGCAACGACCTCACGCCAGACTGCCACATCCGCTTCGTCGTGAGACGCTCGCTGCTGCTCAACGGGATCGTCACTGACGCGCAGAGCAACAAACTCCTTTGCCGATTCGATCACTCAGATCCGTTCTCGAGCGTCGCATCCGGCCGGGCAAGATAGACCCACCGGATCCCGTCGCGGGGATCGACAGACAAGCCGCTGCGGATCTCCACGCAGCGTGTGACGCGGATCTGTTCTCCGACCAGCGCCTCGAACTCGCTGGTGAGGCTCTCCATGTCCTCGGCGTCACCCCCAGTCATGTTGGAGAGGTAGAACACCAGCTCGGCCTGTCGACCGTCAACCCGCACACCGACCGCGAGCGCGTTTGCAGGTATCTGGCCTAACGAAGCCTGCACAACCTGGGCAGTGACGTAGTTCTCCCACGCTGGTGCGCGAGCCACATCGTCAGGGGTCGGTAGCATCCTGACTCCAATCTCGGATTGTGGGCACACTTCTTTTGGGACAACAAGCCCTGCTGAGGACAGTTCGTAGACAGATGAGTCTACTGCGCCAGCCCAGAACCGTAAGCGCCGCTTCTGTACCGATTGGTGCTCGTCAGCAAGACTTCTACCGACACGGCGGGCGCGGCACACGATTCCTAGATATAGGATTCGGGAGTGGAGCGCGGGCTCGAAAAGCGACTCCACCGCGTGACTACCTGTCACGTTCGTCAATTCGGGAGCCGGGAGGCGCACCATGATCAACACGCCACATGCCTACTTGAATCACTCGCCCAGAGTCACATCTCTCTCCGGCGCCTGACATGGCGGGACTACGTGACACCGAGGTGATTGACCTTGTTGCCGAGGAGCCTGACGGAACCGTCTTGCTGGTCATTGTGCAAGCAAACCCGTGGACTCCGACTGACATTGAGCCGCTGAAGGCCAAACTAAACACATACGCCCAGTTCATTCTCGACGGCGGTCTGATTAATCACTATCCCGAGGTGGCCGGTCGACCTGTTCGTATCTGCATTGAAAGCAAGACGCCGATCCCTGACGCTGTGGCCACCCTGATGGCGATAGCTCACTCTAAGATGAGCACGTTTGGCATTGACTTGCATTACAAAGTGAATCCTCGACTCTAACCTTTAGACTCAGCCCATTCAGCAAATGCTCGAAGTTCGTTGGCCGCGCGATCCTGACGTGAAACCAAACGTCTGCGAACATGCTGTGCAGCACTATCAGTCGCCTTTACGTCCCCAGCCAACCGAAGCGCCGCCAGCCACCTGTAAGCCGCTTGATCATCTCGTTGAGCCAAGCCCCTAAGCCTCTCGGTGAGGGTGTCGAGGTCCGTCATGGTTTGGGCGAAGGGCAGCCCGTAGTCTTCGACCAGCTTTGCCAGGCTTGCTGCTAGCGACTCATCGCCCTGGTTACCGAGTACCCAGCCTTCTCTTTCGGTGGCGGGAACTAGATAGCGTAGCGGCTCGGATGTGGTGGGCGGCAAGAAAGGATGTGCTTGTTCGCCTCGCCCTTCCGCAACCTGCGCCTCAATTGCCTGGCACCGTACCCCCACAATAGGGTTGAGGAGTATCACACCGCGCCCACCGGCACGAGATGCCGTGTTTAGTCCAAGCCAACCGAGCCATCCGCGACCAAGGTCGAGTGTCAGAACCTTCGCACTCCGCTTACGAAAGCCGATCCGAGCAAGCATGGACAGCAAGGTCGGCACGCCGACGCCTCTCGAAACCTCAGACATGGCGTTCATGGCAAATAGACGGTGTACACCGGCATAGGTCCATATGCAGCCCCAGGCGTGAGCCCCGCCGCGGCCGCGTTCGCGCCGCGGGGAATGAATCCCTGAGACTGAATGGCAGGGAATGCCGCTGTTTGATTCTTGGTCAAGCGAGCATATGGACCGGTCTTGACCTCAACAAAACACTGGACACCGCAAGCGGTTTCCACGAATAGGTCAGGCCTAGTCCGAACCCCATTTGCTTCCACAGTGATCTCTCGACCAAGGATCTTGCCACCACCGGCTTCAATCTCCTTGACCACCTGATTTACCCCGGCTTGCCCCTTCAGAACCGGACCGATGCCACCAGGACCAGTTGGCTTCTTGCCGAAATTGAACCTGATGGGCGCGTTATTTAGGCGTATGCCACCAGGCGCGAAGGCCATCACGAGTTGTGCGCCGAGGGTTGCCCAGTAGGCGTCGGTTTGGCCTTGGCCGTGGCCCTGCGCCGTTTCGGGGTCGGCGAGATCGAGGCCGTTGGCTGCCCAGTTCTTGGCTAGCAGGGCCTTGTCGGCGGCGTAGCGGGCCTCGGCGGCCATGAGTTGCTTTTGGCAGTCGTAGACGCATGACAGCGCGATGCCGTCGGTTTCCGCGATGTACAGCTTCCACAGGTCGTCTTGTTGCCAGGCGTATTCGTAGCCGAGCAGGAACTTGGACTTCCCGGGGCCGCTGACCCCTACTCTGGCGACGTTGCGCGGCGCCCCACCACCACCGCCGTTGTTGTTGCCACCGCCACCGGTGCCGGGCGCGGGCGACGCTTTGAAGGAGCCCCCCGCGCCTCTATCCGCGGAGGGTGTCATGATCCGACCGGTGGGGTCGCTGTGCGTGATCGGTGAGTTGTTGGCGTAGAGGTAGGCGTTCCACTGCAGTGGGTCGGCCAGGTCCTGCAGCGGGTCGGTCGTGACGAACCTCTGGAGGGCGGGGTCGTAGTCGCGGGCGCCGATCCGGGTCATGCCGGTGGCGTCCTGGGTGCCTCCGACGAAGCCGCGTTCGCCGACCCAGGAGGTGGGGGCGGTGCCACGGGGGGCGCCGTAGGGGTTCTGCCAGGTGGTGTTCAGCTGGCTGTCGCTGTTGCGCACCTGGTGGTGGGTGGTGCCCTGGTGGTCGTTGAGCAGCGTCCACAACTCGGCATTGGTCGTGCCGGTCCGCATGGCGATCGTCTGCCCGGCATGGCTGTAGTAGCGGCGTGCGGTCACGGTCGCGCCGGTGGCGGTGAGCTCGGTGCCGCCCAGATACAGGGTGGTGGCGGTGCCGCTGCGGCGCAGCACCCGAGATCCCGAGGCGTCGTAGATCATGCGAGCGATCTGTGTGCCACCAACGGTGACGTCGGTGAGTTCGCCGGCGTCGTCCCAGGTCAGGGTCTGGGTGCCGGACGGCCCGGGCCGGCTGGTGGTGCGTCCGGCGGCGTCGGCGGTGTAGCTCGCGGTGGCGGGCGTGCTGCCGGTGGTGACGGTGCTGGTGGCGAAGTGCGGTCGCACCGCTGTCGGACCGTCGGCCGGGTAGGTGTAGTTGGTCGTTGAGGACGTGCCCGGGGTCCGGTCGGTACGGCTCGAGGTCTTCCCGGTCGGGGTCGTGACCCAGGTCGACCAGTACGGCGCGGGGCCACCCAGGCCGGTCGCCGACGGCGCTGCGGCACAATCGGCAGTGGCGGGGGTCCATGCGTCGACCAGCTGGCGTTGGGAGTCGTACCGGAAACACTGCCGGTCCGTGACACCGCCGGCCGAGACTGCCGCTGCCGAGGTGATGTTCCCCATCGGGTCGTAGACCAGGGTGGTCGTCTCGTCCGTGGCCGTGGCGGCCTGGCGATCGAGCATGTACTCGGTCAGTCGCATCGTCGCTTCGTCACGGTTGAACGTCTGATAGATCGCATGACCGCTCGCGGCGCCCATCCCGATCGACGCGATGGTGTCCCACTGGGTGTACAGCGTCGAGGTGGCGTAGTTCACCGAGCCGACCAGCTTCGTCGGCAGCCCGATGGTGTTGTAGCTGTAGGTCAACGTCTCTGCGGCCAACGGACCGGCGGCGGGCAATGTGGTCGTCGCCAGGCTGCCGTCGGGGTTGTAGGTCGCCGTCGTGGTGTAGTTACCGGCCAGGCCGGTGTCGGTCAGGCCCGCGATGCTCGGAACCACGACCGAGGTGCTGGTCGGCCGGCCCGCGGTGTCGACCGTGTTGGTCCGGTTGATCAGCTGCGCGCTGCCGATGTAACGCACCTGCTGGGTGGCCTGACCCTTGATCACGGTGTCGTAGCTGGTGGTCGTCAGGGTCGTCGCGCCACTGGTGGTCGCGGTCGGACGGTTCAGCTGGTCGTAGCTGTAGGAGAGGGTGATCCCCCGCGCGTCGGTGCGGGTCAGCGTGTTGCCGAGCACGTCGTAGGTAGCCACCGAATGCCCGGCATCGGGATCGTCGACAGTCAGCCGGTTGGCCTGCAGATCCCAGGTGTACTGCCACTTGTTGCCGGTGGTGTCGGTCATGGTGACGAGGTTTCCGGCCGTGTCGTAGCTGTAGCTGGTCGTCGCGTTGCCGCTTGTCAGATGCTCGATCAGCGCAGTGGTGCGACCGTGCACGTCGGTCACCGAGGTCGTCGGGGTTCCTCCGGCGGGCGGGTCGATGCGCTCGCGATCTCCGGAGTAGGTGTGCGCGGTGCGCCACTGCTCGACCTCGAGGCTGTGGAAGGCCTCGGCCAGCGGCCGGCCTGCGTAGTCGTAGTTCGTGCGAGTGGAGGTCTTGATGTTGGTGCGGGCTGTCGGCGCGACCAGTGCCACCGCGGGGGCGCCGCTGGCCAGGTAACTGTCGGAGAGCCCGGTCAGGCCCCGCGAGGTGTAGCGGAGGTCGGAGACCTGACGGCCGCTGGTCGCCTGAGTCTGCGCCTGGCGTGGGCGCAGCAGCGAGTCGTACAGCGCTATGACCGTGCGATAGCCGGTGCCGTTGGGCATCAGGCTCGAGGTGGTGATCGCGTTGAGTCCGGCCTGGTTGACGGTGTAGGCGTAGGTGACGGACGCGGACGACGACTTGGCCCGGCCGGGCTGCCAGACCGCAACCACCCGGCCGAGACCGTCAATATCGGCCTCGGTGGTCTGGCCGCCGGGTTGCACCTGCTTGACGACGACGCCCCGCAGCGGGTGGAAGGTGGACGTCGTGACGTGCGCGGTCAGTAGGCCCGCTCCGTCCGGATCCGGGCTGGTGACCGTGCTGGAGGTGACCGGACGTGCCGTAGCCGGCGTGTAGGCCGTGGTGGTGACCCGGCCCAATGCGTCCGTCGTCGTCAGCGGACGGCCGTGCTGGTCGTAGGTGCCCTGGGTCGTCGCCCAGGCGCGGGTGGCCGACCCGGTGAGCACGTCGGTGCGCGTGGGCAGGCCGGTCAGCCCGACCGTCCCCGAGCTGGGCTGCGAGTCGTAGGTGATGCGGGTCCAGGAGAGCACCTGGGCCTGGGCCACCGCCGTCGCACAACTGCCCGGCATCACCGAGGTGTCGGCGATCCGGTCGAGGATCAGGCTGGCACCGGCCGGAGTCGCGTAGCTGGTGCGAGTGCAGGTGTCGTCGTTCGGGTCGCTGAGGTCTCCGGAGTTCTGAACCTTGGTGGCCAGGTCGGTGACGGAATCCCACTCGAGCGTCTCGGTGAGCGTCGCTCGCCCGCCGGTCGGCAGCAACCGCTGCCAGGTTCGGGTGGCGGAGGTGTCCAGAACCGTCGCCTTGTTGCGGCCATCGTCGGCGCGAGTGCGCACGACCACCGGATCATGGATGGTGCGGCTGTCGGTGACGCCGCCGGTGGTGGTCAGCAGCCGGGTCTCCCGGAGGAAGCCCTCGTACTCTGGCGCGTCCACGATCTCGACACCCGTGCTGTCGGTGACCTTCACCGGCTTGGTCGTCGTGTCGAAGACCAGCCAGTCACCGTCCATGCCACGGAACCAGCGGTTCTCGGTGACGGTCTTCTCCGAGGCGACACCGACGGTGGTGACGACCCGGTCGTAGCCACGCCAGACGCCCCAGGTGCGGTACTTCTTCGGAGTCATCGCCGACTCCTCGTAGTGCCAGGCCGCGCCGTCGGGGTAGCTGTAGCTGGTGGTCACCCGGTCGGCGATGTCGAGCCCGGCGATCGACACGCCTGGGGTCAGAGCGGCGGACGAGTCGATCTCCTCCACCTTGCTGACGACGTACTTCGAGAACCAGTGCAGGGTCGGTGCCGCCGTGCCGGCCGAGTAGTGGACCGGGAAGCAGCGGGTGGTGTTGGTGGCCGGATTGGTGGGCAGGGTCGAGGGTGTGCAACCCTCGGCCGCATAGGTCACCTGGGTGACGGCACCCGTCTCATTGGTGATCTGTCCCAGCCGAGGACGGCGCAGCCCGTAGGTGCCGGACGAGCCGGTGATCCGGTTGTGCAGCATGACGGGCGTGAGCGTGGTGACCGGCAGCGAGAGCGCCGTGCCGGTATGGCCGGTGCGCTTGATGGTCGACGGCCACAGGGTGGCGACGCTGGTGCTGTCGCCCGGGTCGGGGAAGCTGTGGGTCAGATCCCAGGTGTCCACCGTGATGTAGCCATTGCCAGCGTCGTTGAGGAGAGAGGTCTTGATCTGGGAGAGCCGAAGGCGGGTGAAGAAGGTGGGAGAGGTCTTCACGCTGGGGCAGTAGGACGGACTGGTCGTGCAGATCGCGTCCAGCGGCACGTCCGGCCAGGCTGCCGCCGTGAACGAGGTCGTCTGGGTCTCGCAGGTCGACTTCTTGGTGGTGTCGCAGCGTTGCTTCACGGTGAACTCCACCTTGCCGACCGCCGACACGTTCTCACTGCCCTTGCGTTGGCCGTACTCGATGCGGTTGAGGTAGCCGCCCCGCTCGTAGGGCGTCTTGGTGGCGTTGTTCCGCTTGTACTGGTTGGCCTCCTTCGCCCAGTAGAAGGTCATGGTGTCGCCGGTCGGGGTCACGACGTAGTCGAGATTCCACCGCCACGGCCGCTGCGCCCAGGACGAGCCGAACGAGGAGGCCCGGCTCGGCTCGCCGGTGTGGTTGCCGAAAACGGGCACCTTCCACACGGCGTTGGTGGCCGTTGACGATCCCTCCGCGGTACCCCGGCCGAAGTAGTACTGGGTACCGTCGACGGTGGTCACTCGCCAGTACTCGGCGCCAGTGGCGCCGACCTTTGTGATGCGGGTGCCATCGTCGTCCTTGAGCCGCCATTCCGCCGTGTCGCCGACGCGCACCAGCTCACCGGCGTGGCCGGCGAGCTGGAGGGTGGCGTTGTCCCACGGCTCGTTGGTGTGCCCCTGCTTCTTCGGATCGGTGAACCAGCACAGGTCACCGGTCTTGGTCGAGTTGTTGTTTCCGGTCGTCTGATCGTCGGCGCAGGCGATGTACTTGCGCTCGATGAAGCCAGGCGTCAGGTCGAAGCCCTCCCCTATCCAGGAGGACTGGTTGTTGGTCGACGAGACCGCCCCGTCAGTGCGGCCCGAGGTGTAGCTGATCGTCAACGCGGGAACCAGCCCACCCGGCACCGTCGGAGCAGAGATCGGATAGGACCAGTTGAAGGTGCCGGACGACCCGCCCTGCGACCAGGTGTCCGCCGTCTTGAGCGAGGTCGCCGCGAAGTCGCCCTGATCGCTGGACGCGGCGGCGGCCGCGGCGGCCACCACGGCCATCGCCGTCGGGGCAGCGGCCTCGTCCACTTCGTTCGGCGCCGGCTTGGTCTCGGTGGGCGCCGGCTTCGCCTCCTCGACATCCTGCTCGGCTTCGCCAGGCGCGGGATCCTCGGCCGGCTCCTCGTCGGTATCAGGAGTCCTGTCACCCTCAGCCGGTGCCTCCTCGGCAGGGGGCTCCGCTACCTCAGTCGGGGTGTCGGGCAGGATGATGTCGGCGGTGAGGGTTCCTGATTCGGTGTCATTGACGAACGTCAACGGTGTCCGGGTGAGGCATTCCTCAACCTCGGGCGTGGTGAGGGCGCACGCGGGCAACTGCACGAGTTCCAGGCGCCCGCCTAGGCCCGCCGCGTCGGTGCCGGCGAAGCCGGTGTAGTCGAGTTGGGTGGTCAGCTCCGCGCCCGGCGTGGAGGAGACGGTGAACACCACGCCCTCGCCGATGAGGTCGGTCGCGGTGGCCTGGTCGGCTATCTCGACCACGGGCGCGGCTTCCGGGGATTCGGTGTCGGCCGGCACGCCGATCGACACCGGCAGGTCCCCGACCGGTTCAGGATCGGCGCCAGCCTGCAGGTCGGTGGGAGCGGTCGCGGCCCCGGGGTCGGGCCACTCGGTGTCCGAGGTCTTGCGCGACTTGGGGAGCGCCTTGCTCACAGCCTTGCCCTTGCCGGCCTTGACCGGGATCGGGTCGAACTGCTGAGCCGTGGGCGGCTGCCACTCCTCGGCGAACGCAGGGAGCGTGGGCGACGCCCAACTGGTGATCAGGACGACGCCAGCCACTGCTGCGGCGACCAGCCGGGTGGTCCGGGGTGCGGAGGAACGCGCGCTCATGGTCATCGACGCCTCTCAGTGGATGACCGATGCCGTCAGGGCGTCGCTCGGACCGGTGTTGGTGCGGGCGTCGATGGCCCACACTGTGACTGTCACGCTGCCGAAGTAGCCGCCGCTTGCCCCGACCGGGATGGTGGTGACTGTGCTGGCAGGTGCAGAACCGCGAAGCCAGGTTCCGGTGAGCGACTGTGGGTTCGAGTTCTCGTCGAGGTAGTCGACCGTCCACCCGAAGCTCGCGGCCGGATCACTGGTGTTGGTGGCGACCACCTGCAGTTGCTGGTTCATCGTCGGCGAACCGGAGGCCCACGCGATGCTGGTAGCCCCCGGTGGGAAGTCGGTCTCGAAAGTGCTGGTGGCAGCGGTCGCCGAGTAGTCGCCAGTCGCGAGGTTCTGGGTGTACGCGTTGACCTGGTAGGTCCGGCCGTCCACCAGCGTCGCCGAGGGGACGATGACGGTCGCGACAGTTCCTGGGGTCACGCCGGCCGAATGACCGGAGTAGACCACGGAACTCGTGGTGGTGTCGGTCACGTCGAACTTCGCACGGGCGCAGTTCTGCTGGTACGTGTCCGGGCACTGGTTCTTGGTGAGGTTGACCTTCACCGACAGGTCGACCCCACTGGCATTCGTCACCATTCCCTGACCGGGAATCAGCGGCGATACGGTCAGTTCCGTGGGCGCCGGCGGCTGCGCTTCATAGGTGATGGTCAGCTTGGCCGACGAGTACTTGTATTCCCGCCAGCCGTTCTTGTCCGTCTCGTCATTGGAGCGGATGCCGACGGTCACGGTGGTGCGGGTCGGGTACTTGTAGCGCTCGGCCAGGACCATCGAAGAGACGTTCCAGGTCTGAGTGTGCGTGTTGCCGCAGTAGTCCTTGTGCCCGACGGCGTAGTCGTTGGTCACCGATCCGATGCCTGGGTGGGCGTCCGGCTGGTTCGACCAGGTGGTGCTGGAGTCGATGACGTAGTGGAACTGCACCTTCACCGTCGGGCCGAAGTCCGTGTCGCTGCAGCTGTGCTGTGGCGAGTGGGTCTGCAGGTACTCGAACTTCGCCGACACGATCCGTTCGGCCGGCACCGGCACCCCGCCATGGGTGTGCCACTTGAACTGGTGGTACATCCGCGACTTGTAGTAGGGCGAGGTCCAGCCGTTGTACCCCAGCTTCGAGGTCGACCCGATGTCGGAGTTGTACTTGGTGAAGTCCTGGGTCACCCGCACCGCGTAGGTCTGCGAACCGGAGCCGGAGGGGTCGATCACCACGGGAAAGACCGTCTCCGGGTCGTCCAGCACGTCCCACGCGGAACTCGCTCCGAAGGCCACCCGGCCGGCTGTCCCCTCAGGGAGTGCGGCCGGCAGTTCCTCGACCCGGGAACCTTCGGCGGGGTCGAGCAGTTCGTCGAGGGTCGCGTTCTCGGCGTGGCCGGCAGAATCCCACAGGTAGGCCGGCGGCACCCAGAACCGCTCCTCGCCGTCGTCATCGACGTAGACGACGGTCCCGCCTTCCGACTCGGCAGGTTCGAGGCCCTCGCCCGTGATGGTGATCGGCATCGAACGGACGAGAGGATCCTGCGCGGCCTCCGCGTCCTTCACAACCAGGAAGGATTCCGCGCCGTCGACGGCGGCACGCACCACCAGATCGACGCCGGGGACCACGTCGGCATAGGTGGCCAGGTTGCCGGCTATCGCGGGGGTGGGCAGCGACTCCGGCCAACCGAAGGAGAGAGACCCGTCCCCGTCGCCCAGCGTCAGGAAGGCGTCGCTGCCGCCCCCGGAGACGCCCACCTCGGTCGCGGTCGCCTCCGCCACCCAGCGACCGCCGGTGCTCGGCACCAGCGTTGTCGACGGCTCGCGCCACCCACCCTCCCCGTCGGACACACGGGACACCGCGGCCGACAGTTCAGCGGTGAGCAGCCCGGTCTCAGGGTCGGCCGTCACCAATGTGTGTTCGTCGGTCAGCGCGGTGGCGACCACCGGTTCACCGGACTCACGGGCGAGGGCGAGGGCTTCGTCCTGGTCGATCAGGGCCGGTGTTTCGGCCGAAGCGCTGGGCGCCGAACACAGCAGGCTGATGCCCAGCGCGAGGCCGGTCAGTCCGGTCAGGATGGGGGCGAGACGATGTGACAAGACCGTTCCTTCACTTGAGGGGTGGGTAGACGTTTACGGGGATGGCCGGGAGGAGTCGCACCGACAGGGCTACCTCGGGCAGCCCGGCCACCACGGGATCTGCTGACAGATGTTGTAGGTGGTCGCTCCGCCGTCATCGGCGTTGGCGACGGCGGGGGCGACGAAGGTCGCGGCCGCAACGAGAAGGGCGGCGATAAGGACACGCAGTGAAGTCATGGATCGCATGCTGGCGAAAGTTCCATGACAGAGCGGGTCAAATGGGGTCAGATATGGCCGAATCCTGCCCGCTGCCAGGATTCGGCCATCGGGAAGCCGGCCCGACCGACCGACTTTCTGGCATCTTTGCCTCGACAGCGAAGTCTCGGGCGCTCCATGCTCGCGGGGGAGGCTGTCTCGAACGAGGGGGAGAGAATGCCGCGTCCGTGGTACGTGCCCGTCCGATCCGTCGTGCGTCGGCTTGCCCGGAGAGTTCCGATCGAAGTGATCCTTGCGGTCGCACTGGCCTTCTTGGCGCTCGGTCTCGACGGCGCCAACCATCAGCCATGGCAAGTGATCCTTCTCGACCTGACCGTCTGCGCAGTTGTGGCTCTCACTCCTCTCCAGCCCCAGCTGGCCGGTATCGCCCTCTGGCTGGTTCTGGCTGTGTACATCGTGCTCCCCGCGGGCTGGGGAACGATGGGCGAGTACGCACCCCTGATAGCCATCCTCGGGGCCGCGATGCGCGGACACTGGCGCACGGGCGCGCTGATGACCGCCTGCTACTTCCCCTTGCTCGCCGTTATCGCCTGGGGTGACGCACCCAGCCCGGAGTACGCGCCTACCGCCTGGGTCGCCTGGGCATGGTTGATCGTGCTCGCGTGGGTTCTGGGCGGTGTCTTCCACATGGCCGTCCGAGCCCAGGAACGAGCTCGTGTCGCCGAACTCCTGCTGCAGCGCCATACGCTCGCGACCGACCTGCACGACACCGTCGCTCGGTCGCTGAGGGACGTGATCATGGCCATCGAACGGGCGAATCTCCGCGGCGAGGCCTCCCTGGTTGACCTGGAGGCAGTGGCGGCCGCCGCCGAAGTCTCGCTCGATCAGCTTCGGGTTGTGATGAACATACTCAAGGACGCGCCGGCGAACGAGCCGATCGCCTCGATCCAGCGAACGCCTCTCACCGAAGCCCTGGAAGCCGGAGTCAGCCGTCTCGAAGGACTCGGCTTCTCGGTCTCGGCAGGGCTTCATGGCGACATCTCGGTGATCTCGGAGTCCGATGCCGTGATCCTCGGTGCAGCCGCGCAGGAAGCGATCGCCAACCTGGGCAAGTACGCTGACCCGGCGCAGGACTGCATGATCATCGCCGATGCGACACCGGAAGCCGTCAGTCTCGTATTCGTGAACGGTTGGTCCGAAGCAAGCCAGCCCTCGGACGGCCATGAGGGTCTCGGTTTGTGGGGTGTGGAGGATCGCCTGAGGCGAGCCGGCGGCAGGGTTCTTGCCGAGCGGGTTGCCGATCGTTGGGTCACCAGCATCTGGCTGCCTCGGTCAGCCGACCCTTCTGAGGAGGAGAGCAAGTGATCATGGACCGCCCAATCACCGTGCTGGTCGTTGACGACGAAGATTTCTCCCGCGAGACCGTCGCCCTCTACATCGAATCGGACAAGACCTTGTCTCTTGTCGGCACCTGTAGCGACGGCGCATCCGCCGTGGAGGCGGTTCGGTCGCTTCGACCCGATGTGGTGCTGATGGACCTGCGGATGCCCGGCGTCAGTGGCTTCGCGGCGACCAGGGCGATCATGAAGATGGCGCCTGGCACCAAGGTTCTGGCTCTGACCACGCTCGCGGCCGACGGTGCGGTCGGTCAGTTCATCGAGTGCGGTGGTTGTGGATTCGTGACCAAGGGCAGCCGGGCCGCGAAGGTGACCAGCGCCGTCCACAGCGCTTACGAGGGCAATGCGGTCTTGCCGCAGCCGACGATCTCGCGAGCCCTGGAACACTTCAAGCACGATCCGCGTCCGGTTCTCACTCGCCGCGAACGTAAAGTCGTCGCCGCCATCGCCGACGGACAGACCAACGAAGAGATCGCCAGACAGTTGAACGTCTCCCACTCGACGGTCAAGAGCGAGGTCACCGCACTGATCCGGAAGTTCCGGGTGACCAATCGCAAAGAGGTCCCGGTCGCGGCACAGCGCTTCCGGCTGCTGTAAGCAGACCCGAACCACGACGGGGTCTGGGCCGCCCGGCGCCCCCGGGCCCGACCAGTTATCCGGGTTTCGCAACCTCTGGCGGGCGCCCTCTCCATTTCGGAGCAGCGATTCGGTAGGTTGTCCCCCGTGGCAGCAACGAAGCCTTCTCGGCCCTCCCCTCAGCGTCCCCGTAAGCCTCGCGCCGAAGCGCCCTCGGATGCCCCCGCGGCACCGGCTTCGCCGCCCGAACTGACCGGCGTCGGGCCGCAGGACCCGGGCCTGCCGCGTGGCTTCGGCCGCATCCCGGTGGCCAAGGTGTCGCCGGTGATCGAGGGTGGTGCCTACCCGGCCAAGGCCTCGGTGGGCGAGCTCATCCCGATCCGCGCCAAGGTCTTCCGCGAGGGACACGACTCGGTCAACGCGTCCGTCATCCTCACCGACCCGGCGGGCAACGAAACCCGGGTCGACATGACCCCGCAGGAACCGGCCGGGCTCGACCCGTGGGAGGCGTGGGTTCGTCCCGACTCCCCCGGCGCCTGGACTTTCCGGGTCGAGGGATGGTCGGATCCGTGGCACACCTGGCGGCACAACGCCGAGGCGAAGCTGCCGGCCGGCGTCGACATCGAACTGGTCTGCCTGGAGGGCAAGGACCTCATGGAGCGTACGGCCGCGCTGGCCGAGCAGGCCGGCGACCCGGTGCAGGCGTCCATCCTGCGCGCGACGGCCATGCTGCTGATCCCGGAGCGTCCGGTCAACGAACTGCTGGAGGTCGCGACCGCCAGCGGTATCAGCCGGGCGATGGAGAAGTACGGCCCGCGTGAACTGGTCTCCCCCAGCGCCGACTTCCCGCTCTTCGTCGACCGCAAGCTGGCCCTCTTCGGCAGCTGGTACGAGTTCTTCCCGCGCTCCATCGGCGCTTACCAGGACGAGGACGGGCACTGGCACTCCGGCACCTTCGACGCCTGCCATTCGCGGCTCGAGGAGGTCGCGGCGATGGGCTTCGACGTGGTCTACCTACCGCCGATCCACCCGATCGGCACTGCCTTCCGCAAGGGGAAGAACAACACCCTGACCCCCGGTCCGGAGGATCCCGGCTCGCCGTGGGCGATCGGCGCCCCCGAGGGCGGGCACGACCAGGTGCACCCGGAACTGGGCGACTTCGACGCCTTCGATCGGTTCGTCGCCAAGGCCAACAGCCTGGGCCTGGAGATCGCGCTCGACTTCGCCCTGCAGGCCTCCCCCGACCACCCGTGGGTCAAGGAGCACCCGGAGTGGTTCACCACCCGGCTGGACGGCACCATCGCCTACGCCGAGAACCCGCCGAAGAAGTACCAGGACATCTACCCGATCAACTTCGACAACGATCCGGCGGGCATCTACAACGAGGTGGTCCGCATCCTGCGGCTGTGGATGTCGCACGGGGTGCGGATCTTCCGGGTCGACAACCCGCACACCAAGCCGCTGGAGTTCTGGGCCTGGGTGATGAAGAACATTCGCGACACGGATCCGGACGTGCTCTTCCTGGCCGAGGCCTTCACCAAGCCCGAGATGATGCACGGCCTGGGCAAGATCGGCTACCACCAGTCGTACACCTACTTCACCTGGCGCAATGAGAAGTGGGAGATCGAGGAGTACCTCAACGAACTCAGCCGGGAGATGGATTCCTTCTACCGGCCGAACTTCTTCGTCAACACCCCCGACATCAACCCGACCTTCCTGCAGACCGGCAATCCGGCGGCCTTCACGATCCGCGCGGTCCTGGCGGCCACGCTGTCGCCCACCTGGGGGGTCTACGCCGGCTACGAGCTCTTCGAGCACGCCCCGCTGAAGCCGGGCGGCGAGGAGTACCGCGACTCGGAGAAGTACGAGTTCAAGCCGCGCGACTACAACGCCCACCCGAACCTGAACATGCTGATGGGCCGGCTCAACCAGATCCGGCGCGACCACCCGGCCCTGCAGCAGCTGCGGCAGATCAGCTTCCACCACGCCCCGCACGAGAAGGTGATCGCCTACTCCAAGCGGGACGGCGACGACGTGGTGATCACGATCTGCAGCCTCGACCAGCACGACGTCGTCGAGAGCGACGTCTACCTCGATCTGGGCGCGCTCGGCCTGGCCGGACGCGACTCGGTACGGCTGCGGGACGAACTCACCGGCGCCACCTTCACCTGGGGTGAGCGCAACTTCGTCCGACTGACGCCGGCCACCCCGGCGCACATCCTGCACGTCCTGGACTGATGTCTCCCGGCTGGCTGGAGTACCTCCAGCGGGCACGTTGGTACGCCGGCAAGGACGAGGGCCGGCTGGGCGGCATCGAGCCGCTCGGCTGGTACACGCCCGCCGGGGTGCTGCCCGCGGTGCGCTCCGAACTGGCGGCCGTGGAACGATCGGACGACGCCGAGACCTACCACCTGCTGGTGGGCTACCTGCCGCCCGGCACCGCCGAGCCGGAAGCCTTCGTCGAGCGGGCGAGCCTGCCCGAGTTCGGCGAGGTGGACGTGGTGGACGCGGCCGCCTCCGTCACGGCGATGGAAGCATTGGTGGGGGTGACGGGGAACAGCGGTCCCGTCCGGCTGCTGCCCAGCAAGCAGAGCAACTCCGCCGCGGTCGCCGGCGACACCCTGCTCAAGATCTATCGGCGGCTGCGTCCGGGCATCAACCCGGAACCGGAACTGCTGGCGGCCCTGGCCGGCGGGCCGGTGCCGGCCCTGCGCGGGGTGATCCGCGAGCGCGACTACGACCTGCTGGCCGCCATCGAGTTCCTCCCGGACGCCACCGACGGCTGGGAGTTCGCCACCGCGGCCTGCGCGGCGGAACGTCCGATCGATGACGAAGCCGGCGACCTGGGACGAGCCCTGCGCGATATCCACACCCGGCTCGCGGCGGCCTTCGGCACCCGCACGAGTTCCGGTGCGGCGCTGCGTGCGCGGCTGCTGGACGACCTGGACGAGACTGTCGCCGCCGTCCCGCAACTCCAGCCGCACCGGGCCGTGCTGGCGGCCGTCCTGGACGGTCTGCCGGACGGCGAGATCCCCACCCAGCGGGTGCACGGCGACTTCCACCTCGGTCAGGTGCTGCTCACCGCCCACGGCTGGCGGATCATCGATTTCGAGGGCGAACCGGGCGCCCCGATCGCCGAGCGAAGGGCCTTCGACACGCCGTGGCGGGACGTCGCCGGGCTGCTGCGCTCGCTGGACTACGCTCGCTCCGCACACCCGGAACCGTCCGGACGTGCGGCTACGCAATGGTGCGAACGCGTCCGTGCGGCCTTCCTGGCCGGATACGGTGACGATCCCGGGGCTTTCCCCGTAATGTTCGCCCACGAGGTGGCACGGATGGTGTACGAAGTGGGGTATGAAGTCCGGAACCGACCCGACTGGGTAGGCATTCCGCTCTCGGCAGTCGAGAATGTGGCAACCAGGCACTAGGAGAATCCAATGGCGTATGACGTGAACGGCGGCCTGACCGGGTGGGACCTGGAAGGCTTTCACTCCGGTGGTGACACCGAGGTTTGGCGCCGGCTCGGCGCCCACCAGGTCACCCTGATCGACGACGAGCGGGGTGAGATCCACGGCACCCGGTTCGCGGTCTGGGCGCCCAACGCCCGCGAAGTGCGGCTGAACGCCGACTTCAACTGGTGGACCGGCGATTCGATGCACCTCGTGCCCGGCTCGGGGGTCTGGGCGCTCTTCGTCGAGGGCGTCAGCGACGGGGCGCTCTACAAGTACAACATCCTCGGCGAGGATGGCACCTGGCACGAGAAGATCGACCCGATGGCCTTCTTCGCCGAGCAGGCCCCGGCGAACTCGTCCATCGTCTACACCAGCCAGTACGGCTGGGCCGACGACGCGTGGATGGCCAAGCGTGCGGCAGCGCAGCCACACAAGGAGCCGATGAGCATCTACGAGGTGCACCTCGGCAGCTGGCGCAAGGGCAAGACGTACCTGGAACTGGCCGACGAACTGGTCGAGTACGTCAGCTGGCAGGGCTTCACCCATGTCGAGCTGATGCCGGTCACCGAGCACCCGTTCGAGGGCTCCTGGGGCTACCAGGTCACCAACTACTTCGCCCCGCAGTCCCGTCTGGGGCGTCCGGACGAACTGCGCTACCTGATCGACCGGCTGCACCAGGCCGGCATCGGCGTCATCCTCGACTGGGTGCCCGGCCACTTCCCCAAGGACGCCTGGGCGCTGGGACGGTTCGACGGCACCGCCCTGTACGAGCACGCCGATCCGCGCCAGGGCGAGCACAAGGACTGGGGCACCTACATCTTCAACTACGGCCGCAACGAGGTGAAGTCATTCCTGGTCAGCAACGCGCTGTACTGGGTGACCGAATTCCACATCGACGCGCTGCGGGTGGACGCGGTGGCGTCCATGCTCTACCTCGACTACTCGCGCAACGAGGGCGAGTGGGTGCCGAACATCCACGGCGGCAACGAGAACCTCGAGGCCATCGACTTCCTGCGCTACGTGAACCGCCACCTCTACGAGCGGGTGCCCGGCGTGATCATGATCGCCGAGGAGTCGACCTCCTTCGGCGGGGTCACCAAGCCCGTGCACGAAGGCGGCCTGGGCTTCGGCTTCAAGTGGAACATGGGCTGGATGAACGACTCGCTGCGCTACCTGGCGCTGGAGCCGATCTACCGGCAGTACCACCACCACGAGATGACCTTCGCGATGGTCTACGCCTACTCGGAGAACTTCGTGCTGCCGATCAGCCACGACGAGGTGGTGCACGGCAAGGGCTCGATGATCAACAAGATCCCGCAGGACACCTGGCGCCAGTTCGCCACGCTGCGCGCCTTCTACGCCTTCATGTGGGGCTTCCCCGGCAAGCAGTTGCTGTTCATGGGCTGTGAGTTCGGCCAGCGCACCGAGTTCAACGAGGCCACCAGCCTGGAGTGGTGGGTGAGCGACCTGTGGGGCCACCACGGTCTGCAGCGCATGATCAAGGACCTGAACGGCATCTACTCCACCCACCCCGAGCTGTGGGAGCTGGACACCTCGCCGGAGGGCTTCGCGTGGATCAACGCCGACGACGCCGGTGGCAACACCTACTCGTGGCTGCGTTCCGATTCCACCGGACGCCAGATCGCGGTCATCGTGAACTTCTCCTCCGAGCCGTGGGCGAACTACCGGCTCGGGCTGCCGCATGCCGGCACCTGGAAGGAGATCTTCAACTCCGATTCCGAGATCTACGACGGTTCCGGAGTGCACGGCAATCTCGGCCAGGTGGAAGCCTTCGAGGAGAGCTGGAACGGCCAGCCCGCCAGCGCCACCGTGGTCGTCCCGCCGCTGGGCGCGGTCTACTTCGAGTACGCGGGCGAGTAGCCACTGGAAAGCGCTGAGATCCCGGGTCAAGCCCGGGGTGACGTTGTCGGGTGGGACGCTCGGGTGCCGTGCACCTGCTCGCGGACGCTACTTTCGCGGCCAACCCAACCCCGTCATCCCGGGCTACGACCCGGGATCTCCTGACGCAACCGCAGCACGAAGCTGGAGCCGTCGGGCGCCAGGCTGAGGTCGCCGTCGAGCAACCGCGCGTTCTCGGCGGCGATCGCCAGTCCCAGGCCGGACGAGGAACCGTGCCGGGAGGCGTCGCCGCGGACGAACCTGTCGAAGACCCGGTCGCGCAGCGCTTCCGGAACGCCATCGCCGCTGTCGTGGACGGTGACAGCCAGCTTGCCGGCGTCCATCCCGACCGTGATGGTCACCGGCGGCGCGCCGTGCTGCAGCGCGTTGGCCACCAGATTGCGCAGCACCACGCGAAGCCGGGCCGGATCCGTCATGACCGGCAGCTCGGCGGGGCCCAGGTAGGAGATCAGCCCCGGCGCCCCGGACTCCCCGACGATCTCCACGATCAGATCAGCCAGATCGATCCGGTCGGCGACCACCTGGGCATGACCGGCGTCCATCCGGCTGATCTCCAGCAGGTCTTCAGTGAGGCCCGCCAGCCGGCGCAGCTGGGGTGCCACCAGGGCGGCTGCCTCATTCCGGCTGGCCGGGTTCTGCAGCGCCTCGGCCGAGGCGAGCAGCGCGGTGGTCGGCGTCCGCAACTCGTGGGCTACATCGGAGACGAACTGCCGCTGAGTCTCGTTGGCCCGTTCCAGCTCCGCGATCTGGGCCGTCAGCCGGTCGGCCATGGCATTGACCGCGGAGGACATCACCGCGAGCTCGTCTTCGCCCTGGACCGGAATCCGCACCGACAGATCCCCGCTCGCCACCGCGTTCGCCATGGCGCCGGCCCGCGTCACCGGACGGCTGACCGTGGCCGCCACGGCACGTGCCAGCAGAGCCGCGAGGGCGACCACACCGACCGACACCAGCAACAGGGTCAGGCCCAGCTCGGGCACCGGACTTTCCGCGCGATCCAGCCGAAAGCCGTGGATCAGCAGCCAGGCGAACGGGCCATCATCGCCTGGCACCGTGGTGTACCCGAAACCCACCAGGTAGTCACCGCACGGCTGCGTCCACATCATGGAGACGCCGGGAGACACGGGGACCTCGGTGATGCGGCGCTCCCCCAGGAACTCGGCTCTCGGGACCAGACACTCCGGGATCCGCAGGCTCATCGGGTCGGTGGTGTCGACGAAGCCGTACTGATTGACCAGTTCCGGGAGAACCTCGGTGTCGCGGGTGCTGAAGACCATCAGGGCCGCCTCCACCGACAACGGCTTGTCGGCATCCGGGATGACGTCCTGCCAGTCGGTGGTGGTGGGACTCTGCTCGATCGCAGCCACCAGTTGCGCCATGTCGGCGCCCAGCCCGAACATGACCTGGTCGTCGACCACCTGCCGGTGACGCGCCTCCGCCGACGCAAGCGTCCCCCAGGACAGCCCGGCACAAGCCACCGCGACCGTC
>JAPUEM010000128.1 GCA_027492575.1 Propionicimonas sp.
GCCACCTTGCGGCTGCCGTGCTCGACGACCAGCCGGACGAGCTGGGTGCCGGGGACGAAGATGTTGACCGCCTCGACGCCGACGTCCAGCAGGAAGCGGGGGTCGACGATCTTGCCGAGATACTGTTCGAAGGTGGTGCCGTCGGCGCGGATGTCGCCGGTCAGGCCGTCGAACTCCAGGACGCCCTCCTTGCCGGCGTGGCGGTAGCGGAAGGCGTAGACCGGCCGGTACACCAGATCGACCAGCTCGACGGTCACCTTCTCCTCCAGGACGCGGTCGGCGTCGACCTGCCCGATGATGGCCGAGACGACCTCGCGCACCAGCAGGGAGGCCTTGGTCTCCGAGGGAACCACCACCGTCCCCGCCTCGGCGGCAGCCGCGAGAGTCGCCGCGTCGCTGACCGTTCCCGGGTAGGTCAGATAGGCCGAGAGGGCCGGGTTCTGGGCTCGGCTCAACCCGTCGTAGTAGACGTCACGGACGACCTCGTCCCGGCACGATTCCAGTCCGGTCAGCCGGAACTGACCGTTCTCGATCGGCAGTACGACGCCGCCCAGTTGCACCGTCCGGACGCTCGGCGAGACCGGGACCGTGTAGCCGCGGGTGCGCTCGTAGACGGTCACCGCCTGGGCTTTGAGATGCCAGAACGGCTGCAGCCGTCGCTCCCGGTAGATGCACTCGTAGTCGTCGGCCGCGGCACGGTTGAGGAAGCCGCCCAGCTTGGCGACCGTCCCGAAGGCATCGGCGCGGCGGGCCCAGGCGCGTCCCTCGGCATGATCCATGCTGAACCGGTCGGTGAGGACGACGATGCGTTCCTCGGCGATCTCGACTTCCATGCTCACCCCTCCCTCTCGGCACAAACCTAGTCAGCAACTGCCCTGGACGGAACCGGGGACGGTCCCCAACTCCGCCCCGGGATGCCTTGACGGACGGCTGAGGACGGGCGTAGCGTCGTCTCCGGCCACTACGAGGTTGAAAGGAGGCCCCCCGTGTTGATCACCACTGTCACCGCTTCGACGGTCACGCGTCTGCGGGGAGTCCCGTTCCTCGGTGCCACGGCGTCCATCAGCTGACGCGCAGGGGAGAAGTCTGCCCACGTCCGGGCGACTGACCACACCGCACCAACCGCGCTCGCAGCGTGCTCGTCACGCTCCACGCCGATCGGGCACCCCATCGCAACCACGACACCGAAGGACCAGCCATGTCCGCAATGACGCAAGAGCACGACCTCATCGAAGCCATCAAGGAGAAGACCATGACCACACCGACCGGAGTCGAACTCCGGCCCCTGATCGTCCCGCAGCAGCTCACGGACGCCGACGCCGCCGACTTCATCGAGATGACGGCCGTCCGCAACCAGGTGTGCCGCGAGGTCTCCGGACATGACGACAACGCCATGACCCCGACCGAAATGCTGCCCCACTACCGGCCCGACAAGTACGCCGAGCGGTTCAACTGGGTGATCGTCCTGGACGGACGCATCGTCGGCCGGGTGAACGTCGATCTGCCCACCGAGGAAGGCTCACGGGTCGCCTACTGGCAGGTCGAGGTGATCCGGGAAGCGCAGGGACGCGGCCTGGGCAGCCAGGCGTACGCCCTGGTGGAAGCCACTGCCCGCGAACACGGACGGACGGTGCTGCAGGCCTGGGCCGAGCATGGCGAACGCCCCGGCGAGCGGCTCGCCGCGCCCACCGGGTTCGGCTCACTGCCCGCCGACGAGCCGGCCGTCCGGTTCTTCGTCAAGCACGGCCACACCCTCGAGCAGATCGAACGCTGCTCGGCGCTCGACCTGCGGGCGCCCTTCGACGCCATCGAGCAGTTGCTCGACTCGGCCCGCTCGACCACCGGTGACTACCGGGTGCTCAGCTGGTTCATGCCCACCCCGGCCGAGTACGTCGAGGGCTACGCGCAGATGAAGGCGCGCATGGTCACCGACGCCCCGGCGGCCGGGCTGGAGTTCGACGAGGAGGTGTGGGACGAGGCCCGCGTCCGGCGCTTCGAGCAGCTGCACCTCGAGGGTGGGACGACCCTGCGCGTGGTCGCCGCCCAGCACATCGAGACCGGTGAGCTGGCGGCGTTCAGCGAGCTGACCCTGCGGGCCGACCGCACGGCGGCCACCCACCAGAACGACACCCTGGTGCTGAAGGAGCACCGCGGTCACCAGCTGGGGACGCTCGTGAAGTGCGAGAACCTCGTCGCCTGGCGGGAGATCGCCCCGGAATCCCCGCGGGTGATCACCTACAACGCCGAGGAGAACCGTCCGATGCTCGACATCAACGAGGCCCTCGGATTCGTCCCGATCGCCTACGAAGGCGCCTGGAAGAAGGTGCTGGCGTAGGGATCAGCCGCGCTGGTCCAGCGGGACGTAATCCCGCTGGACCTCGCCGGTGTAGATCTGGCGGGGGCGGTTGATCTTGGTGGCCGGGTCGGTGGACTGCTCGCGCCAGTGGGCGATCCAGCCGGGCAGGCGGCCCAGGGCGAAGAGCACGGTGAACATGTTCTGCGGGAAGCCCATGGCCTGGTAGATCAGGCCGGTGTAGAAGTCGACGTTCGGGTAGAGCTTGCGCTCCTGGAAGTACGGGTCGGCCAGGGCGGCCTCCTCGAGCTGCAGGGCGATGTCGAGCAGCTCGTCCGAGCCGGCCAGGGTCTTCAGGATGGCGTCCGCATGCTTCTTCACGATGGCCGCGCGCGGGTCGTAGTTCTTGTAGATGCGGTGGCCGAAGCCCATCAGCTTCGTGGTGTCCTTCTTGTCCTTCACCTTGCTGACGTACGACTTGACGTCGCCGCCCTCGGCCTGGATGCCCTGCAGCATCTCGAGCACGGCCTGGTTGGCGCCGCCGTGCAGCGGGCCCGAGAGGGCGTTGGCTCCGGCCGCGATCGATACGTAGATATTGGCACCCGACGATCCGACCATCCGGACGGTCGAGGTCGAGCAGTTCTGCTCGTGGTCGGCGTGCAGGACGAGCAGGACGTCCAGCGCCCGGGTCACCGCGTCGTCGAAGGGGTAGGGGCCCGAAGGCAGCCCGAAGGACATCCGCAGGAAGTTCTCGATGTAGCCCAGCGAATCGTCCGGGTAGAGGAAGGGCTGGCCCACCGAGTTCTTGTAGCCGTAGGCGGCCAGCGTGGGCACCGACCCCATCAGGATGGCCGTCGCGCGATCGACCTCCAGCGCGGCGTCACCGTGGCGGGAGATCGCGAAGGTGGAGAGCGCGTTGATCGCCGCCGCCAGGACGGGCATCGGGTGCGACTTGCGCGGCATCGTCCGGAACATCTCCCGCAGCCGCTCGTCGATCAGGTGGTACTTGGCGATGCCCTGGCCGAACTCCGCCAGCTGGGCGGCCGTCGGCAGCTCGCCGTACAGCACCAGGTAGGAGGTCTCCAGGAAGGTCGCCTGCTCGGCGAGCTGCTCGATCGGGTAGCCGCGGTAGCGCAGGATGCCCGCGTCGCCGTCGATGAAGGTGATCTTCGACTGGCAGGAGGCCGTGTTCGCGAACCCGACATCGATCGTGGTGTCGCCGGTGGCGGCCATCAGCTTCGAGATGTCGTAGCCGTTGTTGCCCTGGCTCGCCGGCACCTGCGGCAGCTCAATTGTCAGGTCGTCCCGGCTGAACACAGCGTGAGTCATCTGATCCTCCTGCCCTGGTGGCGAACCGCTCCGCACCCCTGCGGTGGGTTCCTTGCGGGCAGGATACACGCGCCGGACGGGGGTGGGTTCGCCGTGGTCTCGCCCCGGAAGACGACGGGGAAGGGAGACGAGCCGATCCGAAGTAGTTGACTGCTAAATCATTGAGGCGTACATTATTGATTGTTGACTTACCCACCGAGAGGAAAACCATGAGCACCACCGTCGAGACCCAGGGCATCCGCGGCCTGTCCGGCACCTACAACCTCGATTCCAGCCACTCCCGGCTCGGCTTCGTCGCGCGTCACGCGATGGTCGCCAAGGTCCGCGGCTCCTTCGACGAGGTCAGCGGCACCGCCACCATCGACGGCGCCAACCCCGCCGCCTCGTCCCTCGAGGTGACCATCCAGACCGCCAGCATCGACACCCGCGACGCCGGCCGCGACGGCCACCTGCGTTCCGCCGACTTCTTCGACGCCGACAACCACCCGACCATCACCTTCGTCGGCACCGGCTTCGAGATCACCGACGACGCCACCGTCGAGGTGACCGGTGACCTGACCATCCGCGGCGTCACCCACTCGGTGACCATCCCCTTCGAGTTCGGCGGCGTGGCCGTCGACCCCTTCGGCAACCAGCGCGTCGGCTTCGAGGGTTCCGTCGTGGTCAACCGCAAGGATTGGGGCCTGCTCTGGAACGCCGCCCTGGAAGCCGGTGGCGTCCTGGTCAGCGACAAGGTCACCCTCGAGCTCGAGGTCTCCGCGGTCAAGGCCGCCTGACCCACTCTCCTCCGGCCGTCTCGGCCGGGAGACTGTCTCGCACAAACCGGGCAAATCGGGCCAACTGCGTGCACTGCGCACGCACGCGGCTTGATTTGCCCGGTTTCTGCGATTGAACCCCCGGGCCGGGCGGCGGACCGGGGGGACGGTCCGCCCACCGCCCCCGCTCGCCCCTGGTTCCGCGTCGAGCCCCGAATCCCCTTGGCTCACCTTGCTGCGCTGAGCGGACGCGCCCGGTAGGGTCGGGTCATGGAAGCATCGGCACCCATCGTCATCGGCTACGACGGCTCCGAGTTCGCCGACGAAGCCCTGCGCAAAGGCCTCTGGCTGGCCTCGAAGGTCGGCGTGAAGGCCCAGGTCATCCGTGCCTGGACGATCAGCACCGCACCACGTCCGTCCACCTGGTCGCCCGGCTACGTCCCGCCGGTCGAGGATTTCGCCGAGGCGGTCCGCGAACAGCTTCGGCAGCAGATCGCCCACCGGCTCGCGGAATTCCCCGAGGTCGAGGTCGAGTTGGTGGTCGCCCACGGGGCGGCCGGACGCGAGCTCGTCCGGGCCTCCGAGGGGGCGCGCATGCTGGTGGTCGGCACCCGTGGCATGGGTGGGTTCACCGGGCTGCTGCTCGGCTCGGTGACCTCGCAGATCGTCGAGCACGCCCGATGCGACGTCCTGGTGATCCGCCGCCGGGACGGCGACCAGGCCCCGCCGCGTCAGCTGCGGCTCGACCAGGCCCTCGGCGAGCCCGACTGATGGCCGAGGAGTTCGTCCACAACCGCGAGGATCACCGTTTCGAGGCCTGGGTCGACGGAACCTTCACCGGCGAGATCGCCTACGCGCTGCTGGCCCGGGACGGGGGGACGGTCGCCGACTTCCTGCACACCTGGGTGGACGACTCCGCCCGCGGCACCGGCCTGGCCGGACGCCTGGCGCAGTTCGCCTTCGAACAGGTCCGCGCCGGCGGCGAATGGACGATCAAACCGACCTGCCCCTACGTGATCGCCTGGTCGAAGCGGCATCCTGAGTACGCCGACCTCCTGGTGAATCCCGCCGGGTAGCCGGGTCAATCCAGCGGGGTGACATCCACCTCGACGGTGAGATCGGAGCCGGTGGCCTCGGTGAAGACCACGCCGCGCAGCGGGGAGACGTCGGTGAAATCGCGTCCCCAGGCGGTCACGATGTAGCGCGAGTCGGCGAACTGGGCGTTGGTCGGGTCGAGGTCGACCCAGCCGAGCGCCGGGGTCAGCACCGAGACCCAGGCGTGCGTGGCGTCCGCTCCCTGCAGTTTCTCGGCCCCGGGCGGGGGCGCGGTCTCCAGGTACCCGCTGACGTAGCGGGCCGGCAGCCCGACCGCCCGCAGACAGCCCACGGCCAGGTGGGCGAAATCCTGACAGACCCCGCTGCGCAGGGTGAGCAGCTCGTCCAGCGTCGTCTTCACCGAGGTGGCGCCCGTCCGGTACTCGAAGTCGTCGTGGATCCGGGTGTACAGCGCGACCAGCGCGTCCCCCAGCGGACGGCCCGCGTCCAGCACCTCGGACGCGTACCCGCGCACCGCGCCCCCGATCGCGACCAGCGGCGAGGGCATGGTGAAGTCGGCCAGCAGCAGCGGATCGGTGTCGGCCGCCAGCTCACGGGCCGCCTCGGCGACGGTGTGCCGGTTGAACCCGTTCAGATCGGGGACCGGCCAGTCGACCTCGACCGTGCTGCGGCAGGTCACCTGGAACTCGGTGTGCGGGGCGCGGGTCTCCAGGTAGGTGGAGTGATTGCCGAAGTAGTCGAGGTGTTCGGTCACCTGATCAGGCTGCGGCGAGACCACCAGTTCGCTGTCGAGCACCAGCTGCGATTCGGTGTCCCTGGGTCGCACGAAGCCCCGGTTGTAGACCGCCTCGACCGGCGCGTCGTAGCGGTACCGGGTGAGATGTTCGACGAGGTAGCGATGCGGAGCCATCACCACCCCCGGTTCCGGCTGAAGGCATCGGCCAGGTGCCGGGTGGCCTGCGGGACGAAGTGCCGCGCGGCGATCCGGGCGGCCAGCCCGGTCAGCTCGGTGGTGAGCGCGTCCAGCCATTCGGCCGGCTCCAGGCTCGGCTGCTCGCCCAGCCGGCCACGGAGTTCCTCGGCGGACGAGGCCAGCGCGTCGTCCCCGATCAACCGCAGGTCGGCGGCCAGCGCGGCCAGCTGGTGGGCGACCGAGCGCGGGTTGGCCTCGTCCTGGATCAGCAGGACGAAGGCGGAATCCCGCGGTTCGGAGGGCCCGGTGCCGGCGACCGCGCGGCGCCGGTGGGTGATGATCGACTCGCAGGCCCGCAGCACCGATTCGGCCACCAGATCGCCGGCCTCCCCGGCAGGCGGGTCGGCGAGGGTTCGCCGCAGCAGCCCGACCGTGCGGACGGCCCGCTCCAGCCGTCCGCCCGCGTCCAGGAAGGCCCAGGATTCGTCGCGCACCATGTTCTGGGCGGCGATCCCGGCGAAGGCGAGCAGCGATTCCAGGACGTCGTCCAGCAGGGGCTGCAGCTGGTCGTCCGGTTCCAGGTCGGCGTCCAGGGTGTGTTCCAGCCGGCCGAAGACGCTCCAGGTATCCACGCTCAGCAGGTCGCGGACGTCCTGCGCGGCGTCGATCAGCGCCACCGCCTGGGCCAGGACGCTGCCGGGGACGGGATCCAGCACGGTGCGGCGCAGGTAGTCGACCCGGGCCTCGCCGGGCAGCGATTCGATGCCGGTCTCCTGGATCACCGCGCGGACCAGCGCGGTCATCGCCAGGGCGCCGGGGGAGCCGGGCCGGCTGGAGTGATCCTCGGCGAGGTCGTCGGCCATCCGGATCAGCCGGGCGGTCGCCTCGGCCCGTTCGGCGTGGCCGCCGATCTCGAACAGGGTGCCCGCCACCCGGGGAGCGACCCGGGCCGGGGCGGGGGTGACCACCAGCCGCGGACGCAGCGGCACGCGGGGCTCGGGCGGCATCGCGCCGGCCGCCACCCAGACGTCCTTGGCCAGTCCGGTGCGGCTGGTGACGGTCCGTTCGCCGGTGGTGCCGGCCACCCGTCCCAGGCCACCCGGCAGGAAGGTGTAATCCGAACCGGTGGCGACCCCGAAGGTGCGCAGGACGAACCGGCGCGGCTCCAGGCCGTCGGCGGAGACCACCGGGGCGGTGGAGAGTTCCAGGGGTTCCTGCCCGCACCACTGCCAGGGTTCGGCGCGCAGCCGGGCGGCCAGACCCTCGCGGGCGCGGTCGGCGAGCTCCCAGCCGTAGGTGACCGGGGCCACGCCTCGGGTGGTGGGCTTGATCACCAGCCGGTCCAGGTTGGCCAGCACGTGGGAGAGCCCGGACGGTTCACCGCACCACCAGGTGGCCGGCGAGGGCAGCAGCAGGGGCTCGTCCAGGAGGGCCTGGGCGGCCGGCTCCAGGTAGGCCAGCAGGGCCGGGTTGTCCAGCACCCCGGCGCCGACCGGGTTGGCGATGGCGACCTGGCCGTTGCGGGCGGCCTCCATCAGGCCGGGGACGCCGACCCCGGAGTTGCCGCGCAGTTCCAGCGGGTCGGCCATCCGCGCGGGCACCCGGCGCAGCACCACGTCCACCGGTTCCAGCCGCTGGCCGGCGCGCAGCCAGACCCGGCCGTGGCTGGTGATCAGGTCGTCGGCCTCGGCGACCGGGAAGCCGAGCATGGTGGAGAGGAAGCTGGTGTCGAAGGCGGTCTCGCTCTCCGCGCCGGGCGAGAGCACGACGACCCGGGGGTTGTCGCTGTGCCGCGGGGCGGTGTCCAGCAGGGCGGTGGTCATGGCGTGGAAGAAGCCGCGCAGCCGGGCCAGGTCGCTGCCGCGGTGCAGGCCGGCCATCACCCGGGAGACGATCCGGCGGGTCACCATCGCGTAGCCGGAACCGTAGGGCGCCTGCGGCCGGTCGGAGATCACCTGCCAGGCCCCGTCGGCGTTCCTGCCCAGGTCGGTGGCGGTGAGCAGCAGCTGGCGTCCGTGCGGGGCCAGCACCTGGTCGGCCGGACGGACGAAGCCCGGGTGCGAGAGGATCGCGGCCGCCGGGACGATCCGCCGCCGCAGCAGGCTGCGTTCGGTGTACAGGTCGGTGAGAATCAGGTCGAGCAGCCGGGAGCGCTGGTCGAGGGCGGCCGCGAGCCGCGTCCATTCGCCGGTGTCGAGCACGGCGGGCAGCGGGTCGATATTCCACAGCCGGCTGGTGCGCTGCTCGGGGGAGCCGTAGACCACGCCCTCGTCCACCACGAAGCCACGGGCCTCGGCGCGGGCGGCGAGCAGCCCGCCGAGGCCGAGCGATTCGATGGTGTCGGCGAGCGCTTCCTGGTGGTCGCGGACCCCGTCCGGGCCGACGATCTCGTCGTAGCCGCCCCGCGCCGGGTGCTGGCGGTAGGCCGCCAGCAACCCGCTGGTCTCGCGCACCGCCTGTACCGACATGCCGGCCACCTTAGCGGGCGAGCTGGAAGCGTCCGGGCCGGAGGCGTCCTGCGGTCTGGGTGAGGGAGACCGGACGGCGGGCAGCTTGTAGATTGACCCTCGTTACGAGGAGGTCGGCATGTTCACCAAGATCCTGGTCGCCAATCGCGGCGAGATCGCCGTGCGGGCGTTCCGCGCGGCCACCGAGCTGAACGTGGCCACGGTGGCCGTCTTCCCCTACGAGGATCGGCACGCCGAATACCGGCTGAAGGCGGACGAGTCGTACCAGATCGGCGAGCAGGGGCACCCGGTGCGGGCCTTCCTCGACATCGCGGGCATCGTCGAGGCGGCGAAGCACGCCGGCGCGGACGCGATCTACCCCGGCTACGGCTTC
Source organism: Propionicimonas sp. (assembly GCA_027492575.1). GTDB lineage: Bacteria > Actinomycetota > Actinomycetes > Propionibacteriales > Propionibacteriaceae > Propionicimonas. The sequence goes on from JAPUEM010000128.1 coordinate 9,188, forward strand.
CTCTCGGAGAACCCCGATCTCGCGCAGGCCTGCGAGGCGGCCGGGATCACCTTCATCGGCCCTCG
>JAPUEM010000129.1 GCA_027492575.1 Propionicimonas sp.
GAAGACGCCGGCCATCGGATAGCGCCGCCGACTGGCGCGAAACCCCACCAGGCCGTTGAACGCCGCCGGGATGCGCACCGACCCGGCGGTGTCGGTTCCCATGGCGACGGGGCCAATACCCAGCACCAACGCCACCGCCGCGCCACTGGAAGACCCGCCCGGCGCGCGCCGCCCGGGGCCCCGTGGCCGGGGGGTGGCCCGGGGCCCCGCACCCCGGGCCCAACCCCGCCTGCGCGGGTCGCGGTACGACCGTGAGCAGGTGTGGACGGCGGCACTCTTCCTGGCCCCGGCGCTGGTCGTGCTGGGGGTCTTCGTCTTCTACCCGATCCTCGCGGCCGGCCACATCAGCCTGACCTCCTGGAACGGCTTCGACCCGGTCAAACCCTTCGTCGGGCTGCAGAACTACGTCCAGCTCGCCGGGGACGCCGAGTTCTGGAACAGCCTGCTGGTCACCGTGCTCTACGGCATCGGCGTCTGCCTCCTCAGCGTGGTCAGCGGCCTGGCCGTCGCCCTGCTGCTGGACGCCCCGCTGCGCGGCCTGGGTGTCTACCGCACCATCTACTTCCTGCCGGTGGTGACCTCCTCGGTCGCCGCGGCGATCGTCTGGCGGTACATGCTCGATCCGTCCGGCTTCGTCAACGGGGTGCTCGCCCAGATCGGCATTGACGGCCCCGACTGGCTGGCCAACCGCTGGCTGGCCCTCGGCGCGCTCACCCTGCTCACGGTCTGGAAGAACATCGGCTTCAACGCCGTCCTCTACCTGACCGCGCTGCAGGCGCTGCCCCGCAGCATCTACGAGGCGGCCGAACTGGACGGCGCCACCGGCTGGCAGCAGATCCGGCACATCACGGTGCCGCTGCTGTCGCCGATGACCTTCTTCGTCGTCGTCCAGGCGCTGATCACCAGCTTCCAGGCCTTCGACCTGGTCTATGTCTTCACCGAGGGCGGCCCGCGCGGCGGCACCGAGGTGCTCGGCATGTTCATGTACCGCACCGCGTTCCGGCTGGGCGAGTTCGGCTACGGCACCGCGATCGCCTTCGTGACGCTCTTCCTGGTGCTGGGCGTGACCCTCGTCCAGTGGAAGGCCGGCGGCGCCCAGGGAGGCGACCGATGAACCGTCGCACCGGACGCCTGCTCCGCCACGCCGCCCTGCTCGCCGGGTCGGTGGTGGTGGTCGTCCCCTTCCTGTGGATGTTCACCACCTCGCTGCAGACCCGCGCCGAGACCTACACCAACACCTCGATCCTGCCGACCTCCTGGCACTGGGAGAACTACCTGCGCGCCTGGGAATCGGCGCCCTTCGCCCAGTACTACCTCAACAGCGCGATCATGGCCGCCGGCATCGTCGCGGGCCACCTGGTCTTCGACTCGCTGGCCGCCTACGCCTTCGCCCGGCTGCGCTTCCCACTACGCAATACGCTCTTCGTGATCCTGCTGGGCGGGCTGATGGTTCCCACCTTCGTCACCGTCATCCCCGCCTACGCGATCGTCGCGAACCTCGGCTGGATCGACACCTTCGCCGGGCTCATCGTCCCGCGCATGGCGGACGTCTTCGGCATCATCCTGCTGCGGCAGTACTTCGCGACCATCCCCGTCGAACTCGAGGAGGCCGCCCGGATCGACGGCTGCAGCCGCGCCGGCACCTTCTGGCGCATCGTCGTCCCGCTCTCGGCGCCCGCTTTCGCGACCCTGGCGATCTTCAGCTTCCTCTTCGCCTGGAACGACTTCCTGTGGCCGCTGCTGGTCACCAACAACGACGACATGCGCACCATCCAGATCGGCCTGGCCTCCTTCGTCGGACGCTACGGAACCTCCTGGAACTACCTGATGGCCGGCACCCTCTCGGCTACCGTGCCGAGCATCATCGTCTTCCTCTTCTTCCAGCGCGCCCTGGTGCGCGGAATCGCCTCCACCGGATTGAAGGACTGAATGGCCGCACCCGACTGGCTTGCCGACGCCGTCTTCTACCAGATCTTCCCCGAGCGGTTCGCCAACGGCGACCCCTCCCTCGATCCGCCCGACGTGATGCCGTGGGATTCCGAGCCGACCCGCGACAACTTCCTCGGCGGCGACCTGCAGGGCATCGTCGACCACCTCGACCACATCGCCTCGCTGGGCGCCAACGCCCTCTACCTCACCCCGATCTTCGAGGCCCGGACGAACCACCGCTACGACGCCGTCGACTACTTCACCGTCGACCATCGCCTCGGCGATCTGGACGCCTTCCGCAGGCTGCTCGACGCCTGCCATTCCCGCGGCATCCGGGTGGTGCTGGACGCCGTCCTGAACCACTGCGGCGAGGGGCACTGGGCGTTCCAGGACGTCATCGACCACGAGGCCGATTCCCGCTACGTGAACTGGTTCTCGGTCGAAGGCTTCCCGGTCACCACCCACCCCGAACCCAACTACCGCACCTGCTCAGGCTGTTGGTATCTGCCCAAGTGGAATGCCTACAACCCGGAGGTGCGCGAGCATCACTTCGAGGTCGCGCGGTACTGGATCGAGCAGGGCATCGACGGCTGGCGGCTCGACGTTCCGTACTTCATCAACCGCACCTTCTGGCGCGACTTCCGGGAGGTGGTGAAGCCGCTCGGCGAGGATCTCTACATCGTCGCCGAGGAATGGCGCGACCCCGAGGAGTGGCTGCGGGGCGACCTCGCCGACGGCACGATGAACTACACCCTGCGCGATCTCGTGCTCGGCTTCACCGCCGATCGCTCGCTCGACGCCTTCGCCCTCGCGGAGGGTCTGAACCGGCTGCGCGAGCGCATCCCCGCCGGCTACCACCACGGCATGCTGAACCTGCTGGGCAGTCACGACACCGAACGCGTCCTCACCCGCCACGGCGGCGACCCGGAGGCCGCGCTGCTCGCCTACACCCTGCTCTTCGCCGCCGAGGGCGCCCCGATGCTGTACTACGGCGACGAGGTCGGCATGACCGGCGAGAACGACCCCGGCTGCCGCGCCGGCATGGTCTGGGAGGAGAGCCGCTGGTCGGCGGCACTGCTCGTCCGGCTGCGGGAACTCGCCGCCCGGCGGGCCGCCACCGCCGCGCTGCGGCGCGGTACGCAGCAGGTGAGGGCCATCGACCCGGATACAGTCCTTCTCATGCGCACCCACGGCGACGCCGCGACCGCCGCCATCGTCCACCGCGGCACCGGCATCACGCTCGACCCCGCGCACCCCGCGCTGTCGCGCTTCCTGACCGGTCCGCTGCGGCTCGGCCCCTCCGGCACGGCGATCCTGGACGCGGTCTGATGGCTCGCCGGCGCGTGACGATGCAGGACGTCGCCGACCGGGCGAAGGTCTCCAAGTCCGCGGTCTCCTTCGCCTTCAACGACTCCAAGAAGCTCTCCGAAGCCACCCTGGCGAACATCCTGAAGGCCGCCGAGGAACTCGGCTTCTCGCAGGACCCAACGGCCCGCATGCTGCGCACCCGCCGCACCGACAGCCTCGGCCTGCTGCTGCCGCAGCAGCTCGACAAGGTGCTCGAGAACCCGTACTACACCCAGTTCCTGCAGGGCATCGGCCAGGTCTGCCAGCGGGAGGGCTTCACCCTGCTGCTCGCGCCGCCGCTGCGCGGCTCGATGATCAAGGCCATCCCCTACGCCGCCGTGGACGGGTTCATCGTCAGCGGCCTGGAGTACGACCGCGGCGAGGTGACGGCACTGCGGCAGCGCGGCACCCCGTTCGTGCTGGTCGACAGCGAATGGCACGAGGGCGTCCCCAGCGTCGACATCGACGAGAGCGAGGGCATCAAGGAACTCGTCGAACACCTGCTGCGGCAAGGTCACCGCCGGATCGCCTTCGTCGCCATCGAGACCGACACCCCGGGTGGCTACCGCAACTGGAAGGGCCCGGTGCAGCGCCGCATGCAGGGGGCCATCGACGGCCTCGCCACCGCCGGGCTGACCCCGGACGACGAGGGCATCGAGATCATCGAGGTGCCCTGCACGCGCGCCGGCGGGGTCACCGCCTTCCGCAGCCTGTGGGTTCGGGATTCGCGTCCCACCGCGGTGGTCGCGTTCAGCGACATCATCGCCTTCGGCGTCCTGGACGCGGCCCGCGAGGCGGGGGTGGACGTGCCGCGGCAGCTCTCGGTCTCGGGCTTCGACGACCTGGCCGAGGCCAGCTGGACGACACCGAGCCTCACCACCATCCACCAGCCGATCCTGGCCAAGGGCCGGCTCGCCGCCGAGTACCTCGTCGATGTGATCGCCGGCGACACCGACCCCCAGGCCCACCAGCAGCGGCTCGCGACCGCCCTGCTGCTACGGGATTCGACCGGCCCCGCCCCGTCCCGTTAAGGGGTTCAGCCGGGCTGGGTGATCGCCCGGCTGAGGCGGCGGCGGGAGCCGGCGAGGTGGTCGTCCAGGGTGCGGGCGAAACCCTCGGCGTCCCGGTTGATCATGTGCTCGAGCAGCACGACGTGGTCGTGGTAGGAGGGGCCGAGATCCGGATCCTGACTGTTGGTGATGTCGAGCAGGGTGGCGAAGATCGGCTGGTACTGCCGCCACAGGTTCAGCAGCCGGGCGCTGCGTGAGTTGCGGTAGAACTCGGTGTGGAAGGCCAGGTCGGCGACCGCGTACCGGTGCTCGTCGCGGACCTCGAGGGCGTGCTGCCGCATCTCGTCGAGGTACTGCTCGGCACCGGCCCAGTCGGCGCGCTCGGCGCGCTCCATGGCGAGTCGCCCGGCCAGGTGCTCGGCCGCGCCCCGGATCTCGTAGAGCTCGTCGATGTCGTGCTGCCGGAACGGGCGCACGTAGTACCCCCGCCGCCGGGGCTCCAGCAGACCCTCGGCCGAGAGCGTGCGCAGGGCGTCGCGAACCGGTCCGCGGCTGACGTTGTAGTCGCTGGCGACGGAATCCTCGACCAGATGGGTGCCCGGCGGGATCCGTCCCCGGACGATCCGGCTGCGCAGTTCGTCAGCCAGTTGTTCCCCAAGGGCCACCACACGTAGGGCCACGGGACCCATCGCCAACCTCCCCACCCCGTCACGATTGCATAAAGATCGTTGCACAACGATCCAAGAGCAGGCTACGGTTTCGGCAACCGTAAACGGTAGACGATACAACGAGGTAGGGGCCATGCCGTCTCCTGAGGTGCTCAGCGCACTCACCACTCCGTTCGACGCGGCCGGCGAGATCGACTACGCCGCGTTCGAGGCCAACGTCCGTCGGCTCGAACCGCTGGTCGACGGCGTCTTCGTGGCCGGGACGACGGGGGAGTACCTCGCCCTCGAGACCGACGAGCACGCCCGGCTGGCCGCGATCTGCCTGGAGGTCTTCGGCGCCCCGCGGGTCGTCGTCCACGTCGGCGCGGCCAGCACCCGGCAGTCGGTGCGGCTCACCGAGCAGGCCAGGCGGCTGGGCGCCGTCCGGTTCGCCGCGATCACGCCCTACTACCTGGCCGCCAGCACGGCCGGCGTGCTGCGCCACTGGGCGTCCATCAAGGAGGTCTGCGACGGCGAACTGTACGGCTACGTCTTCCCGGATGTCGCGGTGACGGACGTCCTGCCCGACGCCCTGCCGGAACTGCTCGCCTCGGGCATCTCCGGCATCAAGGTGTCGGCCACCGCCTCCGCCCGGGTCGACGAGTACCTGGCCGTGGCGCCCGAGGGGTTCAAGCTGTGGTCGGGCAACGACGCGGACGTCCCCCACGTGATGGCGGCCGGCGGCGTCGGCACCGTCTCCGGGGTCAGCGGCGCCTGCCCGATCCCTTGGGCCGCCTTGCGCGACGCGATGGCCGCCGGCGACGACGCCGCGGCCGAGCGCGCCCAGGCAGTGATCGCCCAGGTCGTCCCCGTTCTCGGCCCGAGCATCGCCAACCTGAAGGCCGCCCTCGACCGCCAGGGCCTCTTCGGCGGAACCTGCCGGATGTCCATCGACACCCCGAATGACCTTGTCCAGAGCCAGATCGGCGACGTTGTCGATCTGGTGGCCAGCTTCTAGACCAAGGAGAAACCCTCATGAAGCGCAAATTGATGGTGCTGGCGGCCTCGGCCGCCCTGATGATCACGGCCGCCGGCTGTTCCGGCGACCCGGGTGGCGGCGGCGAGGCCGACACCTTCCCGAGCAAGGACCTCACCCTGATCGTGCAGGCCGCCGCCGGCGGTGGCTCGGATCTCTCCTCGCGGGCGCTCGCCACGGCGCTGGAGCCGATCCTGGGCAAGTCGATCGTGGTCGAGAACCGTCCGGGCGCCTCCGGCTCCACCGCCATGCTGTACGTCAAGGACCAGCCCGCGGACGGCTACACCATCGGCTTCGGCCCGGTGGAGATCGCCATGCTGGGCTCGATGAACTACGACATCCACCCCTCCGACTTCGATCTGCTCGGCCAGATCATGCTCGGCCCGGGCGCCCTGTCGGTTCCGGCGGACAGCCCGTACAACACCCTGGCTGAGTTCGTCGAGGGCGCCAAGGCCAAGCCGGTGACCATCGCCAACTCGGGCGCCGGCTCGATCTGGGAACTCGGCGCGCTGATCCTCGCCGAGCAGACCGGCGCCCAGGTCACCCCGGTTCCGTTCGACGGCGGCGCTCCCGCGGTCGGCGCCGTGCTCGGCAACCAGGTGGACGCGGCCGTCTCCGGCGTGAACGAGGTCAAGCAGAACCTGGCCGACGGCAAGCTCAAGGTGCTCGCGCTCTTCCACAGCGAGCGTCACCCGGAGATGCCGGACGTTCCCACCGCCAAGGAGCAGGGCTTCGACATCGAGGTCGGCGGCTGGGGTGGCATCTACGCCCCCAAGGGCCTGCCGGCGGACGTGAAGAAGACCCTCGAGGAGGGCATCGCCAAGGCGGTGGAGGCTGACTCCTACAAGGAGGTCATCACCTCCAGCGGCAACCTGGTCGTCTACAAGAACGCCGCCGACTTCGCTGCCTTCGCGCAGAGCGAGTTCGACCGATTCGCGGAGATCCTGACCAAGTGACCGACGAGACCGTCGAACCCGGCGACGCCGAGGACTTCGAGGCCGCGCCACCCGCTCCGTTGATGGAGCGGGTGGTCGCGGCCGTCGTCACCCTGCTCGGCACGGCGATGCTCTTCGGGGCCCGCGGCATCACAGTCCGCAATGAGACCGGCGGCATCGATCCGCGCTGGTGGCCGACCGTCATCGCGGTCGGCATCATCGCGATGGGCCTGTGGATGCTCTACAACGCCGTCTTCACCACCATCGAGCGGACGGTCGACCCGGCCCAGCGACAGGGCTGGATCTCCGTCTTCGCGACGGTCGGCGGCCTGGTGGCGATGGTCATCCTGTGGTGGCTGCACGTCCCCTTCCTGATCCTGGCGCCGCTCTTCCTGATCGGCACCAACTGGGTCTACGGGCTGCGCCGCTGGACGACCCTGCTGCTCTTCCCAGGGGTCATCACGCTGTTGATCTTCCTGGTCTTCAAACTCATGCTGAAGGTGGCGCTGTGAACCCCGAAGCGATTGCCGCGGGGCTCGCGGCCCTCTTCGAGCCCATGGCACTGCTGTGCTTCGTGATCGGCCTGGGGCTCGGCCTGCTGGTCGGCATCTTCCCGGGCATCACGATCTCGATGGCAGTGGCGCTGGCCACCTCGTTCACGCTGACCCTGGAGCCCGCCCAGGGCCTGGCGATGCTGCTGGCCATCTACGTCTCCGCCCAGTTCGGTGACCGCATCCCGTCCATCCTGGTGAACACCCCGGGCACCCCGGCGGCCATCGCGACCACCCTGGACGGCTACCCGATGGCCCGCAAGGGCCAGGCCGGCCTGGCCCTCTCCATCTCCGCGATCGCGACCACGGTCGGCATCCTGATGTCGATGCTGGTGCTGATCTTCCTCGCCCAGCCGATCGCGAGCTTCGCGTTGCGGTTCGGGCCCTTCGAGATGTTCGCGCTGGTGGTCTTCGGCCTGACCGTGATCATCTCGATCTCGTCGCAGTCGCTGGCCAAGGGCATTTTCGCGGGCCTGCTCGGCATCACGCTGGGGATGATCGGGCTCGACCCGCTGACCGGTGACGCCCGGTTCACCTTCGGCAGCCAGGAACTGACCGGCGGTCTGCACTTCATCGCGCTGATCATCGGCCTCTTCGGTATCGCCGAGGTGCTCGACCAGGCGCTGACCTACGCCGACCACAAGGTGAAGGCGATCACCACGCTGGGCCGTTGGTGGCCCAACAAGGCCGAACTGAAGCGGGTCTCCAAGCCCATGCTGCAGTCGGGCCTGGTCGGCGCCGTGCTGGGCGTCGTCCCGGCGGTCGGCGGCGACATCGCCGGCCTGGTCGGCTGGAACCGCGCCAAGGCGATCTCGAAGAATCCCGAGGAATTCGGCAAGGGCTCCATGGAGGGTCTGGTCGGTTCCGACACGGCGTCCTCCTCGACGCTGGGCGGCGCGGTCACCACCACGCTGTCGCTGGGCATCCCGGGTGACTCGGTGATGGCGATCATGCTGGGCTCGATGATCATCTGGGGCATCCAGCCCGGTCCGTCCCTCTTCGAGCGCCGTCCGGACATCGTGGTGACCATCGTGGCGATCATGCTGCTGGCCACCATCGGCGCCACGATCGTCAGCCTGGTCCGCACCAAGAGCATGACCAAGCTGCTCGACCTGAAGCCGCAGTTGCTGTGGGGGGTCATCGTGATCTTCTGCGTGGCGGGCACCTACTCGACCACCAACAACGTGCTGACCGTGGTGCAGATGGTCATCTTCGGCGTGATCGGGCTGTGCTTCCGCCGGGTCGGGATTCCGGTGGCGCCGATCGTGCTGGGCTTCATCCTCGGCCCGCTGGCCGAGGCGAACCTGCGCCGGGCGGTGCTGATCGGGCATCCGATGGAGCTGTTCACCCGTCCGATCTCGCTGGTGCTGATCCTGCTGGCGGCGGCCGCGCTGTTCTGGCCGATCATCAAGAAGCTGCTCGACCGGCGCAAGGCCACCAAGTCGGTCGACGGAGGCGTGGTCTGACGCCATGGAGTCGCTGATCTCCCCGGTCGACGGGGTGCAGGTGCACGGCAGCACCCTGCTACCCCGCCGATCGGGGATTCTGCTCGCGGCCTGGTTCGCCGGGCCGCACGAAGGGCATCCCCAGACCGGCGTCCAGGTGCTGCGGCGCTCGTCCGCCGGAACGTCCGTGGCGCCGATCCTGCCCGGGGACGGGGTAGCGCACTGGAACCCGGTGCTCACCGAAGGACCGGACGGGCGGA
>JAPUEM010000130.1 GCA_027492575.1 Propionicimonas sp.
CGGTCGCACTCCTCGCAGCGCAGCACCTCGTCGGCGGCGGCGGCCTGGTAGCCGGCCAGCGCGGAGGCGGTGGCTTCCAGCTGACAGGCGCCGCAACGGCGTCCCTGCAGGACACCGGCGCCCACCCCGCCGTTGCGCTCGGCTATACGTCCGTAGAGGGTGACCAGATCGGCCGGCAACCCGGCCGCCAGCGCCTCGCGAGCCGCCCGCTGCTGGGCCAGGTCGGCGTCGATCACCGCGGTCTGCTCGTTGCGGGTGGCGATCAGCGCACGCAGCGAATCCTCGATCTCGGTGCGTTCGGCGACCAGCATGGCGTGCTTGCCGGTGGCGGCCTCGTGGCTCTCCATCACCTCGAGTTCGATGTCCTCCAGGTCGGAGATCCGGCGCTTCAGGTGCTCGATCTCGTCGATCAGCGCGGTGAGCTGCTTGCCGTCGGTCACCGCCCCGGAATCCACGTGCCGCTGGTCGCGGGCCAGCCGTTCGCGCACCGGCACCAGATCGGCTTCGGCCTTCTGCAGGTCGAGTTCGAGATCGCCGACCACCGTATTCGCGGCCACGATCGACTCACTGAGCTGGGCCCGGATCTTCTGGCCCTGCGCGATCTGAGCGTGCTCGGGCAGCGCCTTGCGGCGGTGTTCCAGCTGAGCGATCGCCGTGTCGATGGCCTGCAGATCCAGCAGCCTTCGTTGCGCCTGCGGAGCAGCCTGCATCTCGCCTCCTTGTGTTGTGGGACGACTCTACCGGCCCGGCCACCCCACGCCGCCACCGCGTCCTGCACCCGTCGCGCGCTACACGTTGGTCGTATTCCCCGAGGTCACCGCGCGCGGCGAGCTGCCGCGCGACGGGATGGTCGATGTGAGCCGGCGCCGAGACCTGGTAACGACAAGTTCGTCGCGCACCGCCTCGATCACCGCCGGCACCCCCGCCAATACGACCAACTTGCAGCGCGCCACCTCACAGAGATCAGGTGGCCTAGGCTAAGCGGGTGACCGAGCAACCGGCGGAGCGAACCGAACGACAGATCCCCTTCTCCGAACCCTTCAAGCAGTTCATCTGCGAGGGCTGGGAGCCGTACCCGGCAGAGTTGCCCGCGCCGCTGCCGGCCACCGCGTGGACGGACGCCCGCCGCCGGGCCATCGCCGAGCAGTTCCCCGGCGAGCGGCTGATCATCCCAGCCGGGGCGTTCAAGGTGCGCTCGAACGACACCGACTACCGCTATCGGGCCCACTCGGCCTTCGCTCACCTCAGCGGTCTGGGCGCTGACCGGGAGCCGGACGCCGTGCTGATCATCGAGCCGGACGCCACGGCGACGCTTTACTTCAAGCCGCGCGCGCCGCGCACTGATTCCGAGTTCTACGCGAACGCCCGCTACGGCGAGATGTGGGTCGGGCAACGCGAGTCGCTGGACGAGATGGCCGCCCTGACCGGCCTGAACGTCCTGCCGATCGACGGGCTGTACCAGGCGATCTCCGCGGGCGTGCCCGGCGTCGCCGTCCGCATCGTCCGGGACGCGGACGACTCGCTGACCGCCCGGGTCGACGCGCTGCGCACCGCGGCGGCAATCGACCTCGCCGCGGCGGCCTCCCGCGACAGCGAACTCGCCGTCGCGCTCAGCGAGCTGCGGCTGGTCAAGGACGCCTTCGAGCTGGACGAGCTTCGCGAGGCCTGCCGGATGACGGCGATCGGCTTCGAGGCCGTGGTGGCCGACCTGCCCGAGGCCGTCCGCCGGGGTCGCGGCGAGCGCTGGGTCGAGGGCGTCTTCGGCCTGCACGCCCGTCACCAGGGCAACGCGATCGGCTACGACACCATCGCCGCCGGCGCCGACCACGCCACCACCCTGCACTGGATCCGCAACGACGGCGACCTGCGTCCGGGCGATCTGTTGCTGCTGGACGCCGGCGTCGAGGCCGAATCCCTCTACACCGCCGACATCACCCGGACGCTGCCGATCTCGGGCACCTTCTCCCCCGCCCAGCGCCAGGTCTACGAGGCCGTCCTCGAAGCCCAGGCCGCAGGGCTGGCCGCCGCCAAGCCGGGCGCCACCTTCTCCGACGTTCATGCGGCCGCGATCGCCGTGATCGCCCGCAAGCTCGAAGAGTGGGGCATCCTGCCGGTCTCCGCGCAGGAATCCCTCGACCCGACCACCGGCGGCCACCACCGCCGCTGGATGGTGCACGGCACCTCGCACCACCTCGGCATCGACGTCCACGACTGCGCCCAGGCCCGCAACGAGAACTACCGGCAGGGGACGCTGCGCCCCAGCATGGTCTTCACCGTCGAGCCCGGCCTCTACTTCAAGAGCACCGACCTGCTGGTCCCCGAGGAGTTCCGCGGCATCGGCGTCCGCATCGAGGACGACATCGCGATCACCGAGGACGGCTGCGAGATCCTCTCCTCCCACCTCCCCCGCGACCCCGACGAGATCGAGGCGTGGATGGCCGAGATCTGGTCCCGCTGAATCTGCCGCCCGATTCAGGCAGCATGAGCTGGCGGACACCATCCGCCGATCTATTGGGCTTACCAGCCACAACACGGCGCGTGATCTGGGCAAACGCCGATCTGTTGGGGTTACCAGCCCAATCCGCCCGCTCATTACCCCAACAGGTCGGCGAATCGATCGTCGCCGGCCTCCTCGCGGGCGCATAACCCCGACAGATCGGCGGATGCCGCGAGGCGAGGATCTCCAGCGCTCGACCAGCCACCACTCGGGCTACGTGATGCGCCCCAGATGCTTCTCCGCGCGCTTGCGCAGCGACCGGCTGAGGGCAGGCTCGGCGGCCAGCGCCGCGAGCAGGTGCGGCTGGGTGGTTCCGGCGCGGAATGCGTGGCCGACGGTGAAGTCGTGCGCGGGCGCGGAAACAACCTCAATCGGGTCGCCGGCGGCGATCGTCCCCGGTTCCAGGACGCGCAGGTAGGCACCCGGCACGCCGTGGTCGGTGAACCGGCGCACCCAGCGCGGCTCGTCGACGAAGCCCGCGAAGACCGAGCAGGGGATCCGGACGCCGCTGACCTCCAGCAGCGTCTCGCCGACCCGCCAGCGCTCGCCGATCCGGGCGTTCTGGACGTTGACGCCGACCGTGGTCAGGTTCTCGCCGAAGCCGCCGGCGGCGAGCGGACGACCCAGCTCGTCCTCCCAGAAGGCGTAGTCCTCGCGGGCGAAGGCATAGACGGCCTGGTCCAGGCCACCGTGATGGTCGAGGTCGGCGATCTGGTCCCCCGCCAGCCCGAGCGGGCCGACCGCGACCCGTCCGGCGACCGGACGCTTGTCGATGCCGGTGCGCTTCAGCGAGCCGTGCTCGGTCGGCTGGATCCGTCCGATGCAGACCGCCTCAAGGTGCGCCATGGAGTTGAGCCTACGCGGAAGGCGCCGTGCGTATTACCGTGTGATCGGACGATCGCCGGGTCGTCCGCGACACCCTGGGGGTGGCTGATGAAGCGAATCGTGGCGCTGTTGGCGCTGGCTGTCGTCACTGCCGGGTGCACCCCGACCGCCACTCCCCCGCCGAGCCCGAGCACACCCAGCCCGTCGGCCGCCTCACCGACTCCCAGCCAGACGCCGAGCCCCAGCCCGACGCCCGAGGAGCTGTTCACTAAGCTCGACAAGGTCCTCCTCACCGAGCCGACCACCCTCGGCCCGGCGTGGAACGAGCTGTTCACGCTGCCGTACGGGGACGCCCCCGAGCAGCTCGGCACCTCGCTCGGCGGGGACGGCGAGGGGCTGCAGTGGGGGCCGAGCTACGGCACTCAGCTGCCCGACGGCACCTGGTGGTTCCTCGACACCGCGCACGCCCGGCTCGCCCACTACTCCGAGACCGGCGGCTACCTGGGCGAGGCGCCGATCCCCACGAAGCACCTGGCGGGCGGCGAGTACGTCCAGTACGCGGTGCCGCTCGCGCTGAGCGACGGGACGGTCGTGCTGCAGGGCACCACCCCGGACAAGCCGGCGATGCTGCTGCTCGCCCCCAACGGAACCTTCAAGCGGGTCAAGCTGCCCGAGTTCGTCGCGGCGAAAGGCACCGACGGCACCTACCTCTACGGCTTCGACGAGAAGAACAAGCGGATCCGGGTCGACCCGCACACCGGCAAGCTGACCCGGGTGGACGCCTTCGCCGGCCAGGGCGTCGAGTACGTGCTCACCGTCGCCAAGGGCAGAGTGGATCTCACCCTTCCGGACGCCGCCGTCGATCTCCCGGTGGTCGCCGAGGGCCGCGAGTCGTCCGTCGTCTTCTTCGGCATCGAGGCCGCACCGGGATCCGACGGCGTGGTGAACCTGCTTGTCAACGGCTCAGTCGAGGACACCCCTGGCGAGATCGCCGACTTCACCGGGTTCGTCCGCATCGCCCCGGACGGCCGCGGGCTGGTCGAGCCCGTGCGCCCGCTCACCAGCGAATCCGACCCCGCGGACGGCCTGCGCCTGGGCGTCCGGCTCGGTGACAGCCGTCCCTGGCTGATGGTGATCGACTCCGACGCCGTCCGGGTCTACCGCCGCGGCTGAGTTTGCGAGGGCACGGAAACGCTGATCGATGCGGTAGGCGGGCTTCGACAGGCTCAGCCAACGCTCGCTGAGCTGGTCGACCGACGTTCCCTGAGCTTGTCGAAGGGCCATTGACCAGCACTTCCTTTACGAGCGGACGAAGATCTCCACCCGGCGGTTGAGCTGGCGGCCGGCCGGATTGTCCTTGCCGTTGAGCTCGTTCGGAGCCACCGGACGGGATTCGCCGTACCCCGTGGCGGTCAGCGAGGTCGTCACCCCGCGCTTGACGAGCGCCGCCACCACGGAGTTGGCGCGGTTCTCCGACAGGGTCTGGTTGTAGGAGTCCGTGCCGATCGCGTCGGTGTGCCCGCTCACCTCGGCGTTGCGGGCGTCGATGGTCTTCATCGCGTCCGCGAGATCGTCCAGCACCCCGGCGGCGTCCGCGCGGATGTCGTAGCGGTCGAAGTCGAAGAGCACCCCGTCGGCCAGCGTGATCACGAACCCGCAGATGCCGGTCTTGGGCATCACCTGCTCCACCGGCGGGAACTTGCCCAGCGGCGGCACCGGCGGCAGCGGATCGGCCGCCACGTCGCCGATGTAGGACGGGCTCACGATGCCGGCCGTCCCCTGCCCGTCGTTGATGATGCTGACGCCCTCGTACACGTAGGTGCCGGAACCATCGCCGTTGTTGGTGAGCGACCCGAGCGGGCCGACGTACGTCCCACTGCCGTCGCCGTTGTTCGTGATGGAACCCAGCGGACCCACGTAGGTACCGGCTCCCTGGCCGTCCAGGCTGATCGACAGCTCACCGTCGACGTAGCTGCCGGAGCCATCGCCCGCGTTGGTGATCGACAGGCCGTCGTTGACGTAGGTGCCGCCGCCCTTGCCGTCGCGGGTGATCGACCCCTCCTCGCTCACCGAGGTCTCCGAGCCGTCCGGGCCGCGGGTGTAGCTGCCGTCCGGGCCGACGTAGCTGCCGGACCCATCGCCGTACAGGACGAGTGAGGAATCCTCGCTGACGTACGTGCCGTCGTCGGTGCACTGCACGGCCTTCACGGTCACGCCGGGCAGGTCGGGCAGGGTCACTTCCAGCTGGTCACGGAGCTTGGCGCCGGCCTTGGAGAGCACCGAGGTGTCGGGCAGCGAGAAGAGCGGGATCGCCGGGAACTGGCCCGGGCCGTAGCCGGGAACGACCTGGCCCTGGGTGGCGTCGGCGGTCTCGGTGGGCTCCGGTGTCGGCGTCATGGTCGTCGGCGGTGGCGGGCTGGAGGAAGCGGGAGGCTCCGGAGTCGGGGCGGCGACCGACACCGAGCAGCCGCTCAACAGGAGGGTGGCGACGGCGAGAGTGAGTGGCAGGCGGTTCATGGTTGCTCCTGGGGATGGTTGGACTGGGTTGGTTGGAAGGGTGTCGTTGTCAGGGTGGCGTGCACTTTCTGCCAGATAGCTGCTCCGCGCGACGGATATGTCGCGGAGGACGCGTATCTGGCAGTAACTGCACTCAGGTCGTGGCCGGGGCGGGTGCGTGGCCGGTCTCGGCCAGCGAGGACGGGCCGCTCAGGGGAAGCCACAGCGAGGCCGAGGTGCCCTCGCCGACCCGGGAACGGAGGGCTACGCGTCCGCCGTGCCGCTGCACGACCGAGCGGACCAGCGCCAGCCCGAGCCCCTGCCCCGCGATGCCGCGGGCGGTGGACGCGCGGGAGAGTTCGTCCCAGACCCCGTCGACCTCGCCGGCCGGGATGCCCGCGCCGGTGTCGGCGACCTCCACGGTCACCCCACCGGAGGATTCGGAGGCCCGCAACTCGATCCGGTCGCCGGGCCGGGTGTACTTGACCGCATTGTCGACCAGGTTGTGCAGGGCCAGATAGAGCAGGTCGTGGTCGCCAACCACCTGGGGCAGCGGCCACGGCGCCTGCGGCAGGGCGAGCGTCCACTGCCGAGCGGCGCCGGCCGGGCCGGCGAGCGCCTCGTCGTGGATCAGCCGCAGGATCGCGGCCAGGTCGACGCCTTCCAGGTCGAGTTCGCGGTGCTCGACGTCGGTGATCTTGCGCAGGCTCTGCAGCAGGGCGGCGAACCGCTCCGACTGGGTGCCGATCACCGCCAGCGCCTCGCCGGCCTCGGCCGAGCCGGGGGTGGCGCCACGCAGCCGGTCGAGGGCGAGGTTGGTGGCCATCACCGGGTTCTTCAGTTCGTGGTCGATGCGGCCGAGCAGGCGGGCACGCTCAGCGGTCAGGGTCTGTTCGACGCTGTTCCGCGCGGCCGCCTCGCGGGCCTCCGCCAGGGCCGAGAGTTCGGCCTGCTGGGTCTCGAGGGCGTCGGCGTGACGCCGGCGCAGCGCACGCCACCAGCCGGGAACGGCGCCGGCCAGCGCGACCAGCACCGTGAGCAGGACGACCACCACGGCCGGGTTCGCCGTGACCGTGACGGTGATGCCCGGCGTCAGCCACCACACCAGCAGCGCGACCAGCGTGCCGACGACGGCCGTGATCAGCGCGAAGCGAGCATGCGAAGGCATGAGCTACCTCCCGTCCGTGACGTCGGCGATGAACCGGTAGCCGGCCCCGGGCACGGTCTGGATCCAGCGCGGGTTGGCGGCGTCCTCGCCGAGCACGCGGCGCAGTTCGGCGATCCGGTGGTCGACCGCGCGGGTGCCGATCAGGTCGTCGAAGCCCCAGACCACCTCGAGCAGCCGCTGCCGGGTGACGAGCTCGTCGGGGTGGGTCATCAGGTAGTCCAGCAGCGCCAGCGCCTTCGGGGTGAGCACCGCCTCGCGACCGTTCAGCCAGGCGCGGCGGGCGACCCGATCCCAGATCAGCGGCCCGGCGGTCAGCGTCTGGGCGGTGGCCAGGGTCGGACGTCCCGGACGGGCGCGCCGCAGCACCGCACGCACCCGCGAGATCAGCTCGCCGACGTCGAAGGGCTTGTTCAGGTAGTCGTCGGCGCCCTCGTCCAGGGCGCGGGCGCGTTCGGAGGCCTCGCCGACCGAGGTGAGCAGCACCACCGGCAGCGCCGAGCCGGCGGCCCGCAGCCGGCGCAGCACCTCGCGTCCGTCCATGCCGGGCATCATCACGTCCAGCACCACAATGTCGACGCTCGCCGCGGTCAGCCGGTCGAGTGCGGAGGGACCGTCCGCGGCGACGTCCACTGCGAAGCCCTCGCGGGTCAGCAGCGGGGCGAGGCCGCCGGTGATGGCCTCGTCGTCGTCGACCAGCAGCACCCTGACGGGTGCCTCACTCGACATAGCCATCGCCCAGCACCGCGTAGGATTCCGCGGATTCGCCGCACTCGCCGGCGACCGCCTCAGAGCGGAAGACCACCTGCCGGGCCCCGGTGAGCACCAGGTTCACCTCGACGGCCACGGGGTCGTCGCTGTCCAGCTGGATGTTCTGCACCGGGTCGCCGTCCACCAGCACGAGGGTGTGGACGACGATGCCGGCCGGGACGTCGGCGCGCAGCCCGAGGTGGCCGAAGAGCCGCCTGTACCGGCCGTTCGTGGCGAGCGTCACCTCGTCCGGGGTTCCCTCGCAGCCCACCCACAGCGAGGTCGAATCGGGGTAGGTGTCGGTGGTGCCCTTGAGCTGGGCGGAGGTCGCCTCGGCCGGCCGGGTGGCGGCATCGACCAGTTCGTACGTCCACGTCCGGGTCGCCGGGGCGGCCGACTCCGTGGGCTGCGAAGCCGGCGGTTCCGGGCTGGAGGCGACCGTCGGCTGCGTCGCGTCCGGGGTGGGTGCGCCGACGGAGACCGCGCACCCGGTGAGCAGCAGCACAGCCGCCATACTGGCGGAGACTAGGCGGAGCGTCATCAGAAGCCTTTCGTTCGGGGGCTGCTTCGACGCTAACGCACCCTGCTGTCGCAGCGGTGTCCGGTCCATCGCAAGGCTGTCGCAAGTCTGCGACGGCCGGGCTCTGCAGGCGTCCGCCGGCAGTGCCACTGTCGAGAGAGATCCCGGGCCGGAGCCCGGGATGACGTGGCTGGCTGGGCCGCCGGCGCTGGGCAACAACCCAGCCGAGTCCGCAGGCGGCACCGAGACCACGAAGTCGCGGCACTGCCACCGCAGGACAGGCAGCAACCCCAATCACCGTCATCCCGGGCTTCGACCCGGGATCTCTCACCTGCTCGACTGAGCTGTCAGGCGGCCCGGCGGGTGGTGCGGCGGCGGCTCCGGGAGAAGGCCACCGGGCCGCCCTGGCCGGCCGGTGAGATGTGACGCGACTGGGCCTGTCCGGTTCGCGGCTTCGACGAACCGGATCGGCCGGACGCGGACGAAGCACCGGCCGGACGCTTCGCCTTGCCGCCACCCGTCCCGGACTTCTTCGGAGCGGTGGTCTCGCCGCGACGGGCGGCCGCGGCCGGCGCCGAGTTCGGGTCGACCGGGGCCGCAACAGGTCCGGCGAGCTCACGCAGCGCCTCGTCGCCCGGGCGCACCGGGACCGGCGCCACCGAGATCTTCGCGGCACGAGACAGCGCCTGGAAGTCCTTGCGCTGCTCGGGCAGGACGAGGGTCACCACGTCCCCGGCATTGCCCGCGCGAGCGGTGCGTCCGGAGCGGTGCAGGTAGGCCTTGTGCTCGGCCGGCGGATCGACGTGCAC
>JAPUEM010000131.1 GCA_027492575.1 Propionicimonas sp.
CTAAGGGGTACTGCCAGTCACTTCCTCAACGGCGACCGCAGACCTACCGTGGAGCGCATGAACGTGACCTTGAACAACGGCGTGGTGATGCCCGCGCTGGGTTTCGGTGTCTTCCAGACCCCGCCTGAGCAGACCGTCGCCTCCGTTGTGGAGGCGCTCCAGGTCGGGTACCGGCTGATCGACACCGCAGCCTCCTACTTCAACGAGCGCGAGGTCGGCGAGGGCATCCGCCAGTCCGGCCTGGACCGGTCGGAGGTGTTCATCGAGACGAAGTTGTGGATCAGCGATTACGGCTACGACCAGGCGCTGCACGCCTTCGACAAGTCCGCCGGCAAGCTCGGTGTCGAGCAGATCGATCTGCTGTTGCTGCACCAGCCGCTGCCCACCGACTTCGACCAGACGATCGGCGCGTACCGGGCGCTGGAGAAGCTTCTGGCGGACGGGAAGGTCCGCGCGATCGGCGTCAGCAATTTCATGCCGGACGTGCTGACGAATCTGCTGGCCCAGACCAGCGTGGTGCCGGCGGTGAACCAGGTCGAGGTGCATCCCTATTTCTCCCAGCCGGGCGTGCAGGCCGCGGACGCCGCGTACGGCATCCTGACCCAGGCCTGGTCGCCGATGGGTGGGATCACCAGCTACCGCGGCGATTCCGGCCGGTCGACCTTCAACGACCCGGTGATCGGCCAGATCGCAAAGGCGCACGGCAGGACGCCGGCACAGGTGATGCTGCGCTGGCACCTGCAGCAGGGCCGTTCCGCGATCCCGAAGTCGGTCAACCCCGAGCGGATCGCGTCCAACTTCGATGTCTTCGACTTCGAACTGTCCGTCGATGAACTGGCCAAGATCAACAGTTTGGACGCCGGGGTGCGCGGTGGGCCGGAACCGGCCGCGGTGACTTTGGAGGCATTCCACCGCGACATCCCCGAGGCGTGACCGTCGGGCAGCCTATGCCGCACGCAATCTCCGCACCCGAGACCACCTTCCGTTTCGACGCGATCGGCACCGCCTGGCAGATCGCCACCGCACACCCGTTGCCGGACTCGCTGCGGCAGCAGATCGCCGCGTTGACCGAGGACTTCGACCTGGTCTGGTCCCGGTTCCGCGCCGATTCGCTGGTCACCACGATCGCGCACGCGCCGACCGGAGGACGATTCACCTTCCCCGCCCGGGACGAGGCCCTGCTCGACCTCTACGACCGACTCGTCGCCGCCACCGGGGGCGCGATCGATCCGCTGGTCGGCCGCGATCTGGAACTGCTCGGCTACGACCCCGACTACACCCTCGTCCCCAACCATGCCGCCCTCGCCGCGCACCGCAACCAGAACACCTGGGAGTTCGACATTCGCCGGGAAGGAGCCACGATCATCACCGATCACCCGGTCGTGATCGATGTGGGCGCGGCCGGGAAGGGTTACCTGGTCGACCTGATCGCGGACACCCTGCGCCGCGCGGCCGTCCCTGAATTCCTCGTGGACGGCAGCGGTGACCTCCGCCACCAGGGCGCCGACCCCGTGATCGTGGGGCTGGAGCACCCCACCCGGCCGGGTCGGGTCATCGGCACGGTCCCGCTCAGGGACCGGGCGCTGTGCGCCTCGGCGACCACCCGCCGCGCGTGGGGGGACGGGCTGCACCACGTCCTCGACGGACGCACCCGGCAACCGGTGTCGAACGTGGTCGCGACCTGGGCCATCGCCGCCGATGCCGCGACCGCCGACGGGCTTGCCACCGCCCTGTTCGTCACGGAACCCGAACGTCTGGACGGGTTCGCGTTCTCGTGGGTGCGAATGCTCGCCGACGGCCGCGTCCAATGGTCGAACGACTTCGACGGGGACCTCTTCCTCTGATCCGCCCGACCGCCATCCATCAACGAAGGAGGAACGAAAGCCATGAAACCCCATCTCTTCACCCGCGCAACCGTCGGAGCCGCCGCGTCCGTGGCCGTGCTGCTGCCCTTGACCGGATGCAGCAGCGAGAACAGCGGAAAGCAGTCGCCATCCGCAGCGCCCTCCACCCTGCCGACCAGCCCACCGACGACAGCGAGCGCGCCCCCGGACGAATACCGCGACGGCACCTACACCGCCCGCGGCGTCTACGGCGGTGCGCCGTCCTACATGGACTTCACTCTCACGCTGGAAGCCGGCGTGATCACCGACGTGGCATCCGAGCTGATGCCCGACAACAACGACACCTCCCGCGGTTTCCAGGAGCGGTTCGCCGCCGCGGTGCCGGAAGAGGTGATCGGTAAGAGCATCGACGATCTCGAAGTCGGTATCATCGCCGGCGCCAGTGGCTGCGCGGATGGTTTCAACGACGCCCTGGACAAGATCCGCGAACAGGCCGTCGAAGCTCGTTGAACTCCATCAGCGCGGCGAGACCGCTCAAGCTTCGTGAGTCTCGCCCGGTTGCCCTCAACGCATTCAGACTTCGGCAGTAGAGTGGAAGCATCCGCTGGTCAAACCATCCGGTCACTGAGGGAAGCCGGCGTTGCGAGAGCATCCCGCGACCAGCATCGTCTCTTCGCTGAGCGCCCATGACCGTCCCGTTCCGCTCCTGCTGGAAGCCGGGATGACGCCTAGCCCAGCGATCAGTGCCAACCCGCAGTTTCCGCCGACGCCCGCTGGCCGGGCTCGACGCGCCGTGCGGAGCCGAAGCGAGAAAAATCAGGCCCGAGGAGGGCTCATGACCAGATACCTGGAACAGCATTCACCGGAAGCTGAAAGCCTCCACGACCACACTTCAGCACCGGGAACCGACCCGGAGCCCGCTGCGGTTCCGTCATCGCCCACCGCCCCCACCCCTGCAACTGCCCCGGCTCCTGCCAAGAAGCGCAGTCTCTCGCGCGCGGCCTGGCTTGCCCTGGTGGTCGGTGTGATCGTGCTGGTCTTCATGCTCATCTTCATCCTGCAGAACAACTCACCCGCCCAGTTCACCCTGCTGGCCTGGTCGTTCACCACCCCGATGGGAGTCGCCATGTTGTTCGCGGCTATCGCCGGGGCCCTGGTCACTGCGATGGTCGGGACGATCCGGATGATCGTGCTGGGCCGCAGCGTCCGCAGGTTGCAGCGCGCGAGCGAGGTGCCCCATGGCGCTCGATGATCTCCGAGTCAGCCGGCTCGCCTTCGCGGGCGTCTCGGCTTTGACGGTCTTCACCTGGTACGCCCTTCCGGACGCCGTTCGCAGCCGCCGGGCACGGGTCGTGGTCAAGGCCGGGCTGCTGGGCGTGACCGCCGCCGGCGCCGCGATGATCCCGCAGGTCTTCCCCGCCTCGGAACACTCCGAGCCAGAACCCCACTCCCAACTGTCCCGCCCGACGGTCACTGCCCTGATCCTCGGCGCCACGGTCGCCGCGGTGGCTGGCACGGCCTGGTTCGAGAAGGCCCTCTACGCCCGCGGCGAGCGCAGACGGACGGCCGGCGTCCGCTGTGCGCACACCCGTCCGGCTCTGGGGCTGGCGCTGGCCACGGGGGCCGTCGCACTCGTTGACTGGGCGAGACTGGTCCGGAAGGTGTCCGCGAACTGACCCACCCGACCGTCCGGTCGGCACGTTCCGGCTGCTGAGCCCAGAGGGGGCAGGGGATGCATGCCGCGGTGGTCTACAACCCGGTCAAGGTTCCGCTTGACCGGGTGCGTCGCGCGGTCGAACAACAGCAGAGCCTGCGGGGGTGGGATGACGCGCGCTGGTACGAGACCAGCGCTGCGGATTCGGGACGGCGCGCCGTGACGGACGCGCTCGCCGGCGATCCCGCGGTGATCATCGTTGCCGGCGGCGACGGCACGGTGCGGATGGTCGCCGAAGCCCTCCAGACCGAAGGCCGCCAGGAAAGCGGGACGCCGCTGGCGCTGCTGCCCACGGGCACCGGCAACCTGCTGGTACGCAATCTCGGCCTTCCGCTGAACGACATCGAGGGATCCGTCGCGGCCGCCTTCTCCGACTCGACCCGGACGGTCGACATAGCGGTCGCCGACCTCGAGGACGACGAGGGCCAGTGGAGAAGGCAGATCTTCCTCGTGATGGCCGGCATCGGGCTGGACGCGGAGATGGCGGAGAACACCAGCGCACAGGCGAAGAAGAGCCTCGGCTGGCTCGCCTACGTGACCCCGATCGCACGGTCGATCATCGCCAACCGGCTGTTCCACCTGGAGTACCGCGTGAACGGCGGCCATACGCGGTCCGCCCGCGCGCACACGGTCATCGTCGGCAACTGCGGCACGCTGACCAGCAACATGCTCCTCATCCCGGCCGCGAAGGTGGACGACGGTCTGCTGGACGTGGTGATGCTGCGTCCTAAGGGACGGTTCGGCTGGGCGGGCATCGGCACCTGGCTGACGGTTCAGGGGATCGCGCATCGCTCGCGATTCGGCCGGAGCATGTTCCGGCTCGCACCCGGCCTCCGGGCTCTGGCCTACGCGCAAGGCCGGCAGTTCGACGTCCGGTTCGAATCCCCACACGCCGTCGAACTCGACGGCGACAGCTTCGGCCTGATCAAGCGGGCGCGGATCACCGTCCGGCCCGGCGCGCTCCGGGTCTGCATCGGCGACTGACGCCCACCCACCCATCGTTCGACGCCTCGGGCAGTCTGGCCGAGGTGCCTGGCCGTGTCGGTCTGCTTCGCTGCAGGATGGTTTTTCTGACGCGGCTCGCTGGCCCGGCAACGACCATCCTGACGCGAAGCGGCCCCGTGCCGGCCGTCACCGTGCCGAAAACGACCTTCCTGCCGCGCTGCTCGGTCAGACCAGCCGGTAGCCCATGCCGCGGACGGTCTCGAAGTGGTCGGCGCCGAGCTTGCGGCGCAGGTAGCGGACGTAGACGTCCACCACGTTCGAGCCGGGGTCGAAGTCGTAGCCCCAGGCGCCGGACAGCAACTGCTCGCGGCTCAGCACATGGCCGGGGTTGCGCAGGAACATCTCCGCGAGGGTGAACTCGCGGGCGGTGAGGTCGACGCTGCGTCCGGCGACGGTGGCGCGGCGGGTGCGCAGATCGAGGCTCAGGTCGCCGTGGGTGAGCACCATCGCCGATTCGGCGGAGTCCCCGGCGTCGGTGCGCAGCCGCAGCTGGATGCGGGCGAGCAGCTCCTCGAAGCTGAACGGCTTGGGCATGTAGTCGTCGGCGCCGGACTGCAGCCCGGCCACCGTGTCCGCGACGGACGAGCGGGCGGTCAGCATGATCACCGGCGTGGTCACCCCCTGACCGCGGATCCGGGAGAGCACCTCGAAGCCGTCGATGTCGGGCAGGCCCACGTCCAGCACGATCAGGTCGGCCTCGCCGCCGATCGCCAGGCTGACCGCGTTGTAGCCGGAGGCCTCGACGAGGGTGGCGAAGCCGGCGGCCTTCAGGCCCTTGGCGATGAACGCGGCGATCCGCGGTTCGTTCTCAACGATCAGTATCTGGCTCATCGTCCTCCTCCTCGTGGAGCGCGGCTTCGGTGGGGATCACGATCGAGAGCCGGCTGCCCACCCCCATTGTCGACTGCACGTCGATGCGTCCACCGTGGGCCTTGGCGATGGACGACACGATGGCCAGCCCCAGCCCCGTTCCGGTGCCGTGGCGTCCCAGCACGGTGCGGTTCAGGATGCGCTCACGCTCGCTCTCGGGGATACCGACGCCCTCGTCGCGCACCCACAGCCACAGCTCGCCCTCGGTCAGCCGGCTGCCCATGCCGACCGTCGAGCCCGCCTCGGAGTACTGGACGGCGTTCGCGGCCAGCTGCAGCCAGGCCTGCGCGACGCGCTGCGGGTCGAGCGGCACCTCGGCATCGGCCAGCTCGTCGAGCACCCAGCGGCGCTGGCCCAGGGTGCTGGCCTTGGCCAGGGTCTCGTCGGTCAGCCGGGCGACGTCGACGGCTTCGGCGACCACGAAGTCGGGCTGTTCGGCCTTGGCCAGGGTGAGCAGATCGTCCACCAGCCGGCGCATCCGGTCGAGCTCGTCGAGCACCAGGGCGCGGGTGCCGGCGACGTCGTCGGGGTCGGCGGCGTCCATCAGCTCGAGGTGGCCGCGGACGATGGTCAGCGGCGTCCGCAGCTCATGACCCACGTCGTCCAGCAGTTCGCGCTGCGCGCCGACCGCGGATTCCAGCCGGTCGAGCATGCCGTTGACGGTGCCGGCCAGGGCGGAGAGGTCGTCGTTGCCGCGCACCGGGATGCGCTGGGAGATGTCGGTCTCGGTGATCCGCTCGGCGGTCTGCCGCATCCAGCTGATCGGACGCAGCAGGCGTCCGATCATCAGCCAGATCAGCATCGCGACCAGCAGCAGCGCACCGATCGCGATCAGCGAGTAGGTCACGTAGACCGGACGCAGGACCGCCCGCTCCAGCCCCATGTCGGCAACCTGCACCAGGGCGCCGCCCGGGTCGCCGACCGCGCCGTGGACCGGGACGACGATGTAGCGGTACTCACGCAGCGCGGTGATCAGATCGCCCTGCACCACCTGATCGCCGTCGGCCAGCGGCAGCACGGTCGCCACCAGCTCGGGATCGTTCTCGGGACGCAGCACGACGCCGTCCGGAGCCGTCCAGCGGATCCGCCCGCCCAGGATCGCGAACGAGCCCTCCGCCGGCCCGTGCACCACCTGCTGCATGCTGGCCCGCAACAGGGGCTCTACGCCTGTAAAGGGCTTGCCGGTGGCGGGGTCGTTGCCTTCGGCGAGCCGGGCGACCTCATCCACCGCGCGTCCGAGGTCGGCGTTCACCCGTTGCCGGGTGCTGGCCTCGCCCTGGACGTAGATGACCACGCCGGAGAGCAGCAGGGCCAGCCCGGTGAGGATCATGACGGCCGCGATCACCCGGGCCCGGATGCTCCAGGCGGTTCGCGTCGCAGTCACTCCCCCAGTGTGCCGGACGCGCCCATTCCCCCGGCCCACCATGAGAGGACTCTCACCCGAGGCGGTGGATCGCCTCCAGCCAGGTCTACCGGGTCGCGTTCGATCCCCACCGGACTAGCGCCGTGCACTTTCTGCCACATAGCAGTCCTGGCCGACATATGTGGCAGCCAGAGCACGTATATGGCAGAAAGTGGCGTCCCCGACCGAGAAGGGGATCCCCTGCGCGGAATAGCTACAGTGAACACATGAACGCGGGCCAACGGAGTTCTGCCCTGACCGCCCGGCAACGGGTGCGCGACCTCTACGCCACACCACTCGGCCAGGACATCGTCGACAAGATCCTGCTGCAGAGCGGAGTGTCGCCGCGGGTGGTGAGCCTGGCCGGCGGGCTGCGGCTCTCGACCCTGGAGCGGCTCACTCGCCGCTTCACCGGCCCCGGTCTGATGGACGCCCTGCTGGCTTTGGTCAACGCCCACGCCGAACCGGTGCCGGACGGGTCCCCGTCCGATGCCTGGTGGCGAGACGCGGTTTTCTACCAGGTCTATCCACGCTCGTTCTGCGACGCGAACTCCGACGGCATCGGCGACCTCCGCGGCATCATCTCCCAGCTCGACTACCTGGCGGAGCTGGGCGTCGACTGTCTGTGGCTCTCGCCGATCTTCGCCTCGCCGAACCAGGACATGGGCTACGACATCAGCGACTACCGCGACGTCATGGCCGAGATGGGCACCCTGGCGGACGTCGACGAACTGATCGCCGGCTGCCACCAGCGCGGGATGCGGATCATCCTCGACCTGGTGGTGAACCACACCTCCTCCGAGCACGAGTGGTTCCGACGGGCCGTCGCCGACCCGGACGGCCCCTACGGCGACTACTACTTCCTGGTCGAAGGCTCCCCGGAGCAGCCGCCGAACAACTGGGATTCGTTCTTCTCCGGCTCGGCGTGGCGCTGGATCCCCGAGGCGAACCGCTGGGCGCTGCACCTGTTCGCCGACCACCAGCTGGATCTCAACTGGTCGAACCCGGCCCTGCGCACCGAGGTGGCCGACATCGTCGGTTGGTGGCTGGATCGCGGCATCGACGGCTTCCGGCTGGACGTCATCAACTACATCTCCAAAGCCCCGGGGCTGCCCGACGGCAACCCGTTCGTCGCCGACCTGATGGAGTTCAGCGGCGTCGAGCACTACTTCTACGGACCCCAGCTCGATGCGTACCTGGCCGAACTGCGCCGCGAGGGCTTCACGCGTCCGGACGGGACGGTCGCGGTGATGGTCGGCGAGACCCCCGGCATCGGCATCGAGGGCGCCCGGCTGCTGAGCAACACCAGTCGCGGGGAACTCGACCTGGTGTTCAACTTCGACGTGCTCGATCTGCCCGGCCGCACCCGCTGGCACGACTACCGCTACGACCTGAACTACCTCAAGCAGTTCTGGCTGGGCTGGCAGGCGCGGCTGCGTCCCGGCGACTGGATCGCGCTCTTCCTGGACAACCACGACAACCCCCGGATGCTCAGCAAGGTGGGCCACGGCGCCGAGTCGGATCCGGCCGTGCGGACGGCGATCGCCAAGCTGCTGGCGACCCTGCAACTGACGATGCGGGGCACGCCGTTCCTCTTCCAGGGCCAGGAACTCGCTGCCGTGAACCAGTCGTTCACAAGCCTGGACGACCTGCGCGACGTCGAATCGCTGAACCGGTACCAGCAGTTGATGGACGCCGGCACCGCCCCGTCCGCCGCCTGGGCCGAGGTTCTGGCCGGCTCCCGCGACCACGCCCGCGTCCCCCTCCGCTGGGGTGACCCCCGCACCGCTCCCGAGCGGCCAACAGTCGAGCCGGTCGAAGGGTCGGACCCAGCCCCCTGGCTTCCCGGGAAGGACGAGACTCCGGGCTTCACCGCCGCCGAACAGCAGGCCGATCCCGACTCGGTCTGGCACTGGTACCGCCGCCTGATCGCGCTGCGCCGCGAGCATCCGGCGCTGACCCGAGGCGGCTTCCGTCCGATCTCCTCCGGCACGAGGAACTACCTCGGCTACGTCCGCGAACTCGACGGCGAGGCCTGGCTCATCGAGGCCAACCTCTCCGGCAAGCCGCTCCGCCGTCCCCGCCATGGCCTGCGCACCGAGCCCGTCCTCAGCCACTCCCACGGCCCGCTCATGCGGCCGTGGGAGTCGACCGTAGGACGTCTGATCCCCTGACGAATCTAGG
>JAPUEM010000132.1:0-7076 GCA_027492575.1 Propionicimonas sp.
CCGGAAGCAGACGCAACCACGGCTCAGGAGATCCCCACCTCCGCGGGGATGACGGAAGTGAGGGACGACCTTCGACAGGCTCTGCTTCTCGGGCCGCTGACGCGCCCCTCGTCGAGACGTCAGCGCCTTCACCCGCTGACGCGGCTGAGAGGCTTGCCGTCTGGGATCGTTGGGAGGACTCAGGGATCGTAGGGCTCAGCGAGCGTTGGGCCGCTCGGCCCACCAGGCCAGCAGGGCCTCGCGGGCGCGGTCCTCACCGAGGGGGCCGTCGTCGATGCGCTTCTCGAGCAGGAACTTGTAGGCCTGGCCGATCACCGGGCCGGGGCCGACGCCGAGGATCTCCATGATCTGGGTGCCATCGAGGTCGGGACGCATCGCGTCCAGCTCCTCCTGCTCGGCCAGGGCGTCGATCCGCCACTCGAGTTCCTCGTAGGCGCGGGCCAGCCGCTGGGCCTTGCGGACGTTGCGGGTGGTGCAGTCGGAGCGAGTCAGGATGTGCAGGCGCTCCAGCTGGTCGCCGGCGTCGCGGACGTAGCGGCGGACGGCGGAATCCGTCCAGTTCCCCTCGCCGTAGCCGTGGAACCGCAGGTGCAGCTCGATCAGGGTGCACACCGCCTTGATCTGCTCGTTGGAGAAGTGCAGCGCCTGCATCCGCTTGCGGGCCAGCTTGGCGCCCACCACGTCGTGGTGGTGGAAGCTCACCTTGCCGCCCGGCTCGAAGCGGCGGGTGGCGGGCTTGCCGATGTCGTGCAACAGGGCCGCGAGCCGGTTCACGATGTCGGGCTCGTGGCCACGGGCGCGCTCCAGTTCGATGGCCTGGTCGAGCACGGTCAGCGAGTGCTGGTAGACATCCTTGTGCCGGTTGTGCTCGTCCCTCTCCATCTGTAGAGCCGGGAGCTCGGGCAGCACGATCTCGGCGATCCCGGTCTTCACCAGCAGATCCAGGCCCGGCCGCGGGTCGTCGGTGAGCAGCAGTTTCACCAGTTCGTCGCGGATCCGCTCGGCCGAGACGATGGTCAGCCGGGAGGCCATGGCGGTCATCGCGTCCACCACCTCAGGGACGCAGAGGAAGCCCAGCTGAGAGGTGAACCGGGCGGCCCGCATCATCCGCAGCGGGTCGTCGGAGAAGGAGAGTTCCGGCGCGGCCGGCGTCCGGATCAGGCGATCGGCCAGGTCGGTCAGACCGCCGAACGGGTCGAGCAGTTCACCGGTGGCCATGTCGAGGGCCATCGCGTTCACGGTGAAATCGCGCCGGATCAGGTCACCGCCGAGATGGTCGCCGAAGACCACCTCCGGCTTGCGGGAATCCTCGGCGTAGGTGTCGGCACGGAAGGTGGTGATCTCCACCAGCCGGCGCGTTCCGTCCGGCTCCTTCAGCTGGCAGGCGATCGTCCCGTAGTCGCGGCCGACGTCCCAGACCGTCTTGGTGAGGGTGCGCACCAGCGCCTCGATCTCGTCCGGACGAGCCGACGTGGTGAAGTCGAGATCCTCCCCGATCCGCTCGCGCAGGGCGTCGCGCACTGAGCCGCCGACCAGGTAGAACTCGTGCCCCGCGGCCGCGAAGACCGCCGACAGCCGGTCCATCGACACGCTGGACGCCCGCACCGCGGTGAGCGAGGCGCGCTGGGCAGGAGTCAGGTCGGGCACAACCGGTCACTTTACCGCGTGGATCCGGCGGGGACGGCCCCACCATCCGTCCGCACCCCTCGCGTAGGCCGCCTCGCGTCGCACCTGTTCGGCCTCTTGAACGAGTGGCCGAACAACTACAGCATCAGAACGGGTTTGGACGGGGTCGGGGACGGGCTCAGCGCAGGAGGTACGGCTGCAACGCCATGGTCACCACGGCGGCGAAGTCCTCGGCGGTGCCCCAGTCGAACTTGAAGACCGCGCCCTGGCCGCCGCCCGAGCCGGCGTAACCGACCCAGGTCTGGTCGTTCAGGCTCTCCAGCACCACGGAGAGGCTGGCCCGGCTGGAGTTGCGCATGTAGTACTTCTCGAAGACCAGCATGATCACCTCACGGCCGTCAGGAGAGCGATTCACGTACTCACCGACGCATTCGGCGGTGGTTCCGGACGCGGCCACCTGCTGCTGCACCAGTTGTGCGGCCTGGGATGGGGTCAGGTTCACGGTCATCGTCTGCATCGCAACCTCCAGTGGTTCGGGGTGGTTTCGACTATGCCACGACCGAGTCCGCCGAACTCGCCCTGGCTGCGGGCCGGCCTATCGCGTCCGCGCCCGTACGATGGAACGGTGAATCGGAGGCCCGGACCGCTGCGGCGCGCCGTCGCGCTGGCGGCGGCCGTCCTCGCGACGGCGGCCTCGCTCACCTGGTCCACCTCGGCCGCCGCGGCGGCCACCCCTCAGGTCACGGTCGAGATCACCGGGGTGACCGCCACCGGCTCGCGTCCGTCCGACCGGGTGACGGTGACCGGACGGGTGAGCAATCCCACCGGTGCGCAGGTCTACGGGTTGGTGATGGCCATGTGGCGCTCCCGTGACCCGATCGACGACCTCGCCGCGCTGCGGCAGGTGACCGCCAGCACCCCCTCCGGCGTGATCCTCTCCGGCACCCAGAAGGGCAGCTACGCCCAGATCACCGCTCAGAACGTCGCCTTCGTGCCCGGCGCCGTCGCCGAGTTCACGGTGCAGGCCACCCTCGACGATCTCGGCTTCGACGAAGCGGGCAAGGCCTACCTGGTCGGGGCCCGCGCGGTCGGCACCGCCGTGGGCAGCGACGACATCGGCAAGGTCGGCCAGGGTCAGACCGTCCTGGCGATCCCCGGCAAGCCGGTGCCGGTGACCCGGCTGGTGGTCTTCAGCGCCACCCCCACCAAACTGGCTGACGGCGTCTTCCGCAACGAGAACCTGATCGCCGAGCTGACCGGACGCCTCGACGGGCTGCTCACCGCCGCCGCCGAGCCCGGAATGTCCTGGCTGATCGATCCCGCTCTGTTCGACGAGGTCACCGACCTGGCCGACGGCTACCAGGTCCGGTCCGGCGACGACCTCGTCCCCGGCACCGGCCAGCGGGTCGCCTCCGCCTGGCTGACCCGGTTCCGCCGGCTCGACCCCGCCGCCGGCGCCCGCAGCCTGTTCGGCGACCCCGATCTCACCGGCGCCGCCGCGGCGGGCGATCCGGAGGTGCTGGCCCGCGCCCGGGCCGCCGACGAGCAGGTGGTCGCGCTCTCCGGTCTGCGGCAGCTGGTCTGGCCCACCGGCGGCGTCTACACCGATGCCCTGGACGCCTACCTGGACGACGACCTCCCGATCCTGGCCGGCAACGCCGTCGACGCCGGCGCCCTGCAGGCCTCCGGCACCGGACGGACGGTGCTCACCGCCACCACCCTGCCCGCCGACCCCACCGACTTCGCGGCCCGGCAGCTGAGCCTGGCGCAGACCGTCCTGGCCGGAAGGACGGGCCAGCTGCGGTTGCTGCGCGAGCCGGCCGATCTGATCGCGGACGCGGCCACCACCACCGATTGGCAGCAGCCCCGCCCGCTCGGCGAACTGCTGGAGGGCAAGCCGCGCACCGGCAGCTTCGCGGCGGCCGAGCCCGCCACCCTGGGCCCGGCCGACTTCGAGGCCGTGGCCGGCCTGGAGCAGGCCGTGGCCGCCTACCGGCAGCTGGCCCCCGACTCGGTGATCCCCGACGAAGCAGCCGGCTTGCTCACCCGGGCCGTCTCGCAGGCCTGGATCGGCCAGGACGAGGCCCATGCGGCTCTGTTGAAGGACGTCGACCAGCTCTTCGGGCCGGCCGCCCTGAAGAGCGCCGTCGAACTGGACGCCAGCGCGCGGTTCGTCATGGCCGGCCGCACCAGCCAGTTCCCGCTGACCGTCACCAACAACCTGGCGGAGCCGATCCAGGTGAAGGTGCGGATGGACACCGACAATCCGCAGCGGCTGCGCATCCCCGACAGCGAGGTCGTCACCATCGCGCCCGGGCAGAACGCCTCCATCCTGGTGCACCCGGAGGCGACGGCCAACGGCGTCGCGATCGCCCACGCCTGGGTCGCCACGGTGAGCGGACGGCGGGTGTCGCCGTCCATCCAGATCACCGTCGAGATGACCGAACTCGGCTTCATCGGCTGGGTGATCGTGATCGCCTCCGGCGCGGTCGTGCTGGGCGCCACCGCGCTGCGGATCTGGCAGGTCCGCCGCAAGGCGAAGCGGGACGCGACCCCTGCCGCCGACGCCGAGAGCCAGCCTTCGGCCCCAGCGCCGGGCCCCGGGGCCGAGCCCTCGCCGGCAACGGTGGCGCTCGGCGATCCGGGAAGCGCCCGCGAGCCGGGCAGCGGGGAGCCCCATGACTGAGGCGACCGGCGGACGCCGGCTGCTGAACGCCACCGCGGTGATGGCCTCCGGGACGATGGTCTCGCGCGGGCTGGGTCTGGTGCGCAACATGCTGCTGGCAGTCGCGCTGGGCAACGTCGGCCTGCGGGCGGACGTCTTCGCGACCGCCATGCTGGTGCCCAACTCGCTCTACATGCTGCTGGCCGGCGGCACCCTCAACAACGTGCTGGTGCCGCAGATCGTCCGCGCGGTGATGCACGACGAGGACAAGGGCAAGGCCTTCGTCGACCGGATCATGACCGCCTTCCTGGCGGCGCTGGCCTTCCTGGCCGTGGTGCTGACCATCGCGGTGCCCTGGGTGATGACCCTCTACGCCAGTAGTTGGCGGGCCCCCGAGATGGCGGACGCGTGGGCGAACCTGCTGCTGATGAGCTACATCACCATGCCGCAGCTCTTCTTCTACGGCGTCTTCTTCCTGATCGGCCAGGTGCTCAACGCCCGCGACGTCTTCGGCCCGATGATGTGGGCGCCGATCGTGAACAACGTGGTGTCGATCGCGGTCTTCGGAGCGTTCATCGGCATCTGGGGCACCAATACCGCGGCCGGCACCCCGTTCACCGCCGAGCAGATCTGGCTGCTCGGCGCCGGCTCGACCCTCGGCATCGCCATCCAGACCCTGGTGCTGCTGCCGTACCTGAAGAAGGCCGGGTTCAGCTACCGTCCGCGGTTCGATCTGAAGGGGACGGGCCTGGGCCGCACCTTCCACGTCGCGAAGTGGATGGTCGGCTACGTGGCGCTCACCTCGCTGGCGCAGGTGGTGGTGACCAACCTGGCCTCGACCGCCACGGCCTCCGGCGCCGGCCTGAACGCCTACCAGCAGTCGTACCTGATCTGGATCCTGCCGCACTCGCTGCTGACCGTCTCGCTGGCCACCGCCATGCTGCCGGCCGCCTCCCGTTCGGCGCTGGCCGGCGACCTGGCCGGGGTGACGGCCGAGACCAACCGGGCGATCCGGCTGGCCACCACCTTCCTGGTGCCGGCCAGTCTGGGGCTGCTCGCGCTGGCCGATCCGATCGCGCGGGTGATCTTCGGGCACGGTTCCGGCTCCGACGACTACCACTTCGTCGCCTGGGCGCTGATGGGCTTCGCGGTCGGCCTGGTGCCGTTCACCATCCAGTATCTCTACCTGCGCGCCTTCTACGCCCTCGACAACACCAAGACCCCGTTCCTGCTGCAGATCGCCATCTCGGGGGCGAACGCCCTGCTCGCGGTGGCCTTCGTGGTGGCGCTGGATTCCCCCGGGACGGTCGCCGCCCGGCTGGCGCTCTCCTACTCGGTGGCCTATTTCCTGGGCTGGTGGGTCACCCATCGCGCGTTGTCGAAGCGGATTCCCGAGCTGCCCTGGCATGACACCCTGCGCCATCTCGGACGGCTGCTGCTGGCGGCCGCGCCGGCCGCCGCGCTGGCCTTCGGGGCGAACTACTGGCTCTCCTCGCTGGGTGGCCTGCTGTGGCAGGTGATTGGGCTCGGCGCCGCCGCCGGGCTGGCGGTGATCGCCTACTTCTTCACCGCCAAGCGGATGGGCATCCCCGAGGCCAGCGAGCTGATCGCCGTGCTGCGCCGCCGTCCGGTGGCCACCGTCGAGGTGACCGGTGACATCTCCGGCCGGGTCCCGCTCGCCGCCGAGGCGGAGTCCTGGGGCCCGGAAGAGGTCCTTCCGCCCATCGACGAATTGGACGAGGACCCTCCCACTACAGCTGTAGAGGAGTCGGTCAACCCCGACCCGGACGGGGTGGGCGTCTTCGTGGAGGTCGAGCCCGTCGAACCGGCCGAGCCGCCCGCCGACGTCCTGGACTTTCCCGAGCCTACCGACGACGAACCGACCGATCCGATCTTCGAGCCGACCAACCTGATCGACGTCGGACGCGCGCTGGCCGGCCGCTACCGGCTGGCCGAACTGCTCGCCGAGCGGGGCGGGCACCAGACCTGGCGGGCGGAGGACACCGTCCTCACCCGGCCGGTGCTGATCCACCTGCTGCAGCCCGGCGATCCGCGCAGCGACGACCTGCTCGGGCTGGCCCGGCGGGCGGCGCTGGCCACCGACTCCCGCTTCCTGCGGGTGCTGGACGTGGTGCCGCCGGTCGCCGGCGAGCACGGCGCCTACCTGGTCTACGAGTACGCCACCGGGCAGACCCTGCAGCGGGTGCTCGCCGCCGGACCGCTGACCGGCGCGGAGGCGGCCTGGGTGGCGCGCGAGGTCGCGGACGCCCTGGTGGCGCTGCATCCGGCCGGGGTCTTCCATCGCCACCTCGGCCCGGCGACCGTGCTGATCACCGCCAGCGGCAACGTCAAGATCATCGGCCTGCTGGTCGACGAGGTGCTCTCGGGAGCCCCCGCGCGTACCGGCGCGGACGGCCAGGCCGCCGACGTCACCGCGCTCGGCAAGCTGCTCTACGCCTGCCTGGTCGCCCGCTGGCCCGGCAAGGAGGCGTTCGGGCTGCCCGCCGCCCCCGAGCACGACGGCCGCCTGCTGCTGCCCAGCCAGGTCCGCACCGGTGTGGCGCACCCGGTGGACGTGGTCGTCGACCAGATCCTCTCCCCCATTCCCCGCCAGCAGGCCACCCCGCTGCGGACCGCCGCCGAGGTCGCCACGGAACTCTCCCTGGTGCTCGGCCCGATCAGCTCGGCAGCCGATCTGCGGCTGCGACTGGACCACAGCCGTGGCGGGCCGCCGCTGGTCGCGGTGGACGCCCCACCCGTCCCGGTGCCCGCCCGTCCACGCGTC
>JAPUEM010000132.1:7176-8690 GCA_027492575.1 Propionicimonas sp.
GTTCCTCCCGAGGACACTCCCCCGCCGTTCACCCCCGTCCCGCCGCCGCCCGCAGTCCCCCCTTCGAAGGGCTCCCGGGTCGGCTGGTGGATCGGCGGCGCCGGGGTGCTGGCGGCGCTGATCGGCGGCATCTGGCTGGCCCTCTCCCAGGGCGCGGCGACCCCGGCCGCCCCCACCCAGCCGACACCGACGAAGCTCGCCATCGCGAAGGCGATCGACTTCGACCCTCGGGCGGACGGCGGCAGCGCCCAGGAGAGCCCGAAGGAAGCCAAGCTCGCGATCGACGGCGACCGGGAGACCGCCTGGCGCACCGAGCGGTACCGCAAGCGCGCCGACTTCGGCGGGCTGAAGCCGGGCGTCGGGCTGGTGCTCGACCTCGGCGAGAGCCGCGACGTCAGCCGGGTGAAGATCACCGTGCAGGGCGGGGCGACCGCCCTCGAGGCCCGGGTGCCCGCCGAGCCGGCCACCGCCGCGCCGATGGATTCCCAGCAGCAGTGGCGCCGGGTGGCCGGTGTGGATGCCCGCAAGGGCAGCTTCACCCTCACCTTCGACGCCGAGCCGACCCGGTACGTCCTCATCTATCTGACCGAACTGCCGCCCGTGGAGAAGGACTACTTCCGCGGCGCCATCGCCGAGGTCGAGGTCTTCGGATGAGCCGCGACGACCAGACCCTGCTGGCCGCCCACGTGGCCGGCGACCCGGAGGCCTTCGGCGAGCTCTTCCAGCGCCACGCCGACCGGCTCTGGGCGCTGGCGCTGCGCACCCTGCAGCGCCCCGAGGACGCCGAGGAGGTGCTGCAGGAGGCCATGCTGGCTGCCTTCCGCCGCGCCGGCAGCTTCCGCGGCGAGGCGGCGGTCGGCACCTGGCTGTACCGGATCGTCCTCAACGCCTGCCTGGATCGGCTGCGCCGGGTGAAGGCCCGTCCGGTCGCCTTCGCGGGGGACGAGATCGTCGCCGCGCTGCCCAGCCGCGCCGAGGGGCCCGAGCAGATCGTCCTGCAGCGGGAGCTCTCCGCCGAGATCGAGCGCGCGCTGGGCGAGCTCGGCGCCGACCAGCGGGCCGCCCTCGTCCTGGTGGATCTGGACGGTTACTCGATCGACGAGGCCGCGGTGCTGCTCGGCTGCGCCCCCGGGACGGTGAAGAGCCGCTGCTCCCGCGGACGGGCCAAACTCGCCGGGCTGTTACGACACCTGGTGGAGGCATGATGGTCCCCGAACCACAGCCCAGTGAGGATGCCATGCCACTACCGTCCGACCTCGATCCCGAGGCCGACCTGGCTATCCAGGCGCTGTTGCGTGCCCAGCCCGCGCCCACCATCCCGCAGCCGGTGCAGATCCGCATCCTCTCCGCCCTGCACGACGAGGCCGCCACCCGCGCCGCCCTGTACGGCAATGACGCCGATCTGACCCCGTCGTCCGAGCCTTTCGCCAAACCGGTCCGGCATCAGCCGAGCCCCGCGCTCCCGTCCTCCGACGCGGACTAGCAGTCATCTGTCGTAGCCTCGTCGGGGTTGC
>JAPUEM010000133.1:0-8008 GCA_027492575.1 Propionicimonas sp.
CGGCGGTCTTGCCGACGCCGGGCTCGCCGATCAGCACCGGGTTGTTCTTGGTGCGGCGGCTGAGCACGGTCATCACGCGCTCGATCTCCTTGGCGCGGCCGATCACCGGATCGAGCTTGTTCTCGCGCGCCGCCTGGGTCAGGTTGCGTCCGAACTGGTCGAGGATGGTCGCCGCGGCCTGGGCGGGGCCGGTCTCCGGAGCGCCGGCGGTCGCGGCCTCCTTGCCCTGGTAGCCCGAGAGCATCTGCAGGACGGTGCTGCGGACGCGGTTCAGGTCGGCGCCGAGCTTGATCAGCACCTGGGCGGCCACACCCTCGCCCTCGCGGATCAGGCCGAGCAGGATGTGCTCGGTGCCGATGTAGGGATGGTTGATCTGGAGCGCCTCGCGCATCGAGTACTCCAGCACCTTCTTCGCCCGCGGCGTGAAGGGGATGTGCCCGGTCGGCGCCTGCTGACCCTGGCCGATGATCTCCTCGACCTGGTCGCGGACGGCCTCCAGCGAGACCCCCAGCGACTCCAGCGCCTTGGCGGCCACGCCTTCACCCTCGTGGATCAGCCCCAGCAGCAGATGCTCGGTGCCGATGTAATTGTGGTTGAGCATGCGCGCCTCGTCCTGGGCGAGGACGATGACCCGCCTGGCACGATCGGTGAACCGGTCGAACATCAAGCACTCCTTAATCCAGCTTCGCTGGCGTCCACAACGGCACTCACCGCCGGAACGCCCTCAGTGTAGTCAACCGACCTGTGGCCTTCGGAGTTCCCGTGTTCGCCTGCGGCTCAATCCGTCCCTCGATCGGGCCGGGCCTCGCGGGTGTCGCAGGGCGAAAAAGACTCCGCGGGCGCCGACGATTGCCGGCGCCCGCGGAGATCGGGTTCGATCAGGAGTGGGCGTTCTCGTAGGCCTCGCGGATGTCGCTGGAGACACGACCGCGAGCGGAGACCTCCATGCCCTGGGCGAGCGCCCAGGCGCGGATCTCGTTGGCGCTGGCGCCGGGGCCGGACTTGCGGCGGGAGGCTGCCGGACGACGGCCGGAGGAGACCTTGCGACCGGCGCCGATGTAGGGGGCGAGAGCCTCCTCCAACGCCGCGCGGTTGGCGTCGGAGAGGTCGATCTCGTACGTGGTGCCGGCGTAAGCAAAGGTCACTGTGCTGTCTGCCTTGCTCTGGTCAAGATCGTCGGTGAGCACGATTTCCACGCGCTGAGCCATGGGTATTCCTCTCGAAATGCTGGATGCGACTGGTGTATGGACTTCAATACCCTATACCACTCGGCAGAAGTCGCACAGCCGCTATTCGCAGCACGATATCAGGATTCACCGGCCCTGTGGCCCCGGGCTCACCCGGATTGATCCAAACCTCCGGTGGAAACCCGTCAGCGGGCCTCGCGAAGCCGTTCCTCCAGGGCGAAAGGAGCGGTGATCGCCGCGAGATCGACCACGGTCGGCAGATTCTCCTCGCTCCACAGGATTTCCTCGGAATCGGAGACCGGGCCGGCCACCCGACGCGGCAGCGCGAGGATCTCGGCGTTGTGCTGCTCGTTGAACCGGGCCAACTCGAAGCGGAGACTGGCGTTGTCGCCACGCAGTCGGGCGACCTCCTGGCTCAACTGGCCAACCTGCGCCGAAGCCACCGTCAACCGGCTGCGCAATTCGCGATTGCGCTCGGCCATGACATCCAGCAACCGGCGGTGCTGCGTCCGCTCGGCCCGCAACTTCTCACCGTGCTGGCGCAATTCCACCGTGGAGCGGAGTTCGTAGCCGGCGCGCTGGGCCTTCACTTCCCGCCAGGCCAGCAGGCAGGAAATCAGCCCACCGGTAAACGCGACGACGGCACCCGCGCGGGTCAGCCAGACATCTCCGGTGAGGAGGCTTCCGGCGAGCACCAGGGTCACCGCGAGGGTGATCCAGGAATAGCGGCCCAGGGTTGCGCCATCGGCGGCTCGGCGATTCGTGCTCACGGGCGTAGCCTAACCCGGCTCACCGGATTCCCCGGTGTGGTCGCCCGGCGTGGCGGCCGGGTCTTCCGGCGGTGGCGGCGGAATCTCGCAGGCCCGCTCCAGCCGGCGTCCGGCGAGGGCCAGGATCACCGCGGCCAGGGCCGTCACGGCCGCGCCGATCGCCCGGTCGCGGGGCAGTTGCGCGTCCAGGAACCAGGCCGAGTGCAGGGCGACCCCGGCGTAGCCGCCGGCCAGCGCCGCGCCGGCCAGCAGCGCCGACTTGCCCAGCGCGAGCCTGGCCACCGCGGCGGTGGGCGTCATGGCTTCGTGGCGGCGGATCGTCCGCCGGGTGCGGTAGGCCTGCCAGCCGACCAGCGCGGCGACCACGGCGAGCGCGCCGGCACCCAGCAGGGGCGGCACGGGCAGCGGCAGAATCAGCCGGTCCAGTGCGAAGTAGAGCGCCCAGCCGCCGGCAAGGCCGCCCAGCGCGACCACCGCGACCGTCCGCCACGCGGTCAGCGACACCGTGGGCGGGGAGGGCATCAGAGTTCGATGACCAGATCGTCGCGACGGCGGACCGTGGTGGTGTCGAGGCCGGCGACCAGATCGGCGACCCGTCCGTGACCCACCAGTTCGGCCTCCGGCTCGAGTTCCAGCCAGGGCACCAGGACGAAGGCGCGCTCGTGGGCCCTCGGGTGCGGCAGCGTGAGCACGTCGTTGCTGGTCACCCGGTCCGCGACGGCGATCAGGTCGACGTCGATGGTCCGGGGGCCGTTCAGCACCGTCCGGACGCGGTCGAAGGCATCCTCGATGGCGTGCGCGCGCTCGAGCATCACATTGGACGCCAGCGTCGATTCGGCCTGGACGATGATGTTGAGGAAGAGCGGCTGGTCGGTGAAACCCACCGGATCGGTCTCGTAGACCGAGGAGACGCCGGTGACCTTCATGCCCGGGGTCTGCCGCAGCAGGTCGGTGGCACCCTGCAGGTACTCCATCCGGTCGCCCAGGTTGGAGCCCAGCGAGTAGGTGACGTTCCGCAGCGGCGTCATGCCGGAGAGGGTGTCGAAGTCGAGGTCGATGATGCTCATACCCGCCTCCGTTTCACCTGCACCGCCGCGTCGCGGACCGGCACCGAGATGGGAGCCTCCGGCTTGTGCACGGTCACGGTGATCCGTTTGATGATCGGGTGCCGCGCCAGGCATTCGGCGGCGATCTTGTCAGCCAGCGTCTCGATCAGATCCACCGAATCGGATTCGACGACCGCCGCGACCTGCTCGGCCAGCAGCCCGTAGTCGACCGTGGTCTCGAGGTCGTCGGCACCCGTCCCCCGGTCGAGGACGCAGTCGAGGTCGATGACGAAAGGCTGTTCGCTGAAC
Source organism: Propionicimonas sp. (assembly GCA_027492575.1). Classification (GTDB taxonomy): domain Bacteria; phylum Actinomycetota; class Actinomycetes; order Propionibacteriales; family Propionibacteriaceae; genus Propionicimonas. The sequence goes on from JAPUEM010000133.1 coordinate 3,313, forward strand.
TTCTCCGACGTGTAAACGCCGTGCTTGCCGAGCACCTCGATGCCGGTCAGCTTGATCCGATCGCTCACTGCACCACCTCCGGTTCCGACCCTACCTGACGGATCGGACGGCCGAGTCCGGCGTCAGGAATCGGCCTGTGCCCAGCGCGCGGCCACCGCGATGGCGTCCCGCTGGGCGGTGACGTTGTGCGTCCGGACCCCCCAGACGCCGCGCGCGGCGAGCAGCGCGGTGATCGCCGTGGTGGCGTCGTCGCGCTGCTTGGCGGGCCGGAGTTCGCCGGCCTCGGCGAGCAGCTCGCCCAGGAACCGCTTGCGGGAGGCGCCGATCAGCAGCGGGTGACCGAGGGCCTGGAGCTCGTCCAGCCGGGCCAGCAACGACCAGTTGTGGTCGGAGGTCTTGGCGAAGCCCAGCCCCGGGTCGAGCACCAGGCGCTCGGGCGCGATGCCGGCGGCCAGCGCGGCGTCCCGGCGTCCGGCGAGTTCGGCGGCGACGTCGGCTACCACGTCGTCGTACTGGGTGAGTTCCTGCATGATCGTCGAGTGCCCGCGCCAGTGCATGGCGATGTAGCCGGCCGGCAGCCCGGCCACGGTGGCGAGCATGTCCGGGTCGGCGAGCCCGCCGGAGACGTCGTTGACCAGGGTCGCGCCCGCGGCCACCGCGGCCGCCGCGACCTCGGCCCGCATGGTGTCGACCGAAACCGTCGCCCCGGCAGCCGCCAGTTCGCGGATCACCGGCAGCACCCGACCCAGTTCCACCTCGACCGCTGCCCGCGCCGCCCCCGGCCGAGTGGACTCCCCACCCACGTCGATGACGTCCGCCCCCTCGGCCAGCAACCGCCGTCCGTGGGCGATCGCCGCCTCGAACCGCAGGTACTCCCCGCCGTCGGAGAACGAATCCGGCGTCACATTGAGGATCCCCATCACCAGGGTCCTGCCGATCTGCGGAAGCACGGTCACAGCCGAACCTTATCGGCCGCGGCAGTAGGTGCCGGGCCCCCACCTATTCCCAGGCAACTCGCCCCCTCCGCCACTCCGCGCCCCGGACCCTCGGCCCATTTCTGCAGCCAACCGCCGCATTTGTCGTTGTCAGACCGGTCAGCCTCGCCGATCACCTCACAACCGCCACAGTTGCTGTTGTCAGACCGAATTCCACCCGAATGACAACAACTGTGGCGGCTCACCTCGCGGACGCCAATGGGACCTCGCTGACATCGACAACACCGGCGGTTGAGTTACCTGCGCAGGAGTTGGCGGTGCGCGACAACCGCAGGGCTACGCGGCTTCCATCGCACGGACCACGCGGTCGAGCATGACCCAGGGTCGGAACATGGCCTCCTCCGCCAACCAGCGGACCATGTGAGGAACGGTGTCGCGCAGAGCCTGCTCGCGTCGCTTCTCGTCAAGGTGCGCCGTCGGTCGGTCATACTTCACAGCGCCATCGCACTCGCCGATCAAGTTGAACTGCGGCCAGTAGAAGTCGGGGTAGAAGACCCCGAGTGGGGTCCGAATCTCTGCCTGCAGCACAGGCGTCGGCAGACCGGCCAGGAAGAAGTGGCCTGCGGAGATCGACTCGGCTGCCGACTCTCGTAGCGGATCCGCCAACCCGATGGCGCGGTCAAGTCGGGCGATGCCCCGCGTAGTGGCAGCCGCTTGCAGCAACTCCTGAGCGGCTTGGCGCAAGCGCGGGTTGGCGAGATCACGTCGCCGCGGACTCGCGATGAACCCCTGACAGGCGCGCCGCGCAGCCGAGTCGAGCAGAACGAGGGCTCGCGGAAGCTCCAGCCCGACGGCCAGGTCAACAGCCGTCCTGGCGGGGGTGGTCATCGCATGGCCATCGCCGCCAAGGACGAGCTGGTCGGGCGGGAGAGGTCCGACGTGATGCACCGCTGTCCGCACACGGGAGCTGTGCCCGTCAGTGGGCAGCGTCACGGAAACGGGCAACTCCGACCACCTCGTAGCGGAGGGGTTGGGCAGCCGCCATGCGAGCGCCGCCGACTGGTGGCTGAGCACCGCTTCCGGGTTGGCCACAAGCTCCGCCTGCGCGAGCAGGAGATGCCGCCCTACCGGGTCCTGCGGCCAGGCCGTGCCGGCAAGATAGACACCCCGCCGCAAGGTCATCAGTCGTCCAGACCCCAGCGCGGTCCTGAGCATGGCAGGAGTGACCCCGGCTTCAAGCAGTTGGCAGCGCGCGGCCGGCCGGGTAGGCAGCGCCCATGGAGTTGCGGGCTTCACACCCGATCATCATTGCGAGCCACTGACGCAATGTGCCAACGACTTCTCAGAGCTGTGGACAACGAACGGCAGCCCGGCTGTTATCCACAGGGGCTACTCGCCAAATGGTCAGCCGATCGCCTTGGCGACCAGTTCACGCAGCCTCGCTTTGACTTCTTCGGTGACGCCGAGGACCGCGAACGAGGTTGGCCAGATCGGGCCGTCGTCCAGCTTGGCGGTCTCGTCGAAGGCAACTGTGCCGTAGCGGCTCTGCCACCTCGTGGCGGGCTGATAGAAGACGACCACCTTGCCGTCGCGGGCATAGGCGGGGAAGCCGTACATGGTCTTCGGGTCGAGGTCGGGCGCCAGTTCGGTGACCAGGTCATCGAGCAGCTGGGCGACCTGCTTGTCGTTCTCCTCCATGGCGGCGATCGCGTCCGCGCAGGCCTGCGCCTCGCGTTCGCGCTTGGCCGAGCCCTTGAGCCCCTTGCTGGCGCGCAGTTCAGCGGCGCGCTGCTTCATCGCCTCGCGTTCGGCGTCACTGAAGCCGTCCTTGGGGGTCATGTCAGTTCTCCTTGGTCTGCTGAATGCGGATGAGGTTGCCGGCGGGGTCGCGGAAGGCGGCGTCCCGGACGCCGTAGTCCTGCTCGATCGGCTCCTGGACGATGTCGGCGCCGGCGGCTTCGAGCTGGGCGAAGCTGGCGTCCAGGTCGTCGGTGGCGAGGTTGACGCCGAAGTAGGAACCCTTGGCGATCAGCTCCAGCAGGAACTGCCGCTCGTCGTCGCTGATGTCGTGGCCGACCGCCGGCGGGTGAAGGACGATCGCGGTGTCTGGCTGGCCGGCCGGCCCGACCGTGATCCAGCGCATGTTCTGGTAGCCGACGTCGAGCCGGATCTCGAAGCCGAGGACATCGCGGTAGAAGGCCAGGGACGCCTCGGCGTCGAGGTGCGGCAGGAAGCTGGAGTGAATCGTGATGCTCATACCCCCACGTTAGGAGGCCGGGCCGCCGAACGCTTCTTGATTCCTGACCAGTCTGGTGACCGCTCGCGCACCCTCCGGCGGATCAGCCGGCCGTCTCCCGACGCCTGATCGGTCTGGTGACCTGTTTGGCGATGCACGGCAGCATCCCCGGCCGGAACTCGGCACCCCGCTCGCGGAAGACGCTCGGCGGCACTCCGACCAGTTCGGTGAACCTCGTGCTGAAGGTGCCCAGTGACTGGCAGCCCACGGCGAAGCAGACATCAGTCACGCTCAGATCACCGCGCCGCAGGAGCATCATCGCCCGCTCGATCCGCCTGGTCATCAGGTAGGCGTAGGGCGATTCGCCATAGGCTCGCTTGAACTGCCGGCTCAGGTGTCCCGCAGACATGTGCACCCCACGCGCCAGTGACTCGACGTCGAGTGGTTGAGCGTACTCACGGTCCATCCGGTCGCGCACGCGCCGCAGCAGCATCAGCGTCGCGAGGTCGGGGCGATCGGTCACCCGATCGATGGTGTCAGGTCGGCGTGGCAGATTCCAGACCGAGGCCCGGATCGGACTCGGTGCTCCGAGGCCGCCGTGGCGGCCGCAATCCGAACCGCCGGTGTTGTCGATGCCGGCGAGGTCATGTCCGGGCTGACGAGGCGAACCGCCGCAGTTGTCGTCATTCGGGCCGAATCCGAGCTGGCTACGACAACAGCGGCGGCCGCGTGCTGTTCCGCCAAACCAATCCGCCTGACAACGACAACTGCGACGGTTGGAGCAGGCGGGGATGGTGGCTGCGGCCGGTCAGCCGATGATCAGGCTCATCGCCTCGGCGCGGGTGGTGGGGTTGCGCATGGTGCCGCGGACGGCGCTGGTGACGGTCTTCGAGCCGGGCTTGCGGACGCCGCGCATGGTCATGCACAGGTGCTCGCACTCGATCACCACCATGACCCCCTGCGGGTCGAGGTGCTCGACCATGGCGTCGGCGACCTCGGCGGTGAGCCGTTCCTGCACCTGGGGACGTTTGGCGTAGACGTCGACCAGCCGGGCCAGCTTCGACAGGCCGGTGATCCTGCCGGCGGAGGGGATGTACGCCACGTGGGCCACCCCGGTGAAGGGCAGCAGGTGGTGTTCGCAGGTGCTCCACACCTCGATGTCGCGCACCAGCACCATCTCGTCATGGCCGAGATCGAAGGTGGTGGAGAGCACCTCGGCGGCGTCCGCGCCGATGCCGGTGAACATCTCGGCGTAGGCCCGGGCCACCCGGCCGGGGGTGTCCCGCAGACCGTCACGGTCGGGATCCTCCCCCACCCCGATCAGGATCTCCCGGACGGCTGCCGCGATCCGCTCGTGATCGATGGCCATGATTCAGCCCTGCTTCGGTTCGTCGTCGTCGGACGGCTGCGACCCTTCGGCAGGCTCTGCTCCTCGGCCCGTTTCCGCGGCCCCGGTCGAGACTCCGGCGGCCTCATCGGCTGGCGCGTCCGAAGCCTTGTCCTCCGGGATCGTCGTGGGCTGCGG
>JAPUEM010000133.1:8108-42318 GCA_027492575.1 Propionicimonas sp.
CCGGCCGCCTCGGGCGGGGGGCCATAGGGCTGACCGTAGGGATCGACGTACCCGTACGGCGGCTGGCCGTAGGGGTAGGGCTGCTGCGGCGGGTACGGGTGCTGCGGATAGCCGGGCGGCGGGTACCCGGGCTGGCCGTAGGGCTGCTGCGGGTAGCCGTAGCCCGGGTGGCCGTACGGCGGCTGACCGGGCTGGGGCTGGCCGTAGGGCTGCTCCGGCGGCGGCCCGTTCCACACCGGCTGGGGCTGCGGGACGACGACCGGCGGGCGCTCCGGCAGCGGCGGCGGATCGATCGGGGGCACCTCGGACGGCACGCGGGTCTCCGACCCCGTCCAGGCCGGACGCTTCGGCCAGCGCCGCAGCGGCTCGAAGACCTTGGCGACCTGCTCCTTGTCGAGGGTCTCCTTCTCGAAGAGCTGGCGGACCAGTTCGTCGAGCACGTCCCGGTTCTTCTCCAGGACGTCGAAGGCCTCCTGATGGGCGGTGGCGATCAGCTTGGCCACCTCGGCGTCCACCTGGGCGGCGACCGCCTCGGAGTAGTCACGGGTGTGGCCGAAGTCGCGGCCCATGAAGGGCTCCCCCTCGGACGTCCCCAGCCGCACCGCGCCCAGCGACTCGGTCATGCCGTACTGGGTGACCATCGCCCGGGCCACCTTGGTGGCCTTCTCGATGTCATTGCTGGCGCCGGTGGTGGGGTCGTGGAAGACCAGTTCCTCGGCGGCCCGGCCGCCCATCATGTAGGCCAGCTGGTCGAGCAGTTCGCCGCGGGTTTGGGAGTACTTGTCGGCGTCCGGCATCACCATGGTGTAGCCCAGCGCCCGGCCGCGCGGCAGGATCGTCACCTTCTGCACCGGATCGGTGCCGGGCATCGCGGCGGCGACCAGGGCGTGACCGCCCTCGTGGTAGGCGGTGATCAGCAGCTCACGCTCGTTCATCACCCGGGTGCGCTTCTGCGGGCCGGCGATGACCCGGTCGATCGCCTCGTCCAGCTGCGGCTTGCCGATGAACCGCAGGTTCATCCGCGCGGTCAGCAGGGCAGCCTCGTTCAGCACGTTCGCCAGGTCGGCGCCGGTGAAGCCGGGAGTGCGCTTGGCCACCACGTCCAGGTCGGCATCCGGGGCCATCGGCTTGTTCGCCGCGTGCACCCGCAGGATCTGCAGCCGGCCCTTCATGTCGGGGGCCTCCACCGGGATCTGCCGGTCGAAGCGGCCCGGACGCAGCAGCGCCGGGTCGAGCACGTCGGGACGGTTGGTCGCCGCGATCAGCACCACGCCGCCATGGACGTCGAAGCCGTCCATCTCGACCAGCAGCTGGTTCAGGGTCTGCTCACGCTCGTCGTGGCCGCCGCCCATGCCGGCGCCGCGGTGGCGTCCGACGGCGTCGATCTCGTCGATGAAGACGATCGCGGGCGCGGCCTCCTTGGCCTGCTCGAAGAGGTCGCGGACGCGGGAGGCGCCGACGCCGACGAACATCTCGACGAAGTCGGAACCGGAGATCGAGAAGAACGGGACGCCGGCCTCGCCGGCCACCGCACGGGCGAGCAGGGTCTTGCCGGTGCCGGGCGGGCCGTAGAGCAGCACGCCCTTGGGGATCTTCGCCCCGACCGCCTGGAACTTGGCCGGCTCGGAGAGGAACTCGCGGATCTCCTGCAATTCCTCGATCGCCTCCTCACAACCGGCGACGTCGGCGAAGGTGGTCTTCGGGGTGTCCTTGCTGGCCAGCTTGGCCTTCGACTTGCCGAAGCCGAGAACGCGGTTGCCACCGCCCTGCAGGTTGGAGAACATCATGAAGAACAGGACGCCGATGATCAGCAGCGGCAGCACCGTGAACAGGAAGGTGCTCCACATGCTGGGCTGCGGGTTCTGGCCGTCCCAGCGGTCGAGGGTGCCGGCGGCCTTGCGCTCGTTCAGCCGCTCGATGATCTGCTCGCTCTGGCTGCCGACCCAGTTGGCGCGCACCTTCTGCGGCGGCGTCTCCTTGGTCTCCACCCGGATGACCTGCTCGCCGTCCACCAGCACGACCTCGGTCAGCGGGGTGTCCCCGTTGATCAGCGCGATCACGTCCGAGGTCGGCTTCTGGGCGTAGCCACCTGCATTGCTGATCGCGTCCACGATGAGGACGACCGCCAGGAAGGCGAGCACGATCCAGATGAACGGCGACCTCAGAAACCGATTGTTCTTCATTCCTACCTTCGCGTGCCGGCGGCATCATGGACGATACGACAGGCGGCCAAAACCGCGCTGCGACAACGTCCGGTAATCGCTCAACTGTAGACGTGCGGCGCCAGGATGCCGACATCGCGCAGGTTGCGATACCGACCGGCGTAGTCGAGGCCGTAGCCCACGACGAACTGGTTGGGCAGGTCGTAGCCCACGTAGGCGACGTCGATGTCGGTCTTCATGGCGTCCGGCTTGCGGAACATGGCCATGATCGCCAGGCTCGCCGGCTTGCGCGAGGCCAGGTTGCGCATCAGGTAGGTGAGCGTCAGCCCGGTGTCGATGATGTCCTCGACCACCAGGACGTGACGGCCCTCGAGATCGGTGTTGAGATCCTTCAGGATCCGCACCACCCCGGAGGACTGGGTTCCCGAGCCGTAGGACGAGATCGCCATCCAGTCCATCTCGCAGTCGATCTTGAGGCTGCGGGAGAGATCGGCCATCACCATGACCGCCCCATTCAGCACCCCCACCAGCAGGGGGTTCTTCCCGGCGTAGTCGGCGTCGATCTGGGCGCCGATCTCGGCCAGCCGCCGCTCGATGTCGGCATGGGTGTAGAGGACGCTGCTCAGATCGCCCGCAATGTCGGTGGCTTCCACCCGGCCAACCCTACCGGTCCGGCCGGGCCCTGTTGTCGCGGGGTCGGTGCAGTTGCTGCCAAATAGCGCGCCTTCGCGACAAATGCGTCGCACAGGCCACGTATGTGGCAGAAAGTGCACTCACCCTTGAGTTGTCGGGTTGCCCGCCGCCCGCAGAAGCCCGCTCCTGCGCTCCACCCGGACGCCGGGCAGGGCGAGCGGGCCCTGGCCGTGCCAGTCGGTCAGCAGCGCATCCACCGCTTGGAGGTGGGCTGCCGACAGGTCGCGCGCCCCGGCTTCGGCGAGCCAGGCGCGCAGCACGCGACTCCGGATCGCGTCAGGGAGATCGGTGAGCGAGCGGACATCGAGTGAACCGGACGGGCGGTCGGCCACAGCCTGGTCGCCGGTCGGGCGGAGATCCCGGGTCAAGCCCGGGATGACGTGGTTGCGTGGAGTGGGCTCCCCACGACCAACGAGGTCAGGTGAGGTGAATCCCTCACCACCAACAAGGTTGGGCGGGGTGAGCACCCCACCAATGAGGTTGGGCGGGGTGAGCACCCCACCAATGAGGTTGGGCGGGGTGAGCACCCCACCAACGACCGGACCGGGCCGGGGGCCCAGCCCACCACCGTCATCCCGGACTTGATCCGGGATCTCAGGAGCCGCGTCGAGCGATCGCCGGGCCTGCGCGGCCAGCTCGTCCAGCAGGTCGGCGTCGGCGCGGGCGAGGGCGGCGGTGCGGGCGAGGGCTTCGGCGATGCCGGGGCCGAGTTCGGCCTCCAGCACCGGCAGGACGCGGTGGCGGACGCGGGCGCGGGCGAAGCCGGGGGCCTCGTTGTGCGGGTCCTCCCAGGGCTCCAGGCCGAAGTCGGCGCAGGCCGCCCGGGTGGTGGCGCGCCGCAGCCCCAGCAGCGGACGGACGAACGGCCCCCGCCGGGCGGGCATGCCGGCCAGCGAGCGCGTCCCGGAACCGCGGGCCAGGCCGAGCAGCACGGTCTCGGCCTGGTCGTCCAGGGTGTGGCCCAGCAGGATCAACTCATCGCCCCGAGCCGCGGACTCCAAGGCCTGATAGCGCGCCCGCCGAGCCGCGGCCTCCACTCCCTCGCCCACAGCTTCCACCCGCACGGCGACCACGGCCACCTCCATGGGCGCAAGCTGTGGCCGAATCGCCGTCATCGAGACATCCGCCACACCTTGCGCGAGCTGGGACACGACCCGTGCGGCCACCTCGTCGGAGCCGGGCTGCAGGCCGTGGTCGACCACGACCGCCCGGACGCTCAGCCCGCGACGAGCGCCGACGACCCGAGCGGCAGCGGCCAGGGCGAGCGAGTCGGCGCCCCCGGAACAGGCCACCAGCAAGGAACCGGACGCCACCTGCTCGACGGCCTGGACGACCGCCAGAGCCGCCGGGCCCAGCGCCCGCCGCGCCAAGCTACTGACTGACCCGGTGCAGCCACTGCTCCGGGTCGTGGATCTCGGCCAGCGTCGGGAGCAGCCCGGCCTGGCTGAAGGCGAGGTTGAGCAGGTCGAGATCGGCCCGCTTCAGCACCGTCTGGCAGAATTTGGCGCCGTCGCGGTACTGCGCCCGCTTGAGGTCGGCGCCCATCAGCCGGCCCAGGATCGCCGACCAGCCGCCGCGATCGCGGTGGTTCTCGAAGGCCCGCCGGATCACCGGCAGGGTGGGCAGCACCTTGGTGCCGACCCGGTCCATCATCACGTCGGCGTGCCCCTCCAGCAGCGACATGATGGCGGTGATCTGGTCGAAGCTCTCCCGCTGCGCCGGCGCGATCACGGCGTCCACCACCGACTTGGGACGGTCCCCCGCGCGCCACTTCGCCAGCGGCTCGCCGTCGCCCAGCAGGTCGGCCATCAGGCCCAGCAGGTGCTCGCGCAGCCAGGGCGCCTGCCCGAACTGGAACCGGTGGGTCTGCTCGTGCAGGCAGACCCACAGCCGGAAATCGGTCGGGTTGACGCCCAGCTGGCGCTCGATCATGACGACGTTCGGCGCCACCAGCAGCAGCCGGCTGGGCGTGCCGAACGGGTCGAACTGGCCCAGAATGCGGCTGGCGAGGGCGGCGAAGACCCCGCCGGCCTGGGTGGCCAGGCCACGACCGCGGAACCGGTCGAGCCGGCCCGGCGGATCGGCGGGGGCGCCGAGTGCCGTGGTGATCGCCCGGGCCGAGGCGGACATCGCCGCGACCCAGCCGGCACGGTCGACGACCAGCGTCTCGGCTTCGGCGGGGGTGGTCATGCCGGAGACCTCGGCAACATGGGCCGGTGCCTTCTCGGCGGCCTTGCGCAGCGCCTCGACCACCTGCGAGATGTGCCCGGGGGTCAGTTCCGGCCCGGGATGGACCACCTTCCCGCCCAACTGCGTGGCGTGGTCCCAGTCGATGTACGGCAACTGCTGCATGCGCACACTCTACGAGGCGTGCCGACAAGCCGGAGAGTCGTCCCCGAACGCCGTGGACAATCGACGGGCCGGGCGCCGGGCGACCAGAAGCTACGCGGCCTGGCGGCAGCCGCACTTGGCGAGCGCGGTGGCGGTGCGATCCAGCCAGTTGTAGGCGCTGGAGCGGCCGGCGTCGTTGGCCATCGCGGCGAAGGTGAGCACCGCGCCGTCCTTCGTGGTGACGTAGCCGGCCAGGCCGGCCACCCCGAGCAGGGTGCCGGTCTTGGCGTGGACGACCTTGCGTCCGGCCTTCTCGGCGGGGTCGTTGAAGCGATCCTTGAGGGTGCCGTTCACCCCGGCCACCGGCAGCCCGTTGGGGACCGCCGACCACTGCGGGGTCACCAGCGCCAGCGCCAGCGCGTTCGCCAGCACGGACGGACGCACCTTCGACTTGCGGGAGAGCCCGCTGGCGTCATCGATCCGCATCCCCTGGGCCCACAGGTCGTGGGCCTTCAGCCAGGCGACGATGGCCGCACGTCCGCCCTTGAAGCTCGGCTCGCGGCCGGTGGCCACCGCGACATGCCGGGCGAGCACCTCGGCGCCGTGGTTGTCGCTGACCCGCAGCACGTAGCCGAGCACGGCCGACAGGGGTGCCGACTGCACCGACGCGATCGCCTCGGCGCCGGCCGGGGCGGCCTGCGGGGCGATCCTGGTCACCTTGATCCCGGCCTTCTTCAACCGCTTCGCGAAGGCCTCGGCGGCGACCTTGGCGGGGTCGGCGTGGGCCTGCCACTGGTTGATCTGGCCGCGGTTGATGGACAGCGCGCCGACCCTGGCGGTGAAGACCTTCCAGGATTTCTTCCAGGAGGGGTGCCAGGTCGGGCCGGTGAACAGCGAGGTGTCGTAGCCCAGCCGCACCGAGGTGACCCCCTGGGCCTGCAGCGCGGCCACCGTCTGCTCGGCCAGCGCCTGCAGCGAGGCGGGCTTGGCCGCCGACTTCGACTGCTTGTCGGTGAGCAGCGGATCGCCGCCGCCCACCAGCACCAGGCGGCCGGGCTGCGCGGTGACCACCGCGGTGGTGAACCGGCTGTCGGCGCCCAGCGTGTCGACCGCCACCAGCGAGGTCAGCACCTTCATCGTGGAGGCCGGGATCATCGGCTTGTCGCCGCGGCTGGCCAGCGTCAGGCCACTGGCCGGATCGACCACCACCACCCCCGAGGTTCCCACGCCCTTGTCGGAGACCTTGGCCAGCGTCTTCTTCAGCGGCCCGGCCTCCGGCAGCAGGACCGGCTCGGAGGCCGGAGCGGCGGCCGGCGGCACGGCGGCAGCCGGAGAGGCGGTCGCGGCCGGTGTGCCCGCCGGCGAGGAGGCCGCCGGTTCCGGCAGCCGGACAGCAGGAGGGACGAGCGAACAGCCGGCCAGCAACGCGGCGACCGCGGCGGCGACGGCGATGCGGAGACCCATCACCCCAGTGTGAGGGGCCGGGCCAAATCCGGGACGGAACGCTGTCCGGCCGGTGCCGTCCGTCCGACCCGGCATGATGCCTCTCCTTCTTTCCGGCTGCTGGCGATAGGCTTCGCCGCACAACCATGATGACAGAGAGCCCGAGGTGACCAACGATGGATCTACCCTCCTTCGCCCGACCCAAGATCCAGCCGCATCTGCACTTCGATGTGACGATCGAGATTCCCAAGGGCACGAAGAACAAGTACGAGATGGATCACCACACCGGCCGCATCCGGCTTGACCGGACGCTGTTCACCTCGACCCAGTACCCCAATGACTACGGCTTCATCGAGGGCACCCTGGGCCAGGACGGCGATCCGCTGGACGCCATGGTGCTCATCCCCGAGGCGACCTTCCCCGGCGCGCTCGTCGAATGCCGGGCGATCGGCATGTTCCGGATGAGCGACGAGATGGGCGGCGACGACAAGGTGCTCTGCATCCCGGTGGCCGACCAGCGGCAGACCAACATCAGGGAACTCACCGACCTGCCCAACCTCACCCTGCTGGAGATCGAGCACTTCTTCACGGTCTACAAGGATCTGGAGCCGGGCAAGTCGGTCGAGGGCGCGGTCTGGGTGGGTCATGCCGAGGCCGAGCGCGAGATCCGGGCGAGCTGGGATCGGGCGCGCGGCACCTCCTACGAGAACGGGTTCACCCGCTCCACGGACGAGAACGCCTGAGTCGCTGGCGAGACGCCTGAGACGAAGGTTTCGCAAGGCCATGGCCTGGGCCGGTAGCCCGATGACCCGCCGGCTCTTTCTGATGCGCCATGGCCAGGCTGGCTTCGCCGGCACGGACCGCGAACGTCCACTGACCCCCCAGGGCCAGGCGGAGGCGGCCCGGGTCGGCGCCGGCCTGGCCGGGCGGGGCATCGAGCGGGTGCTCTGCTCCCCGGCCGAGCGGACGCGGCAGACCGCGGCGGCGCTGGGGCTCGCGCCGTCCGTCACGGTCGTCGACTCGCTGTACAACTGCTCCGCGGGACGCATCCTGACCGCCCTGGCCGGGCTGCCCGAGCACGTCCGCGCCGCCATCGTGGTGGGGCACTACCCGGGCATCCCCGCCCTGGCGCACGAACTGGCGGATCGCCGCTCCGACCCCGCCGAACTGCGCAAGCTCTCCGCCCAGTTCGCCCCCGCCACCCTGGTCGAACTGGAGTTCACCGGCTCGTGGAGCGACCTCCACATCGCCCGCCTGATCGCCGTCCGGCACCCCCACTGACTCCGGCAGCGGACAGCAAAGTGGGACGGGGCGAACCCCGTCCCACTTTCGTCTACCGACAGCTAGGCCTTGATGTCGATCACGGCATCGCCGGCCTGGACGTCGATGCCGGGCTTCGGGGTCACCGAGGCCAGGCTGGCGGTGTTGAGCACGACCACGATGGTGGTGGTGTCGTAGCCGGCCTCCTTGACCGCGTCGAGGTCGACGTTGGCCAGCGGCTCACCGGCCTCGACCCGCTGGCCGTCGGCGACCAGCACCTCGAAGCCGCTGCCGGCCATCTTCACCGTGTCGATGCCGACGTGCACCAGCACCTCGACCCCGTCGTCGGTCTTCAGGCCGAAGGCGTGGCCGGTATTGGCGACGGTGATCATGGTGCCGCTCACCGGCGCCACCACGTGGCCGTCGCTGGGCACGATGCCGACGCCGTCACCCAGCGCCTTGGAGGCGAAGACCGGGTCGGGCACGTCGGTCAGCGCGATGACCTTGCCGGCGATCGGCGCGGTCACCTGCTCGGTGGCGACCAGCGTCGCGACCGCGGTGGCGGCGCCACCAGCGGCAGCGGGAGCCGCGGCGACGGCGGCCGGGGCGGCGTGCGCGGCAGCCTCGAGCTTGGCGTCGGCCTCGGCCTGGTCGCGAGCCTCGCGGAACTCGGCCTTCTCCTCCTCGGTGCGGTAGTCACCGGTCAGGATGAGGAAGAAGGCCACGAAGAAGGCGCCCGCGATGGCCAGGACATACAGGAAGACCGGGGAGAAGATCGGGATGGTCAGCAACGAGGTGAAGGCGAAGGTGTTCGCCCGCACGCCGTCCGTCCCGAGGATCAGCGAGCCGACCGCGACGATCAGGCCGCCGGTGAAACAGCCGACCAGCATCCGCGGGTAGATCCGCTTGAAGCGCAGGTGGATGCCGTAGAGCGAGGGCTCCGAGATACCGCCCAGCAGACCGGCGGCGAGGGCGCCGGTGGCGGTCTGCCGCATTTCCAGATCGCGTTCTCGCGCGGAGATCACCAGCACCGCGGCGGTGGCGCCGAAGCAGGCGAAGTTCCAGGCGCCCATCGGGCCCTGGATGAAGTCGTAGCCCAGACCTGCGGGCGGCGGAGCGAGGTTGGCCAGCATCAGGGCGTTCAGCGGCCAGTGCAGGCCCAGCGGCACCAGGAACGGGTAGACCATCGGGATGATGATCGCGAAGACGAATGGCGCCGTGGTGTTCAGCCACGACAGGCCCTGGCCCAGCACGGTGCCGATCCACAGGCCCAGCGGGCCGATCAGGAAGGCGGAGACCGGAACCATGATGAGCATCGAGAGGAAGGGCACGAAGACCAGGTGCAGGTTGCTCGGGATGATCCGCTGCGCGGTCTTGTAGACGATCGCCAGCACCGCGACCATGATCAACGGCACGAAGACCGCGCCGCTGTAGTCGTTGATCGGCATCGGGATGCCGAAGATGTTCGCGGTGCAGATGTCGGCGGCCCCGTCGATGGGGTTCGCGGAACAGACCGTGCTGGCGACGAGTTCCGGGTTGGCGAGCTTCACGAAGTCGGGAGTCATCAGCGCCGCCATGACGCTGAAGCCGACCCACGGGTCGATGTTGAGCGCCTTCGCCGCGTTGTAGGAGACCGCCAGCGGCAGGAAGTAGAAGACCGCGTGCCAGATCGAGTCGATGAAGATCCAGCCGGCCGGCTTGTCGGCGGCGCGGAAGTCGACGATGCCGAAGGCGTCCAGGATGGCCGCGAAGGCGATCACCAGGGAGGCGCCCAGCAGCACGCCCAGCAGCGGACGGAAGCTGTTGGAGAGGTACTCGAAGAACGAGTCCAGCCAGGCGACCTTGCCGCGGGCCTTGGCCCGGGCCGCCGCCTTGACGTCGGCGTCGCTCTGCCCGCCGGTCGAAGCGGGCTTCGCGCCGGCCATCGACGGCAGGTTCATGATCTCGGTGAAGACGCCCTGGACGGCGCCGCCGATCACGACCTGGTAGCGATCGCCCGCCTGCGGGACGATGCCGAGGACGCCGGGGGTCTTGTCGAGTGCCTTGGCATCGACCTTGCCGGCGTCCACCAGTTCGAAGCGGAGCCGGGTCGCACAGTGGGTCAAACTCACGATATTGGCTGGACCGCCGATGTGCTCGACGATCTGCTCAGCCGTATTGGATGCAGCCATCCTCAATCCTGTCTGCGCTGTCCGCCCAAAGGGCGGGGGTGGGGGGCGACAGAACCCGAGGACCACGTTGTCGGGGCTCCGGGCGCTGCCAGGTGCGGGCATGCCGCCCGCGAGAGCAGGATGCTCACGTCCCGTACCTAACACTGCTTACCCGGCTCCGCGCAAGTGAGAATCGGGAGCTCAGGGCGAGTCTTCAGCCCACGTTCAGGCATCACGATCCAGCCGGTCGCCGCGCACGGCGTGCGCAACCGATCCCGCCGATCGGTCCACCGTGCCGTCGGCCAGGCCGGCCGCCGTCCACCCCTTGGTCGGCCCGTCCAGCCCTCAGGCCAGCGAGAGGAAGAGCTTCTCCAGGGAGCCGAGGTCGAGGTCGTCGTTGTCGGGGTTGGCCAGGCATTCCTTCAGGCCGGTGGAGATGACCGCGAAGCCGGCCCGATCCAGCGCCTTGGAGACCGCGGCCAGCTGGGTGACGATCTCCTGGCAGTCGCGCTCGTCCTCGATCATCTTGATGATGCCGCCGATCTGGCCCTGGGCGCGCTTGAGCCGGCGGGTGACCGTCGCCAGATCCGTGGCGTCGAGCTTCACGACGCCTCACTCCCCCGGGCGGCCAGTTCGGCGCGCACCTCGTCCATATCCAGGTCGCGGATGGCGCCGATCAGCTCCTCCAGGGCGGACGCGGGCAGCGCGCCGGGCTGGGAGAAGATCAGGACGCCGTCGCGGAAGGCCATCAGGGTCGGGATGGACGAGATGCCCGCGGCGCCGGAGAGCTCGCGTTCGGCCTCGGTGTCGACCTTGCCGAAGACGATGTCGGAGTGCTTCTCGGCGGCCTTCTCGAAGACCGGGGCGAACATCCGGCACGGGCCGCACCAGGAGGCCCACCAGTCGACCAGCAGGATGTCGTTGTCGTTGACGGCAGCCTCGAAGCTGTCGGCGGTCAGGTTGACGGTGGCCATGGGACTCCTCGCGCTCGGTTCCTGCCCAGTGTAACGGCGATACCCCCTTGGGTATTTCCGGGTGAGCGATCATCGCCGCTGTGACGCCCGGATGCTACCGTGACACCTGCCTTACCCGGGCGGCTGCCACCCCTGGCCGGCGGCGACCGCCGGGGCGCGCACCGCCCGGCGTCCGCTGGTTCGCAATCCGAAAGGGGATCCCCGCCCGTGAGCATCGACCTCGGCAACGCCAACATCCTGCTCACCGGGGCCACCGGATTCGTCGGTCAGGCGATCCTGGAGCGGCTGCTGACCAGCCACCCCGGAACCACCATCACCGTCCTGGTGCGGCCCAAGGGCACCATCTCGGCGGAGCGTCGGCTCACCAGCCTGCTGCGCAAGTCGGTCTTCGCCAACTGGATCGAGCAGGTCGGCGCCGACGAGGCGAAGCGGATCGTCGCCGAGCGGGTGCGGGTGGTCGAGGGATCGCTGGGCGATCTGGGGCCGGAGCCGGAGAAGCTCGACCTGGTGCTGCACTCCGCCTCGTCGGTGAACTTCGACGACCCGATCGACCAGGCCTTCGGCACCAACGTCAGCGGTGTCGCCAAGCTCTACCAGGCCCTGCTGGCCGCCGGCGCCGACCCGCATGTCGTCCATGTCTCCACCGCCTACGTCAACGGCGCCCGCAAGGGCCTGGTGACCGAGGATCCGGTCGAGCACGAGGTCGACTGGCGGGTCGAGGAGCAGGCCGCGCTCACCGCCCGTTCCCGGGTGGACGAGGCGTCGCGCCAGCCGGCCCGGCTGCGGCAATTCCTCAAGGAGGCCCAGCAGGCGGTCGGCAAGGTCGGCCCGCAGGCGGTCGCCGAGGCCACCGAAGCCGCCCGCCGCGCCTGGGTGGACGAGCAACTGGTCGAGCACGGCCGGGCCCGCGCCCAGAGCCTGGGCTGGACGGACGCCTACACCCTCACCAAGGCCCTGGCCGAGCGGCTGGCCGAGGAACTGTGGCTGGGCAACGGCCACCGGCTGAGCGTGGTGCGGCCGTCCATCATCGAGAGCGCGCTGCGGCACCCCTACCCCGGCTGGATCGACGGCTTCAAGGTGGCCGACCCGCTGATCATCGCCTACGGACGCGGCCAGCTGCCCGAATTCCCGGGCCTGCCCGACAGCGTGCTGGACGTCGTCCCGGTCGACTTCGTGGTGAACGCGGTGCTGGCCGCGGCGGCCACCGAGGCGCCGCGGGATCGCGCCCGGTACTTCCACATGGGCTCGGGGGCGACCAACCCGCTGCCCTTCCACCAGATGTACGACGCGATCCGCACCTACTTCACCGAGAACCCCATTCCGGGGGCGAACGGGCCCACCCGGGTGCCGCCGTGGAAATTCCCCGGCGGGGTCCGGTTCGAGGCCGAGATGAAGCGCAAGGAGACCGGCGTCAAGCTCGCCGCCCGCACGCTCTCGCGGCTGCCGGCCGGCGAACGCACCCGGGAATGGCTGGGCAGCCTGGAATCGGCCGAGCGTGATCTGGGGATGCTGCGGAAGTTCTCCGACCTCTACCGCGCCTACGTGCAATCCGAGGTGCTCTTCGACGACACCCAGACCCGGGCGCTGCACGCCGAGGTGGCCGACGGGCCGGCGGACGACACCGGCTTCGACGTCGCCGGCATCGACTGGCACCACTACCTGCAGGATGTGCACCTGCCGGCGATCACCAAGCTCACCCGGGCCTTCGCCAACCGCGGGGAGCGCAGCGAGCGCACCCGGCGTCCGCTCGCCCCGGGCGAGAACGTGGTGGCGGTCTTCGACCTGGAGGGCACCGTGCTGCACGCCAACCTGGTGCAGCAGTACCTGTGGTTGCGCGACGCCGAGCAGGACATCACCGCGCTGCCGCGCGAGGTGACCAAGATCGCGGCGATGCTGCCACGGTTCCTGGCCGCCGAGCGGCGGGACCGCAGCGAGTTCATCCGCAGCTTCCTGCGGCTGCACCGCGGGATGCGGGTCGACGAGTTGCAGCGCTACATCGCCGGACCGGTCGGACGGAAGCTGCGCGAGCACCTGCTGGCCGACGCCCTGGAGCGGGTCGCCGAGCATCGCGCCGTCGGGCATCACACCGTGCTGGTGACCGGCGGGGTGGACATCCTGGCCGAGATCGCGGCCCCCCACTTCGACGAGGTGGTGGCCACCGGCCTGCACGCCACGGACGGGGTGCTGACCGGCTACCTGGCCTCTCCCCCGATCGTCGGCGAGGCCCGGGCGGCCTGGCTGAAGAGCTACGCCGAGGCCCGCGGCTTCGACCTGAGCGCCTCCTACGGCTACGGCGACAGCCAGGCCGACACCTCCTGGCTGCAACTGCTGGGCAATCCGGTGGCGGTCAACCCCGACCAGCGGCTCTTCACGGTGGCCCGTGCCAAGCACTGGGAGGTCGCGGTGTGGAAGCGTCCGGAGCCGGCGAAGTAGCCGCCCGAACCAAGGAATCCGGTCCCCTGGGGGCCGGATTCTCTGTGTGAGCCGCCTTGGGGAATCGAACCCCAGACCTTCTCATTACGAGTGAGACGCTCTGCCGACTGAGCTAAGGCGGCCTGGCCGGGCGAGCCCGAGCCGGAGCACAACTATAGGGGCAGGCCACCGGTTGGCACGAACCAGGGCGGGGTGACCGAACCCGGCAGCCGGTCGGCGCCGATCGCCGGCTGGGACCGTCCAGCACCCCCAAAGACACTGATATAACGATTTTGCAACGACCCCTAGCGCGGCTCTGGTCCATGCTTTACAGTCTGCTAAATCGATTCCAACAACGAGGTGCCATCGAAGACCGGCCACGGCCGGAGAAAGGAAACCGACATGTCGCGTTCCTCATTCATCAAGGCAGCGGCGATCGCCGCCGTCATCCCCCTCGCCCTCACCGCTGCCTGCAGCAGCCAGGGCAAGGGCAATACCCAGACCGAGGACGGGAAGACCCTGCTCACCCTGTGGACCCACTCCGCGGGCAACGAGCTGGAGATGAACGTCATCAGCCAGATCGTCGACGACTTCAACGCCTCCCAGGCCGACTACACCGTCGAGCGCCAGGACTTCCCGCAGGACGCCTACAACGACTCCGTCCAGGGTGCCGCCGCGGCGAACCAGCTCCCCTGCATCCTCGATGTGGACGGGCCGATCATGCCGAACTGGGCGTGGAACGGCTGGCTCGTGCCGTCCGGCCTCACCGACGCCGATGTCGCGGACTTCCTGCCCGCCACCGTCGGACGCTACAACGACCAGATCTATTCGATCGGCTACTGGGACGTGAACACCGTCCTGTACGCCCGGAAGTCGGCCGTCGAGAAGGCCGGCGCCCGCGTCCCGACCGTCGACCAGCCATGGACCAAGGACGAGTTCAACGCCCTGCAGGACAAGATCAAGGCTTCCGGCGAGTTCGACTACGTCATCGACTACGGCCCCAGCTGGACCGGTGAGTGGTGGCCCTACGCCTTCTCGCCCATCCTGCAGAGCTTCGGCGGCGACCTGATCGACCGCAACGGCTTCGAGACCGCTCAGGGCGCGCTCAACGGCCCGCAGGCGCTGGAGTTCGCCACCTGGTTCCAGCGGCAGTTCACCGAGGGCTACGCGCCGAAGTCGAACGCGCAGGATCGCACCGAGTTCCTCGACGGCAAGGCCGCCATGCAGTGGAACGGCATCTGGGGCTACTCCGACAACATCGCCAAGTACCCCGATGATCTGATCGTCACCCCGCTGCCCGACTTCGGCGCCGGTTCCAAGGCGGGCGTCGGCTCGTGGCAGTACGCCCTGTCGAAGACCTGCAGCGAGAAGCAGCTCGCCGGCGGTCTGGCCTACCTGAAGTTCTCCATGGCTGACAAGTACATCGCCCAGTTCTCCGATGCCACCTCGCTGATCCCGGCCACCGCCTCGGCCGCCGCCGCGACCACCAAGGGCTTCTTCGGCCCGGGCGGGCCGCTCGAAGTGGCCTACCAGATCAGCCAGAAGTACGGCCTGGAGCGTCCGGCCACCCCGGCCTACCCGGTGATCAGCCAGGTCTTCGAGAAGAACCTCGCCGATCTCATCAACGGAACCGAGCCGCAGAAGACCCTCGACCAGATGGTCAGCGAGATCGACGCCGACATCAAGTCGGCCGGCTACAACAACCGCTGAGTGTCAGGGGGCCGGCGCACAGCCGGCCCCCTCCTCACTCCGAAACTCCAAAGAAGGAGAGCTGATGTCGGCAACCAAAGTCGCAGGCCGCCTGAATCAGGCGGCGCGCGAGGAAAGACGGGCGGGCTACGCGTTCATCGCCCCCGCCGTGATCCTGATGGTCCTGTTCTTCGTCGTCCCGGTCCTGATGTCGTTCACGCTGGGCTTCACCAACGCCCGGCTGGGCTCCGCGGCAGCCTCGCAGTTCGTCGGCTTCGACAACTTCGTCCGCGCCCTGGTCAACGACCCGACGTTCTGGGACGCGCTGCGCAATATCGCGGTCTTCGTGCTGGTGGTGGTCCCGTTCCAGGGTGGTCTGGGCCTGCTGCTCGCCATGCTGATCAACCAGAAGCTACGCGGCATCACCGCGTTCCGGGTGATGTTCTTCATGCCCGTGGTGACGTCCATGGTCGTGGTGGCCATGCTGTGGCGGTTCATGTACCAGAAGGACGGCCTGATCAACGCCATCTTCGGCTTCAACGTCGACTGGCTCAACGAACCCTCCACCGCCATGCCGGCGGTGATCGTCATGTCGATCTGGCAGGGGGTCGGGTTCCACATGATCCTGTGGCTCGCCGGCCTGCAGCAGATCAACCTCGATCTCTACGAGGCGGCCTCGATCGACGGCGCCAGCAACTGGGAACAGTTCAAGCACGTCACCATTCCGGGGCTCCGTCCCACCTTCGTCTTCATCCTGATCACGATCACCATCGCGGCCTTCTCGCTGTTCACGCAGATCGACGTGATGACCAGCGGCGGCCCGGCGAACGCGACCACGACGCTGGTCTACCACATCATCCAGATGGGTTCGGGACGAGGGGACGTGGGGTACGCCTCGGCGCTCTCCCTCATCTTCTTCCTGATCGTGCTGACGATCACCCTGATCCAGCGCAAGCTCACCAAGGAGGACTGAGCCATGACCGCATCCACTGCCGTCAAGCCCAGGAAGGCGATCCAGAAGGACCCCACCGCGGGCAAGCCGATCACCTACCTGCCGCTGGTGCTGCTCGCGCTGACCTTCGTCCTGCCGCTGCTCTTCATGATCTCGTCCAGCTTCAAGCCGCGGACGCAGATCCTGGCCGACCTGACCAGCTGGAAGGCGTTCTTCCCGGTCGGCGAGCTCTCGATGGACAACTACGCGGGGGTCTTCGACCGGGTTCCGGTCGCGCAGTTCTTCTTCAACTCCCTCGTGGTGACCGTCTCGATCGTCGTCCTCGGCCTGTTCATCAACTCGCTGGCGGGGTTCGCCCTGGCACGGCTCAACTTCAAGGGACGGGGCGTCATTCTCGGTGCCGTCATCGCCACCCTGATCGTGCCCTTCGAGACCTTCGCCATCCCGATGGTCTACTGGGTCTCGCAGCTGCCCCGGATCGCCCTGTACAGCGACGGGTTCGCTCTTGAGACCGGGTGGAGCAACAGCTACGAGGTGCTGATCGTGCCGTTCATCGCGAACGCCTTCTCCATCTTCCTGTTCACGCAGTACTTCAGCTCGATCCCCAAGGAGATCGACGAAGCCGCCCGCGTGGACGGGGCCAGCTGGTTCCGCATCTACCGCTCGATCGTCGCACCGCTGGCCGGGCCCGCGTTCGCGACCTCGGCGATCCTCACCTTCCTGCCCCAGTGGAACTCCTACCTGTGGCCGCTGCTGGTGATCCAGGAGGAGAAGATGCGTCCGGTCCAGGTGGGCATGCGGTACTTCTTCGCCAGCGGGACGGCCGAAGGCACGCCGTGGGGACAGATCATGGCCTATACGACCATGATCACCATCCCCGTGATCGTGGTCTTCCTGCTCTTCCAGCGGGCGTTCATCTCCTCGATCGCCTCCTCGGGCGTGAAGGGTTAGCCAGACCATCCCACCTCCGGTGAGGGGCTGCGTCGACCTGTGCGACGCAGCCCCTGCCGTCCTCCCACCACTGACGATGTCGAAAGGCAGAAATGACCCTCCCGTCCCATCCGGATCGGAGCTTCCCCCGCCTGCACCCCCGCCCGGCGAAAGGATGGCTGAACGATCCCAACGGCATCCACCACGATCGCGGCCGCTGGCAGGTCTTCTTCCAGTACAACCCCGATTCGGCCCGCCATCAGCGGATCACCTGGGGCCAGGTGAGTTCGGACGACCTGCTGAACTGGCGCGATGAGGGGGTGGCGATCCGGCCCCAGCCAGGCGCCGGCGACGAGTACGGCTGCTGGACGGGAGTGTGCGTGATCGACGCCGGCGTCCCCACCCTGGTCTACTCGGGGGTGCGGGACGAGACGGGGCCGTCCGAGGTCATGCTGGCCCGCCTGGAGGCCGACGGCTTCCGGCAGAGCCCCCGGGTGGCCGCGCCGATGCCCGACGACAGGTCGGTGACCACCGTCCGCGATCCGTTCCTGTTCGAGCACGGTGGCCGGCGGTGGGGCATCCAGGGCGCCGGGCTGGCCTCGGGCGAGCCGGCCGTCCTGCTCTACGACGCCACCGACCTCGAATCCTGGCGGTACCTGGGCGTCATGCTGGACGGCACCGACGAGGTGGCCGCGACGCTGCCCCGGTCGGAGGTCTGGGAGTGCCCGCAGCTGGTTGCCGTCGATGGCGCCTGGGTGCTCATCGTCTCGCGATCGCGGTACGGCCAGCCGGTGGCGGTCGACTACCTGCTCGGCTCGCTGACCGTCGATCCGGGCAGCGGGCTGCCGCGATTCTCGCCACGCTCGGGCGGCAGCCTCGACGGCGGCCCGTCCTTCTACGCCCCGCAGGCCGTCCAGGCCGGTGACCGCGACGGCGGCGCCGAGCGGGTGCTGGTCTGGGGATGGGCCCGGGAGATCGCCGGCGAGGGGGTGCGCGGCCGAAGTGAAGCCGAGGCCGACGCCGTCGGCTGGTCGGGGACGCTGACCAGCGTCTGCGAGCTGGTGGTCGACGGCTACGCGGTCCGGCTGGTGCCGGCACGCGAGCTCGTCCGGCTGCGCGGCGAAGCGATCGACCCCGCCTCGGCCCTGCCGGATCAGGCCGAGATCCTCGTGCGTGGGCCGGGAACCGCCGAACTGCGGCTGGCGGCCGACGGCGAGCCCGGCCAGACCGTCTGGCGCGGCGACCTGGGCGAGCACACCACCCGCCTGCTGATCGACGCCTCCCTGGTCGAGGTCTTCGGGCTGGGCTCCACCACGCTGCGCGCCTACCCGGCGCCCGGAGAGGCCTACCGGCTCATCGCCGACCCCGGCACCGTCATCGACGCCTGGCAGCTCCGGCTGCCGGCCGGCTCACAGGACTGATCGGTGTCGGAGAGGACTGTGATGGAACCTGAGCGGCCGACGGCGCATTTCACGCCGTGGCGCAACTGGATGAACGACCCGAACGGGCTGCTCCACCACGAGGGCGAGTACCACTTCTTCTTCCAGTACAACCGGCACAGCATCGAGCCCGGCCAGTCGTCCTGGGGGCATGCGATCAGCAAGGACCTCCTCTCGTGGATCGAGCTGCCGGTCGCGATCCCGAACACCGACGAGGAGTATGTGCTCTCCGGCAGCGCGGTCGTCGACCATGACAACGTGTCCGGGCTGGGCGAGCCGGACCGGCCCGCGATGGTGGCGCTGTACACCAGCTTCGACCCGGTGACGAAGCAGCAGCGGCAGGCGGTGGCCTTCAGTCTCGACCGGGGACGCACCTGGCAGCGCTACGCCGGCAATCCGGTGCTCGACATCGGGTCGACGGAGTTCCGCGATCCGAAGCTGCTGCGCCGCGGCGACCGCTTCGTGATGGCGATCGTGATGGCCGAGGATCGGACCATCCGGCTCTACCAGTCGGAGAACCTGCTCGACTGGGAGCTCAGCGCCGAGGTCGGCGGCTTCGGCTACACCGAGGGCGTCTGGGAGTGCCCCGATATCGTCTCCGTCCCCCTCGAGGGCAGCGACGAGCAGGCCTGGGTGCTGCTGCTGAGCGTTCAGGCCGGCGGGCCGGTCGGCGGTTCGGGCATGCAGTACGCGGTGGTCGACTTCGACGGGGAGACCTTCACCCTCCTTCAGGAGGCCCGCTGGCTCGACCACGGCGCCGACTTCTACGCGGCGGTGGCCTACACCGACGCCCCCGGCGCACCGGTGATCCACGGCTGGATGAACAACTGGCTGTACGCCGAGCACACCCCGGGCTCGCTCTTCCGCGGCTCGGCCACGCTCCCCCGGCGGCTGTCCTTGCGGCGACGCGACGGCGCCCTCCGGCTGGTGCAGCGACCGGTGGTCGCCGAAGGGCCGGCCTCCATCGACGCCACCGAGCTGAGCGTTGCCGGCGTGGCGGCCCTCCCCGAGCCGGGGCAGGCCTACCACCTGACGGCCGACCTCGAGTTCGGCACGTCCGTCCGGATGGGCTTCGAGGTGCGGGTCGGGGACGGCGAGCGCACCCGCATCGTCTGCGACCGGACGGCCGGAACCGTCGCGGTGGATCGCCGCACCTCGGGCACGACGATCCACGACGCGTTCGCCGCCGTGCACTCCGCCTCGCTGCCGGCGCCGGACGCGATCCGGCTCGACATCTACGTGGACGCCGCCTCCGTGGAGGTGCTCGCCGCCGATGGCGAGGTCGCCCTCACCGACCAGATCTTCCCCTCACCCACCAGCACCGGCCTGACTGCCTTCGCCGAGGGCGGCACCGCGGTCGTCCGGCGGCTGACCGTGGCCCCGCTGCTATGACAAGGAGAGCCCCGTGGCATCACTGAGCACCGACCACCCCACCGACCTGGCCTTCGCCCGCGAGGCGGCCGAGCAGCGGGTCGGGCTGCCGTCCGACTTCACCGCCCGGCTCGAGGCGCACTTCCCGGTGCTCCACGGGCTGTTCCGGCGCATCTACGCCGACCGCGGCGACAGCCGGGAGCAACTCGCGCAGGTGATCGCGCTGGCCGCCGAGTCCTACGCGCGGCGTCCGGACGATCTCAAGGCGCTGGACGCCGACCGCGCCGCCGACCCGCAGTGGTACGCGTCGGAGAAGATGCTGGGCGGCGTCTGCTACGTCGACCGGTACGCGGGCAGCCTGGAGGGCATCCGGCAGCAGTTGCCGTACTTCCGTGAGCTCGGGTTGACCTACCTGCACCTCATGCCGCTCTTCCGTTCGCCCGAAGGCGACAACGACGGCGGCTACGCGGTGAGCTCCTACCGCGAGGTCGACCCGCGGCTGGGCACCATGGACGACCTGGCCGCGCTGGCTCGCGAACTGCGGGAGGCGGGCATCTCGCTGGTGGTCGACTTCATCTTCAACCACACCAGCGACGAGCACGAATGGGCCCGCAAGGCGGTGGCCGGCGTCCCGGGGTACGAGGACTTCTACCTGATCTTCCCCGACCGGACGATGCCGGACGCCTACGAGCGCACCACCCGGGAGATCTTCCCCGACGATCACCCCGGATCGTTCATCCAGCTGCCCGACGGCCGCTGGATCTGGGCGACCTTCTACCACTTCCAGTGGGATCTCAACTACGCCAATCCGGCCGTCTTCGCCGCGATGGCGGGCGAGATGCTCTTCCTGGCCAACCAGGGCGTCGAGGTGCTGCGGATGGACGCGGTCGCCTTCATCTGGAAGCGGCTCGGCACGGCCTGCGAGTCGCTGCCCGAGGCTCATCTGCTGCTGCAGGCCTTCAACGAGGTGCTGCGCATCGGCGCGCCGGGCCTGCTCTTCAAGTCGGAGGCGATCGTGCACCCGGACGAGGTGATCTCCTACATCTCCCCCGGCGAATGCCAGATCTCCTACAACCCCCTCCAGATGGCGCTCACCTGGGAGGCGCTGGCCACCCGGGACGCCCGGCTGCTCTCCCAGGCGCTGGTGCGGCGGCACGCCCTGCCGGCCGGAACGGCCTGGGTGAACTACGTCCGCAGCCACGACGACATCGGCTGGACCTTCGCCGACGAGGACGCCGCCGAGTTCGGCATCGACGGCTACGCCCATCGCCGGTTCCTCAACGACTTCTACGTCGGCCGGTTCGGCGGCGGCTTCGCCCGCGGTGCGGCCTTCCAGGAGAACCCCCGCACCGGCGACGCCCGGGTGGCCGGGACGACGGCCTCGCTGGCCGGCATCGAAGCCGGGGACGCCGGCGGTGAGGATCGGGTCGTCCTCGCCCACGCCATCGCCATGTCGACCGGCGGAATGCCGTTGCTGTACCTCGGCGACGAGGTCGCCCAGCTCAACGACTACTCGTTCCGGAACCGGCCCGACGAGGCCCACGACAGCCGCTGGGTGCATCGTCCGTTCCGGCCGGAGCTCAACTACGAGGCCCGGCACGACCTGCGCACGCCCGCGGGCCGGGTCTTCTCCCGGCTGCGCCGGCTGATCGAGGTGCGGAAGGCGACTCCGGCGCTGGGCGGCAACGACCTGATCGGCTTCGAGGTCCCCGACGACGGCGTGGTCGGCTTCCAGCGGCCGGGTGACGGCCATCGCGTCCTGGTGCTGGCCAATGTCGCCGACGCCCCCGTCCGGCTCGAGGCGTCCTTGCTGTCCGGGTTCGAACCGGAGGCCGTCGACCTCGTCGCCGACGCGCCGCTCGACCTTGCCGGCGGGCTCACCCTGCCGGCCCACGGCTTTCTGTGGCTACGGGTGGTCGCCCGAGGCTAACGGTTGCCGGCGAGCACGCCCAGCGAACCGCGCCGGATCAGCGGCATCGGCACCAGGGTGTCCTCCGGGGCGCGTGCGCCGAGCACCATCTCGACGCCGATCCGCGCCATCTCCTGGTAGGGCAGCCGGGCGGTGGTGAGGCCCGGACGGTGGTAGCTGGCCACCTCGTCGTCGTCGAAGGAGATCACCGACACGTCACCGGGTATCTCGAGGTGCAGTTCGGAGAGCGCCTCGTAGACGCCGAAGGCGATGTTGTCGTTCGCGGCGATGACCGCGGTGATGTCCGGGCGTTCGGTCATCAGGCGGCGGGTGGCCTCATAGCCGGTCGCCGGCGTCCATCGCGACAGGGGCGCCCGCGCGGGCTCCACTCCTGCCGCCGCGAGGGTCTGGTTGATCGCCGCGAACCGGCTGCCGATGGTGACCGACACCCGCTCGTCGCGGGCCTCGTCCCGTTCGCCGAGCAGGGCGATGCTGCGGTGGCCCGCGTCCAGCACGGCCTGCGCGACGGCGAAGCCGGCCTCCCGCTCGTCGGGCAGGATGCTGGGGTGGCCTGCGCTCGTTCGTCCGTTGACGACGACCACGGGCGTTCCGGAGGCCATCTCGGGGACGTCGATCATGCGGGCGCCCAGAAGCGCGATCAGCACGCCGTCCACCCGCCTGTCCAGCATGGTCACGGCCTCGGCCAGCGCCTCCGGCTCACCGCCGGTCTCCGCCATCAGCACGACATGGCCGTGTTCCTTGGCGGCCGCCATGGCGCCCACGATCATGCTGGAGGCGTACCGGGTGATGATGACGTGGTCGCTGATCATCCCGATGGCCAAGGTCTTGCCCAGGCGCAGGCTGCGGGCGACCGGATTCGGGCGGTAGCCGAGCTCCGCGGCGGCCGCCCGGACGCGTTCGGCGGCATCGGCCGACAGCCGGGTGCCGGGCCGGTCGTTCAGGATCAGGCTGACCGCTGATTGCGACAGGCCCGCCAAGGCAGCCACATCGGCCAGGGTGACTCGCGACCCGCGCTTCTTGCTCATGCCAGCCCCCCTCCTCGGTCCGGATCAACGCACTTCGGCAGCCCCCGTGCTGTGTCCGCGTCATGCTACCTTGCTCGGCCTGAACGGCTTCGCCGGGCGGCTTCACCTGCAGGTGGTGCCGTCGGCGGGGAGCTTGTCGTCCATGAAGTAGGCCACCACGATCTCGTCCACGCAGGCGGACTTGTGGCCGTAGGTGCCGTGGCCCTCGCCCTCGTAGGTGACCAGTACCGCGGATTCCAGCTGCTCGGCCATGGTCACGGCGTGCTGGTACGGGGTCGCGTTGTCGCCGGTGCCGCCGACCACCAGGATCGGCGCAGCCCCCGCGCCCCGCAGGTCGAGCTGGACGCTGGGTCGCACCGGCCACAGCGTGCAGGTGTACTGCGGGCCGAAGTAGCGGCCGAAGATCGGGGCCTTGGCCTGGTCGTCGATCCAGACGCCGTCGGCGTCCACGACACCGTGGTCGACGTAGTCGGCGCAGCTGATCGCCGGGAAGGCGAAGTACATCGTGGAGTAGTGGCCCTTCTCGTCCCGGCCCTGCATCTGGTCGGCGACCCACAGCAGCGCCTCGCCGCTGCCCTGCCGCGCCCAGGCGACATAGGACGCCAGCGACTTCCAGGAGGGTATGCCGCCGTAGAGCAGCTGGGCGACGCCGAGCATCGCCAGGCTCTGGGTGAGCAGTCGGTCGCCGACCACCACCGGCTTGGCGTCCAGGTCGTCGAAGAGGGTGGTGATGCTGGCCAGCACCTCGTCCTTGGTGGAGCCGAGGACGCACTGCTCGGCGGCGCACCAGCTCGCGAAGTTTCCCAGCGCCAGGTCGAAGCCCATCGCCTGGATCACCTCGTCGGAGTCGGTGATGTTCACGGCGGCGTCCAGGCCCACGTGGCCCACGTTGAAGGGGAACAGCTCGGCGTAGGTCGCCCCGATCTGGGTGCCGTAGGAGAAGCCGTAGTAGTTGAGCTTCTCGTCGCCCACCAGGGCGCGCAGCAGATCGAGATCGCGGACGGTGTCGATGGTCGTGATGTGTTCCAGCAGCCGCCCGCTGTGCTGCCAGCAGGAGGCGCCGAATTCGGCGGTCGCCTTCACCAGGTCGGCCCGCTCGGTGGGGTCGTCCGGGGAGGCGTCGAGCGCCAGGAAGGCGTCCACC
This sequence comes from Propionicimonas sp., assembly GCA_027492575.1. Classification (GTDB taxonomy): domain Bacteria; phylum Actinomycetota; class Actinomycetes; order Propionibacteriales; family Propionibacteriaceae; genus Propionicimonas. The sequence goes on from JAPUEM010000133.1 coordinate 32,014, forward strand.
TCGCGGTCCCCGTAGCAGCGGACGGGGGTCGACTCACCCGTGCCGCGCGGATCCCAGCCGACGATGTCGTACTGCTCGAGACCCTTGTTGGCGAAGCCGGCGGCCAGGCCGCGTCCGCCCGCGCCGGGACCACCGGGGTTCACGAACAGCGAGCCGAGCCGGGGCTCGGCGGTGGCGGGACGACGGGCGACGGAGAGCGTGATCGCCTGGGCGCCCGGATCGGCGTAGTCGAGCGGCGCCTTGATGCTGGCGCACTGCAGACCGCCGCCGCAGCCCTGCCAATCCAGCTGCTGCGCCAGGTAGCCGGTCAGGCCCTCGCCACCCGGGGCGGCCACGAAGCCCTGGGGGGTGACCCCCGGGTCGGGCAGGAAGGGACGATCCACCACCGGCCCGATCTCGGAGGAGATCTCCACCCCGCCGACCTCGGTGGCCTCACCGGGAGTGGGGGTCGGAGTGGGCGTGATGGTGGGGAAGGTGCAGCCGGCCGCCAGCAGCGCGAGCGCCACCAGCCCGCCGATCCCCCGCCGCATCCTCACAGGCCACAGAGTAGTCGCAGCGACAAGCGACGGTTCACGCTCGCGCAAGCGTGCGCGGCCAGCCTTCCCTCGTCATCCCGGGCTACGACCCGGGATCCAGGACCCGGGCGACGGCAGGCCAGGGGACGGTTCCTTGGCCGGCGGTCACAGCGATCAGGCTTGAGTCATGCGGCTACGGGGCCAGCTGGCGGGCGGCCTTGTCCTTGGCGCGGGCGGAACGGAAGCTGCGGTCGATGCTCCAGCCGCCGCCGCCGATGAGCAGCAGCAACAGCCCGCAGGCGGCGAGCACCAGTTCCAGTTCGCCCAGGAAGCCGGACTGGCCGGCGACGAACGGGCTCCACGGGCCCCACCAGACGAAGGCGAGGGCGCCGCCGGCGACCAGCAGGACGCCCAGGCCGGCCACCCGGGTGAGCAGGCCGAGCAGCAGGGCGAGGGCGATCAGCAGGTGGGCCGCGCCGACGACGATGGCCAGGACCTGGGCGTACGGGGCCAGCAGGGTCGAGCCGATCCGTTCCTGGGTGCCGACCAGATCGCCGAGCATCTGATAGCCACGGATGGCGAAGATGCCGCCCACCACCAGGCGGAGCGCGAGGATGCCGAAGGCTCCGAGGAACTTGTCGTTGGTGCGCTGCTTGATGACCACCGGCTCCGGGGCGACCACCGGTGCCGGGGCGACCGCGGCGAGGGCGGCGTCACGGGCCTCCTTGCGGGCGGCGCGTTCGGCGGCGAGCTTCTGCGCCTCCTCCGACTGCGGGTCGGCGTAGGGGTCGGGGAGCGCGTCCGCCGGCGAGTCGCGGAAGATGGCCTGGGTGGGCTCGGGCGCCTCGGTCGGCAGCGCGATCGTCTCGGAGAGACCGATGGGCATGGTGGGTGCGGTCACTTCGACCTCCGTCTCGGGTTCGGACACGACTGGTTCGGTGACCGGTTCGGTCACCGCGATGGTGGGTTCGGCGTCGCTCAGGACGGGATCGGGGACGCCCTCCGCCACCGCCACGGTCGGCTCGGCATCGGCGGCCACCGCCTCGGCTTGCGGCTGGGCAGGCTCGGGTTCGGCGGCTTCCGGCTCCTCGTCCTGGGGTGCGAGCGGCATGCCCTCTTCGATGGCGTCCTCGATGGCTTCGTAGTCCTGCTCCACGTCGGCAGGGGCCTCGGCGGGCTGCTCGGATTCGACCTCGGCAGGCGCCCAGGTCTGCGTCGGCTCGTCCTGTTCTTCGACGCGTTCGTCTTCTGGCTGCTCGGTCACTGGGGAAGTCCTTCCTGCACGCTCACGCCTATCAAAACATCACAGGCATGGATAGCCGCCGAGCGACACCCCTAAACCGCCGTCTGGTGATCTGTCGTCGCACCTGTTCGCCTTCTCGTTCCAGAAGCCGACCAAGTGCGACATGGGACGGACGTGGGCGGTCGGGGCAGAAGATCCCCGCCTCCGCGGGGATGACGAAGGGGAGGAGCGGGGACGACGGAGGGAGCGTGCGCGCGGCCGTCAGGGCTGGGCGAGGGCCAGCATCAGGGCCTCCATGGCGAGCAGCGGGGCGACATTGGTCTCCAGGGCGGTGCGGCAGGCGAGGATGGCGTCCAGCCGGCGCAGGGTCTGGGCGGGGGCCGAGCGTTCGGCCAGGTCGCGGATCGGGCCGGCGAACTCGGCGTTGATCACCGGGGAGCCGGCGCCGGTCTGCATCACCAGGACGTCACGGTGGTAGGAGGTGAGTTCGGTCAGCACCCGGTCGAGGGCGTCGCGCTGCAGCCGCTTGGCGCGCAGCTTCTGCTCGTCGGCCAGGGCGCTCAGCGCCGCCTGGGCGTTGCGCGGACGGGCGCCCTTGGTGCCCATGCCGAGGGCCTCGGCGAGTTCGGCCTGCTCGCGGGCGTCCAGTTCGGCGGTGATCGCGGCGGCTTCGTCGGCGGTGGTCTTCACCACCTGCGCGGCGGCGGCCAGGCACTGACCCAGTGAGCCGAGTTGCTGCGGGAGCCGCAGGATGTCGGCCCGCGCCTGGCGGGCGGTCTCGTTGCGGGCCAGCGCCCGCGCCCTGCCGACGTGCCCCTGAGCGGCGCGGGCGGCGAAGACGGCGAGCTCGGGGTCGACCCCGTCGCGGCGCTGCAGCAGCTCGGCGACCGCGGCCTCGCTCGGGGTCCGGAGATCGACCCGGCGGCAGCGGGAGCGAATGGTGACGATGACGTCGTCCGCGGTCGGGGCGCAGAGCAGCCAGACCGTCCGGGGGGCGGGTTCCTCCACGGCCTTCAGCAGGGCGTCGGCGCCGCGCTCGGTGACCCGGTCCGCATCCTCGACGATCAGCACCTGGTAGCGGCCCAGGGTGGGCGCCATCGCCGCCCGGCGGACGAGTTCGCGCACCTCGTCCACACCGATCGAGAGCTTCTCGGTGCGCACCACGGTGACATCCGGGTGGGCGCCGGAGAGTGCGGTCACGCAGGCCTGGCAACTGCCGCAGCCACCGTCGGCGCACTGCAGGGCGGCGGCGAAGGCGCGGGCCGCGTTGGAGCGTCCGGAACCGGGCGGGCCGGTGAACAGCCAGGCGTGGGTCATCGCGTGGCGCTCGCCCTCGACGGCGCGGCGCAGCGTGGCGACGACCCGCTCCTGGCCGATCAGCTCGGCCCAGACCCCCGGTGCCACGATCGCGGTGCTCATCACGCCAGCGTGCCAGGCGGATCCGACAGCAGCGGCGCCAGCCGCTCCCGGACGGCGGCGGCGATCTCCTCGCGGTCGGTCCGGGCCGGCAGCACCAGGTAGTGCTCGGCGTCCCGGGCGGCCAGGGCCAGGAACTCGGCGCGGGCGCGCAGGTGGAACTCCAGGCCCGCCCCCTCCACCCGGTCGGGGCTCTCGATGCCACCCACCCCGCGCTCCGGATCGAGGTCGAGCAGCACGGTCAGGTCGGGCAGCAGGTCGCCGGTCGCCCAGCGGGCGATGGCTTCGAGCCGGTCGGTGCCCAGCTGCCGGCCGGCGCCCTGGTAGGCCAGCATCGAATCGATGTAGCGGTCGCAGACCACGATCGCGCCACGCTCCAGCGCCGGACGGACCAGTTCATAGACGTGATGGGCCTTGTCAGCGGCATAGAGCAGGGTCTCGGCCCGGGGCGAGAGGTCTCCGGTGGCCGGGTCGAGGACGATCTGGCGCATCACCGCGCCGGCCTTGGTGTCCCCCGGCTCGAAGGTGAGCACCACGTCGTGGCCCTGGGCGGCCAGCCAGTCGGCCAGCAGCCGCGCCTGGGTCGACTTGCCCACCCCGTCCCCGCCCTCGAAGACGATGAACACTCCGGCCATCGGCCCTCCCTTTCGTCGCGCTCAGCCTACGGCCTGGCGCAGGTCGGGTCATGATGTGGTTGAGCAAGCGGCCACCGCAGGTGGCGACGCCGGAAACGAAACCGCCGATGTTGTCGTTCTCAGGCCGGTCAGCCAGCCCAGCCCACACGCGACCGCCGATATGGTCGTCATTCGGGCGAAATTGGCCGGAATGACGACCACTTCGGCGGTTCGATGAGCCTGAGACCCGAACCCGGCGCTGACAACGACAACTTCGGCGGTCCGAGTGGGCAACCATCGGCACGGGCCCACAGACTCACGCCTTCTTGGGGGGCGTCTTCCTTGTCGTGGTGCGCTTGGCCGCGGGCTTGCGGGCGGTGCGCTTGGGGGCGGGGCCCTTGGCGCGCTTCTCGGCGAGCAGTTCGGCGGCGCGCTCAGGGGTCATCGCCTCGACGGAGTCGGTGCGGCGCAGGGTGGCGTTCACCTCGCCGTCGGTGACATAGGCGCCGAAGCGGCCGTCCTTGATCACCATCGGCTTGCCGTTGGCCGGGTCGGGGCCCAGTTCGCGCAGCGGCCCGGAGGCGGTGCGTCCGCCCCGGGTCTTGGGCTGGGCGTAGATCGCCTCGGCCTCCTCCAGGGTGATGTCGAAGATCTGCGCCTCGGAGGCCAGCGAGCGGGAATCCGTCCCCTTCTTCAGGTAGGGGCCGTAGCGGCCGTTCTGGGCGGTGATCTCCTCACCGTCAGCACTCTTCCCCACCACGCGGGGCAGCGAGAGCAACTGCAAGGCCTGCTCCAGGGTCACCGTCTCTACAGACATAGAGGCGAACAGTGAGCCAGTGCGCGGCTTGGCCGTCTTGGGCGCGCCCTCCTCGAGCACCTCGGTGACGTACGGGCCGTACCGACCCGACTTCGCCACGATCTGACGGCCCGACTCGGGATCAGCCCCGATCGACCGCTCTTCGGCGGCAGGCTTCTCCAGCAGCTCGCGGGCGACCTCGACGGTCAGCTCGGCCGGCGGCAGGTCGGGGTCGACGTTGGCGCGGCGGCCGTCGGCGTCCTCCACATAGGTGCCGTAGCGGCCCACCCGCACGTCGATGCCGGAATCCTCCAGCGCGAAGGTGGAGAGCGCCCGGGCATCGATATCGCCCAACTCGTTCACCAGCTGCTGCAGACCCTCGTAGCTGTCGCCCTCGGGCCCGAAGTAGAAGTCCCGCAGCACGGCGACCCGGGCGGCGTTGCCGTTGGCGATCTCGTCGAGGGTCTCCTCCATGAGCGCGGTGAAGGCGTAGTCGATCAGCCGCGGGAAGTGCTCGACCAGCAGCCGGGTGACCGCGAAGGCCAGCCAGGTGGGCACCAGGGCCGAGCCCTTCTTGAAGACGTAGTCGCGGCTGGTGATCGTCCGGATGATCGCCGCATAGGTGGACGGACGCCCGATCTCGCGCCGTTCCAGCTCGGCCACCAGCGAGGGCTCGGTGTACCGGGCCGGCGGGGTGGTGCTGTGCGGCTTCGGAGTGACCTCCTCGGCCACCAGCGGCTGGCCCGCGGTGAGTTCGGGCAGCGGGGCCTGGGCGTCGTCGGCGGCCTCGCCTTCGTCCGCGGCGGCGACGTAGACCTTCAGGAAGCCGGGGAAGGTGATGGTGCGGCCGGAGGCGGTGAGCGTGGCCCGTCCGGCGTCGACCACCTCACCGGTGCTGGCGTCGGTGACGCCGACCCGCTCGGCCAGGGTCGCGCCGATCCGCACGGTGACGGTGTTGCCCTCCGCGTCCTTCATCTGGGAGGCCAGGGTGCGCTTCCAGACCAGCTCGTAGAGCCGCAACTGGTCGCCGTGCAGACCGGTCTCGGCCGGGGTGCGGAACTGCTCGCCGGCCGGACGGATGGCCTCGTGGGCCTCCTGCGCGCTCTTCACCTTGGAGGCGTAGACCCGGGGCTGGTCGGGCAGGAACTGTCCCCCGTACAGGTGCTTGATCTGCGCCCGGGCGGCCGTGATCGCCGCCTGCGACAGGTTGACCGAGTCGGTACGCATATAGGTGATGAAGCCGCGCTCGTAGAGCTCCTGGGCGACCGACATCGTCCGCTGCGCGGTGAAGCCGAGCTTGGTGCCCGCCTCGCGCTGCAGGGTGGTGGTGCGGAAGGGCTCGTAGGGCTTGCGGCGGTAGGCCTTCGCCTCGACGCCGGCCACCGCGTAGGTCGCCTGGCGCAGGGCCTCGGCCAGCTGCTCGGCGGCCTCGGCGGAGAGGTGCAGCAGTTCCTTGCCGGTCAGCTTCCCGGAGGAGTCGAAGTCGCGCCCGGCGGCCAGCCGGCGGGTGCCGAACTGGCTCAGGGACGCCGTGAACTGGCGCGGGGAGGCGTCCGGTCCGGCGTCCAGCAGCGCCTCGATACCGGCGTAGTCCACGACGTGGAAGTTGATCCGCTCCCATTCGCGGTCGACGACCAGGCGGGTCGCCACGGACTGCACGCGCCCCGCCGAGAGCCGCGGCATGACCTTCTTCCACAGCACCGGGGAGACCTCGTAGCCGTAGAGCCGATCGAGGATGCGACGGGTCTCCTGGGCGTCCACCAGGTCGATGTCGAGATCGCGGGTGTGCTCGACGGCGGCGTGGATCGCCTCGGGGGTGATCTCGTGGAAGACCATCCGCCGCACCGGGATCTTCGGCTTCAGCTCGTCCAGCAGATGCCAGGCGATCGCCTCACCCTCGCGGTCCTCGTCGGTGGCGAGGAAGAGTTCGTCGGCTTCCTTGAGCTTGGCCTTGAGGTCGCGGATGGTGCCCTTCTTGTCGGCGTCCACCACGTAGATCGGGGCGAAGTCGGCGTCGACGTTCACGCCGGTGCGTGCCCACTTCTCGCCCTTGTACTTGGCGGGGATGTCGGCGGCCTTCTCCGGTAGGTCGCGGACGTGGCCGCGGCTGGATTCGACGATGTAGCCCGCGCCGAGGAACCTCGCCAGGCTGACCGCCTTGGTGGGCGACTCGACGATGACGAGCCGGCGTTTGGTCGCTTGAGCCACGAGGTTGCCTTCTGCTGCGGAACGGACGGCGCAACGTTCGGTGCGCCAGACCGCATAGTAGCCACAGTGTCGAACCTGTCCACCACGGACGGCGCAGTTGAGTCGGGATCCCCGCCTGCGCGGGGATGACGAAAAGGGAAGCGGGGATGACAAAGAGAGGAAGCGGGATGACCCGCCGGGGCCGTCAGTTGACCGGGCTGGCCTCCAGGACCACGGACGCCTGACGCTCCTTGCCGCTGGGGGTCAGCCACTCGATGGTGACCTGGTCGCCGGGTTCCAGGCCGCGGATGACGGTCGCCATATTGGTGGTCTGGTTGACCTCGGTCTCGCCGACCCGGACGAGGGTGCTGCCGACCTCCATGCCGGCCCGGCCGGCCGGCGAGTCGGCGACGACATCGGTGATGAGAACTCCGTAGCGGGAGGCCTTGCCGATCACGATGCCCAGGTAGCCGGCAGGCCCGACCCGGACCGTCCCCACGTCCCTTCCGGCCTCGATCGTGTCGACGACCGCCAGGGCGTCGGCGATCGGCACCGCGTAGGAGCGTCCGGCCTGGGTGGAACCGGCGGTGGTGATGCCCACCACCTCGGCCTCGTCGTCGAACATCGGGCCGCCGGAGTGGCCCGGGACGGCGCCCGCGGTGGTCTCGATCACACCGGAGAGATCCTCCTGCGAGCCCCACGGCGAATCCGAGTTCACCGTCAGGCTGCGGTCGAGCCCGGTCACCTTGCCGGCCGCGCGGACGAGTTCGTTGTGCCCGCCGGCGTTGCCGACCGCCGCCACCGCGTCACCGACCGCCACCTCGTCGTTGTCGAGGGTGACGGTGGCGAGCCCGCTCGCGTCCGCCAGCTGCAGCAGCGCGACGTCCTTGGTCTGGTCGAAACCCAGCACGGTGGCGGGGTAGCTGTCGCCGCTGTCGGCGATGGTCACCTGCAGCGACTGGGTGCCGGCCACCACGTGGTAGTTGGTCAGGATCTTGCCATCCGGGGTCAGCACCATGCCGGTGCCCGCCGCGATACCACCGGAGGTCTGGCCCTCGACGAAGACCACGCCGACCGACTCGCCGGCGGAGATCGGTGCGTTGGGGTCCTGGCTCGTCTCCGGCTCGGTGCCCGGCTGTGCGGGCTGCGCCGGCTCCTGGGGTCGCGCGGGCTCGACGCTCGGCGCGACCGGCTTCACCGACTGCTCCAGGATCGGCCGCAGCGCCCAGGCGAAGCCGGTGATGGTCACGGCCAGGGCCAGGGCGAGCACCAGGATGAGGCGGCCGACCCCGCGGCGGGGCTGGGTCTGACCGGGGGCCGGCCACTGCGGACCGGCCGGGTACTGCCCGTAGGGGTTGTAGGGCGGCGGCTGGTGGTAGCCGGCCTGGGAGGGCTGGGCGTACCGAGCGTAGGGGCCGGCGGCGAGCGAGGGCTGCGGCTGGGGGGTTCCGGGCTGCGGGTAACCGGGATGGCCAGGCTGCGGGTAACCGGGGTAGCCGGGCTGGCCGGTCTGCGGGTAACCGGGCTGGGGGTAACCGGGGTAGCCGGGCTGGCCGTAGGGCGCGGCGGCCGGGTAGGGACCGGTGGAGGCCTGCGGGTAGCCGGCCGTCCAGGCACCCTGGCCGGCGCTCCACCCGGGCGCGCCGGCGGGCGGCTGACCCAGACCGGACGGGAGCGGGGGCGGCGTCCAGGCCGGTCCGGCAGCGGGCGACCCGGCAGGTGGCGGCGGAACGGCGTAGCTCGGCCGGCCGGCCTGGTGCGGGGGCTGTGCGGGCGGCGGCACATCGAATCGCGCGGTCGGCTCCGTCCCGATCACCCGGGTGGGCTCGGTCGGCTCGATCCGCTGCGTCTCGTCATGCTCAGTCATCGGTGCTCCTTGGTCCGCCCTCCAGTGTCGCGGGGGATCCAAAGCCGCGGCTATGCGATTGCTGTGAAATCGCGATGGACACCAGCGTAAACGCCTCGCCTCCCCCACGTCTTCCCGGGCATCCGGTGAGCACCCCTGAGGCCGACACCTTCGTGGACGGGGTCGCGACCCGCACCCCGGTGCCGGACGCGGTGGCGGCCATGCTGGCTTCCGGGTAGTCGCGCTCAGACGACGGTGAGCAGGCCGTCGGCCAGCAGCGGGCGAACCTCCGCGAGGATCTCCGTCGCCAGCGCGGCGTCGTCCACGTCGAGCAGGCCCGCGACGGCGTCCACCAGGACGCCCAGCGGAAGATCGCCGTCGCAGGCGCCGACCACGGCGGCCAGGGCGGTGCCGGCGATCCCCGCGCGGCCGAGGCCCCCTTGCTGTCGCAGCACGATGTGCTCCGGGTCGGTGGCGCCGGGCGCCCCGATCGCTTCCTGAACGAGGTCGTCGGAGCGGCGCAGGGTGGCAGCGAGCAGTTCCGCCTCCGGCCGGCGCGACGGCTCGATGCCGGCGAAGTGGGCCAGCACCGCGTCCGCCACCGGTTGGTGGACGGCGTGCGGCCACTCCTCCAGCCGGACGCTCGGCTCGGCGCTGCCGCTGTTGCGGACGAAGAGCCAGCCCATCCCGACCCCGGTGATCCGCTGCCGCCGGAAGTACTCCAGCCACTCGCGGTAGCCCGGCAGGTAGTCGCCGCTGCCGGCGAGCCCGGCGTCGGCCAGCCAGATCTCGATGTACTCGAAGGGGTCGAGGTGTTCCCGCTGCAGGACGAGCGCGTCATGACCGGCGGGGATCCATTCGACCACCCGCTCCTGCCAGGACCGGCCTTCGGTGACCGCCCAGTTGCCCAGCACCACCAGCAGGCCGTCCGGGTTGAGCGGGGCCGAGCGCACCACCTCGCGCATCAACTGGTCGGCCTCGAAGCCGCCCTCGCGGTAGACCAGGCCGCCGCCGGGCGGTGACATCACGTAGGGCGGGTTGGTGACCACGAGATCGAAGCCCTGCCCCGCCACCGGCTCGTAGAGGGAACCCAGCCGCAGATCGGCCTCGACCTGGTTCAGGCCGAGGGTGATGCGGGCGAGGTCGAGGGCGCGCGGGTTCAGATCGGTGGCGACCACCCGGTCGGCGTGATCGGCCAGATGGACGGTCTGGATGCCGCAGCCGGTGCCCAGGTCGAGCGCGGTGCCCACCTGGCGCCGCGGCACCAACTGGGCCAGCGTGGTGGAGGCCGGCGACGCGCCCAGGACGAAATCGGAGCGGGGCCGTGCGACCCGGGTGTCGAGCGGGGTCTGGTCGGAGCAGATCCAGCCCTGCCGCCGCTCGGAGCCGTAGGGCTTGATCTCGACGGTGGCGCGCAGGTCGTCCGTCCCTTCGAGCAGGCCCGCGTCGCGCAGCCCGGGCACGTCCAGCCAGGCCAGCCGGTCGGCCGGCACCGGCTGTTGCAGCAGCCACAGCCGGATCGCCGCCGCCTGCGGATCGTCCGCATCGCCCAGTGCCTGGCTCGCCGCGACACCGGAGTTGCGGCCCAGCCCGGCCAGACCTGCTTCACCGAGCCGATCCGTCACCGCGTCCAGGGAGTAGCCGGCGCCGACCAGGTCGTCGCGCAGCCGTTCGATCGCCGCTTGTCC
>JAPUEM010000133.1:42418-51410 GCA_027492575.1 Propionicimonas sp.
GGGGCGTGGCAGGCTGGGGCGGTGACGCTGCCGCAGTGGATGACCTCGGACGAGCGGCTGCGCCATGTCCATCACCGGCCCGCTGTTCCTGGGGTCACCGCCGAGTTTCCGGGCTGGGTGAGCGGGCCGATCCGCGAGGCCTTCGGACGGCTCGGAGTCGAGCGGCCGTGGCGGCACCAGGTCACGGCTGGGGAGGCGGCCTTCGCCGGACGGCACGTGGCGCTCTCCACCCCCACCGCGTCCGGGAAGACGCTGGCCTACCTGATGCCGGTGCTGGCCGCCCTGATCGACGGGGACGTCGGTCGTCCGCTGCCCGGCAACGGGCTGATCGCACCGCGGCACACCGCCCTCTACCTGGCTCCCACCAAGGCGCTCGCGCATGATCAGTGGCGCACCTGCCGCGATCTGGAATTGCCGGGCTTCCGGTTCAGCACCCTGGACGGGGATTCCGACGAGGCGGAACGACGGTTCGCCCGCGACTACGCGGGGCTGATCCTGAGCAACCCGGACATGGTGCATCGGTCGGTGCTGCCCCATCACTCCCGGTTCAGCCGGTTGCTGGGCAGCCTGCGGTACGTGGTGATCGACGAGGCGCATCGCTACCGCGGGGTCTTCGGCGCCCAGGTCTCGGCGGTGCTGCGACGGCTGCGGCGGCTGGCCCGGCACTACGGCGCCGATCCGGTCTTCTTCTCCTGCTCGGCGACGATCGCCGGCGCCGACGACCATCTCCGCGCGCTCACCGGCGTGGACGCCGCGGTGGCGGTCGACACCGACAGCTCACGGCGTCCGGCGCTCGACTTCTGCCTGTGGCAACCCGAGGAGGACGCCCACGCCGAGACCGCGCGGCTGCTTGCCCGCCTGGTCGGCGAGGGACGCCAGACGCTGGCCTTCACCACCTCGCGGGTGCAGGCCGAACTCGTCGCCAAGCGCGCGCAGCAGCAGGTGGCGACCCCGGACGCGATCTCGTCCTATCGGGCCGGCTACCTGGCGGACGACCGGCGCGCGATCGAACGCGGACTGAGCAGCGGGGAGTTGCGGGGCGTGGCGTGCACCAACGCGCTCGAACTCGGCGTCGACATCGCCGGGATGGACGCCGTGATCAGCTGCGGCTTCCCCGGCACACTCGCCTCGCTGTGGCAGCAAGCCGGACGGGCCGGGCGGGCCGGCACCGACGCGCTGGCGATCCTGGTGGCCCGTCCGGAGCCGCTGGACAGCTATCTGTGCGAGCACCCCGAGGCGATCTTCGCGCAGCGGGCGGACCGCCCGGTCCTGCACCCCGACCTGCCGGCCGTCCTCGGCCCCCACCTTGCCGCCGCCGCGCAGGAGAAGCCGCTCACCGCGGCCGACACCGAGTTCTTCGGGGCGGCCATGACCGGCCTGGCGGATCGGCTCGTCGCCGGCGGAGTGCTGCGACGCCGTCCGGCCGGCTGGTTCTGGACCCGTCCGGATCGCGCGGTGGACGGCATCGACCTGCGCAGTTCGGCGGGCGAGCAGGTCGAGATCGTCGAGGCGGCCACCGGCCGGGTGATCGGCCAGGTCGATCCGGCCGCGGCCGATCGCACAGTCCACGCCGGGGCGGTGTACCTGCACCTCGGCGAGCAATGGCAGATCGCCGAGTACGACCCGGTCAACCGGGTCGCGCTGGCCCGCCCCAACACCGGCAACTGGTACACCCAGGCGATCGGCACCTCCGACCTGCGCATCCTCAGTACAGCGGCGAGCCGTCCGCTGCCCGGTGCCAACGCCGGCCTGGGCGACGTCGAACTCGGCTCGCAGGTGACCGGCTACCTGCGCCGCGACGAGGTGACCGGCACGGTGTGGGACAGCAACCCGCTGGACCTGCCGGTGCGCCGGTTCACCACCCGCGCCACCTGGTGGACGGTCGAGCCGGCCCTGCTGGCCGCCAGCGGGATCCCGCCGGCGGCCCTCCCGGGCGCCGCCCACGCGGCCGAACATGCCGCGATCGGGCTGCTGCCCGTCTTCGCGCCCTGCGACCGGTGGGATATCGGCGGCCTCTCCACCGTCTGTCACCCGGACACCGGGCTTTTGACGGTCTTCGTCCACGACGGCCAGGCGGGCGGCGCCGGTTTCGCCGACCGGGCCTACCAGGTGCTGCCGGAGTGGCTGGCGGCCACCCTCGCCCTGGTTCGCCAGTGCCCCTGCGCGGACGGCTGTCCGCGCTGCATCGTCTCCCCCAAGTGCGGCAGTGGCAATCAGCCGCTCGACAAGGCGGCGGCGATCGCCCTGCTGGCGGCCGTCCTGGGTTCACGAGACGACCCAGCCCGCGTGCGACCGAGTGGTGAAACCCAGCCGGCCCGGTAGCGAATCCGCGGGCGCCGCCACGGTCACCGTGACCACGAAGTCGAGCAGGTCGCCGGCCGTCTCGCAGCCGCGCAGTTCGACCTGGTTGGCCGCCGCGATCCGGGTAGCCGCAGCGCAGGCGTCCTCACCGTCGGCGTAGGCCGCGGCCGCCGAGAGCGCCACCAGATCGGCGGCCTCCCGCACCCGCTGGGCGCCCGCCAGCCCGCTGCCCACTCCCACCACCACGAAGCCGGTCACCGCGAGCAGCACCACTCCCACGGCCATCATCAGGCTGCCGGAGCCCCGCTCGGAGCCGGTCACGTCTGCCCCGGTTCGATCAGCGTCACCGCCTGCGCACTCAACGGCACGGACGGCAACCAGCCGGCCCACGGCCGGGCCGCGAGTTCCACCACCACGGTGACCTTCCCGGACGACCGGCTGACCCCCACCCGGGCCCCGGCCGGCGCCCCAGCGCGAGCCTGCTGCGCCGCCGCCTGGTCACCACGCGCCTCCTGCCGGGCAACCTCCCAGGCCGTGCTCTGGCAGCGCAGCAGCAACCCGAGCACAGCCACCAACCAGGCGACGACCACCACCGCGACCGCGAGCACCAGGCTCGCCATCCCCAGTTCGGCCGTCACCATTCCTCGCTCCCCGCGCCGAGTTCGGCGGGCTGGAGCTCCAGTTCTCTGCATCGTGCGCCCTCCCTCGGGTTCCGATGGATACGAATGCGCCGCGTCCGCGACGCCGAGGTGGCCGGATCCGCCGTCCGGCCACCGATCGTCGACCGGTCAGCCTCCGGTGATCATCTTGATGATGATGTCGAGCAGCGCCTCGATGATCGTCGAGAGGAACTTCCTGAATTCCGGATTCGAAATGATCGACAAGAGCACCCCCACGATGCTCACCGTCGCCACCGTCCCGACGGCGTACTCCGCCGTGGTCATGCCCTGCTCGTCGCGCCGCTTCGCCAGCTTCTGCATTACTGCCACCTTCCTGCCTCGCCCACCCCCAGCGGATGGACGCCCTGCACTCTGGCGAGGTGCGACCCGGATGTACCAACGACTTTCCGAACCTGTGGACAACGCTCCGGAGCACCTCGAACCTGTGGAAAACCACCGTCGAAACAGCCTGGGTGCAGCCAGGTCCCCCGGTCGCTCTTGACTTCTCCTCAGCACATACCTTGTACTTCTAGGTACATTGCAGCGCAAGGCATTGGAGGATCATGCGAGTCGGCAAGGATCTGGTCGCCGCGGCGGCGACTCCGCTCGTCCTCGGCATCCTGGCCGAGGGCGAGTCCTACGGCTACGCGATCCTGCAGCGGGTGCGGGCGCTGTCCGACGGCGAACTGGAGTGGAGCGACGGGATGCTCTACCCGTTGCTGCACCGGCTGGAACGGCTGGGCCACGTCGAGGCCAGCTGGCACGACTCCCCGGCCCGCAGGCCCCGAAAGCACTACCGCCTGAGCCCCAGCGGCCACGCAGCACTCGCCGAGCAGCAGGCGCAGTGGGCGGTCGTCAGCCGCACCCTCGAACGCGTGTGGACGCCCGGAGGATTCGGATCGCTCGCCGTGGGCCAGGCCTGAGATGGATCTCACGCACGACGCCGTCGAAGAGCAGATCGACGCCTGGCGCGCCTACGTGTCGCGACGGCAGGCGATCGCCGACACCGACGTCCGCGAACTCGAGGGGCACCTGCGGGATCGCATCGACGAATTGACCGCCTCCGGGCTCGCCGGCGACGAGGCCTTCCTGGTCGCGATCAAGCGGATGGGCAGCCTCGACGAGCTCTCCCGCGAGTTCGCTCGTGAGCATTCGGAACGACTCTGGAAACAGCTGGTCGTCGAAGGAGACACCGGACCGGCCCCGGCGCGGACGAACGGGCTGGCACTCACGCTCGCCCTCGCCGCCCTCGCCGCGGTGGCGGTGAAGCTCCCGGCCCTGTTCGGGTTGAGCTTCGCCGGTGACGGCGAGTTCTACCAGCGCAATCTGGCGCTGCTGGTACTGCCCTTCCTCGCCACCCTCTTTCTGGTGCGCCGCCGCGCCGGCGCCGAGACGGCCGCCACGGTGGCCGTCTCGTTCGCTGCCGCGGCGTTCGTCCTGAACGGCTATCCGTTCGAACCGGACGGCGCGACGCTGCTGCTCGCGATCACGCATGCCAACGTCGCGTTGTGGCTGGTGGTCGGGGTCGCCTACGTGGGCGGGGACTGGGTCTCGGGCCGGGCGCGCATGGACTTCATCCGGTTCACCGGCGAATGGTTCGTCTATTTCGTCCTGATCGCGCTCGGTGGCGGCGTGCTGGTCGCCCTCACGATGGGCGTCTTCTCCGCGGTGGGAGTCGACGCCGGCCCCTTCGTGGAGGAGTGGCTGCTGCCGTGCGGCATCGCCGGCGCCGTGGTCGTCGCGGGCCGGCTGGTCGAGGCCAAACAGAGCGTCATCGAGAACATCGCACCGGTGCTCACACGGGTGTTCACACCACTGTTCACCGCCCTGCTGGTCGCGTTCATCGTGGTGGCGCTGCTACAGGGCAACCTCGTGAACCCGACCGACGGCGTGCGCGTCTTCGGGCAGCGTGATCTGCTGATCATCTTCGACATCGTCCTGCTGGTCGTGCTGGGCCTGCTGCTGTACTCGCTGTCGGCGCGCGATCCGCTCGCGCCGGCCGGCTGGTTCGAGCGGCTGCAGTTCGTCCTGGTCGTGGCGGCCCTGATCGTCGATCTCATCGTGCTGG
Organism: Propionicimonas sp.; assembly: GCA_027492575.1. Taxonomy (GTDB): domain Bacteria; phylum Actinomycetota; class Actinomycetes; order Propionibacteriales; family Propionibacteriaceae; genus Propionicimonas. The sequence continues at coordinate 47,447 of JAPUEM010000133.1, forward strand.
TCGCGATGGTCGGCCGGATCGGCAGCTACGGCGCCAGCGCGAACAAGCTCGCCTCGCTCGGGCTGAACCTCATCCTGCTCGCCAATCTCGCCGGCGCCGCCTGGTTGCAGCTCGGCTTCGTCCGTCGTCGCGTTCCGTTCGTGCGGCTGGAGACCTGGCAGACCTCCTACATCCCGGTCTACCTGGCCTGGACGGTGGTCGTCGCCACGGTCTTCCCCGTGGTCTTCGATTTCGCTTAGGGATGCGCTGATCAACGATCCCTGAGCCTGTCGAAGGGTCGCCGATGTGGCCGCGCCAACGACCCTTCGACAAGCTCAGGGATCGTTGGGGTCAGCCGTGCATCGATCCGTGGTCTAGCCCGCGCCCGGGTGGCCGAGCTGGCGCCAGGCCTCGTAGACGGCGATCGCCGCTGCGTTGGCCAGGTTGAGGGAGCGCATCCCGGGCCGCATCGGAATCCGGACGAGCGCGGTGACGCGCGGATCGGCCAGCACCTCGGGGGCGAGCCCGGTGGGTTCGGGACCGAAGAGCAGGACGTCGCCGGGTTCGTAGTCGATCTCCGTGTAGTGCGTCTCGGTGCGAGCGGTGAAGGCGAAGACCCGCGCGGGCAGCAGCGCGTGGTACGCGTCAGCCAGCGAGTCGTGGACGAAGGTCGCCGCCTGGTCGCGATAGTCGACCCCGGCGCGGCGCAGCTTGGCGTCGTCCATGTCGAACCCGAGCGGACGCGCCAGGTGCAGCTCGGCGCCGGTCACCGCCGCCAGCCGCATGGTGGCACCGGTGTTGTTCGGGATCCGAGGCGAGTGGAAGAGAATGCGCAGCGGACGGGTCACGTCGGTCATCCTGTCATCCGCGCGGCTTCGGGCCATCGCAGGGCGAATCGGCTGGTGTAGTCGCGCGAGGTCCGGTCGATCGGGTCGATGAAGGACAGCCGGCGGGCGACGAGCCGCAGCGGCATGGTGAAGTCGTCGGCGTCCACGTCCAGAATCTCCGGGTACAGCGGGTCACCCAGGATCGGCAGCCCCAGAGCGGCCAGGTGCACCCGCAGCTGGTGGGTCCGTCCGGTGGCGGGCGTCAGCCGGTAGAGCCCGTACTGGCCGCGGGTTTCGACGAGTTCGACCAGGGTCTCGGCGTTCGGCTCACCGTCCACCACCTCAGCCTGCAGACGGCCTCGCCGCTTCTCGATCCGGCCGGTCACCCGGCGCGGGAACTCCAGCGCCGGGTCGAACCGCGCCAGGGCCTCATAGGTCTTGCGCACTTCGCGCCTCTGGAAGAGCCCGGCATAGGCGCCGCGGTACTCGCGCCGCGTGGTGAGCACGAGCAGGCCGGCCGTCAGCCGGTCGAGCCGGTGTGCCGCAGCCAGCTCGGGCAGGTGCAGGGAGGTCCGCAGCCGCACCAGCGCCGACTCCGCGACATGTGACCCGCGCGGTGTGCTGGCCAGGAAGTGCGGCTTGTCGACCACCACCAGCCGGTCGTCCCGGTACAGCACCTCCACCGGGAACGGCACGGCCGGTTCAGGAACGAGCGCCCGGTGGAACCAGACCAGCGTGCTGGGGCGATACGGCTCCTGGCCCGTCCACGGGCGTCCCACCTGGTCGACGAAGTCGCCGGCCGCCAGCATCTCGTCGACCGGGACCACGGCGGGAAGCCGCCCCACGAGGAAGTCCCGCATCGTCGCCCACCGTGCGGGACGGCCAGGGACGTTGTCCGGAGTGCGCAGCCACGCCGCGTCCAGCCCCTGCCGCTGCGGCAGCGGAGAACGGGGAGGCATCAGATCACCTCATCCATCGTCGGGCCGGGCGCGGGAGCGCTTGATCTCACCACGGCGCCGCTTGCCGGTCAGGCGACGATCGATCGACCCGCGAGTCGGACGCGTCGCGCGACGCGGTCGCGGTGGCGGCGCCACACCCTGGCTGAGCAGTTCCGCCAGCCGCTCCCGCGCGGTGATCCGGTTCAGCCGCTGCGAGCGTGACTCCGCCGCCACGACGGTCAGGACGGTGCCGGCCAGTCGCGACCGCAGCCGATGAAGCAGGCGCTCGCGCTGGACCTCGTCGAGAACCGACGAGGTGGCGATGTCGAAGGACAACTGAACCCTCGAGTCGGCGGTGTTCACCCCCTGCCCACCCGGGCCGGACGCGTGCGAGTATCGCTCCACCAGTTCCCCGGCAGGGATCACCACACCCGCCGGCGCCCCGGGTACCGGCGGAATCCGCAACTCGCTCACCAGACAACGGTAAGGCTGGCCGCCTCGAGGGCACGACCGAACCCGGCCGAACTCGTCCCCTGCGGCGGCAGAGGCAGGTGGATCCAGCGGTTGCCCCTTGGGCTAGGGTCGGCTTGAGGAAAGGACCGTACTTGACCAGTTCCTTGCTCTCGCCCTGGCGCCGGCCCCGCATCGAGCCGAGGGAGTCGGCCCCAGGAAGCATCGGGGAGACACGCATCCTCGACCACGCCTCACCGCACCTTCAGCGTTTCATCGCGGACGAGAAGGTGGCGCGGGCCGCCACGCCCGCTTCGATCGTGCGCACGGCCCATGAAGCGATCGGCCGGCGGCTGTCCGCCGTCTACTCGGTGAACGAACTGACGCCCGCATCGCAGGTCGTGCGCCGTGGATCAGGTTCGTGCAGCCAGCGTTTCGCCGTCCTCGAGGCGATCGCGCGATCCTTCGGGATCCGGACGCGGGTGCGCGGGCTGCTGGTGGATGGCGGCTACTGGAACGGCCGCTTTCCGCGGCTCGCCGGTCTGATTCCGCACCAGGTGGTGATCGCCTGGCCGGAGTTCCTTGTCGATGGCGCCTGGCTGGATACGTCAGCGCTCTTCGAGGATTGCGAGTCGGGGTGTGCCGGCTGGTTCCTGAACTCAGGCCCGTCGACGCTGTTCGACGCGGCGCGGGATCACCGTCTCGAGTGGGGCTCCAGCGCGTCCGACGACGGCTCCGGCGGTGTCGCACGTGTCGATCTCGGGTACTTCACCGATCGGGACGGCCTCTTCGCAGCCGTCGGACAGACCCTCTGCATGCCGGCCGCGCTCACCGCGGATCTCGTGCTGCGGCGACGCGCTGCCGCCTGACCCGAAGACCGCACCGCCATGGCGTCCGACTTCAGCCCAAGCGGACAACCGCTCGAGCCACCACGTCACTGATCGAACCCGCCAATACCTCGAACTCGACCGTCCTTGCCAGGCACTCGAACATGCTGTCGTGAAAGGTCAGCACGTAGTGCGTCAGCGTCCGGAAGTAGCGGGGGTCGTGATACGGGTGAACCGCGTTCCGCGCAGCGAGTTCCGCTTTCCACGACGACGGTTCGACCGTGAACGCACCGTACGAACGCAGGCCACATGCAAAGAGCGGATGGCCGTCCAGCGCCTCATCGTTGGGAGCGCCGAACTGCGTTGCCCACACACCCGAGAAGTGGGCGATCGCGACGACACCGTCACTGGCGGTGTCGACTACTCGCACAGTTGTGCCGTCCCAGTCCGGATCCCGGTTCTCCAGAAGGTAGACGACCAGGACGTCCCGCTCGTCCGCCAGAACCACTGGCAGCGGCGCCCCTATCGAGGACTGTGGCGCCTCGGGCAACTCATGCACCCGATCCCGGACGTCTGGACCGACCATGGCCACAACTGTAGGTGCTCGCACCAGCGAAACCGGCGGTAGCAGTTCAGGTTGGGCGAATGGCCGTGAAGAAGCGAGGACTGCGGCCATCCCACCTGCGCTCCGCTGGGGATCCCCTTACGCTGGCAGCATGTCTGGTCCTCAGGTGTGTCGGCGGTGCGGGAAGCCTGTCGTTGCCTCAGCTGCTCACCACGACGTCTTCGAGCAGATGCACTACGTGTGCTTTCACTACCAGTTCGAACATGACGGCGACCCCGACGTGGAGTGCCTCTCCGGAGGATGCCCCTCCTCCGGGCCTTCCGTTTCATCGAGACTGTTCCGCATCGAAGGCGTTGACCTCTTTCAGGCCGGCAACAC
>JAPUEM010000134.1:0-10927 GCA_027492575.1 Propionicimonas sp.
GCCTGTCGAAGGGTCCCTGAGCCTGTCGAAGGGTCCCTGAGCCTGTCGAAGGGTCGTCGACCAACCCCACAACCGTCATCCCGGACTCCGATCCGGGATCTCAAGTCTCCCGTGGCCAAGTCGAGATCCCCTGGCCTACTTCTCGCACCGCTCACGCGGCGGGCGGTCGTCCGCGGATGATCGATCCATCGAAACCGCCGATGTTGTCGTTGTCAGATGGCTACCGAGGCGGATCGCGCATGCGTCCGCCGAAGTGGTTGTTCTCAGCCCGAATTCGGCCCGAATGACGACCATATCGGCGGACTGATTCTGGTCGGCTCGGGAGAGCCCGCGAATGACGACCACTTTGGCGGACGCATCTGGCTGACAGGGAATGGGAGCGTCCGCCCATCACACCGCCGACGCAGTACTGGCCTCAGTAGCGCGGCTTGCGGGGCTTGGTGTGCTTGCCGGGCTTTCCCGGCTTGCCGTACTTGTCGGGGCGGCTGCCGGGGTAGCGCTCGCCTGAGTCCAGCCTCAACTCGATGCGCTGGCCGCTGATCCGGGTGGCGGCCAGGGCCTTCCAGACCTCCTGCGGCAGGTCGGCGGGCAGGTCGACCAGGGAGTGGGTGGTGTGGATCTCGATCTTGCCGAAATCCTCCCGGGCCAGGCCGCCCTCGTTGGCCAGGGCGCCGACGATCTGGCGGGGGGCGATCCGGTGCCGCTTGCCGACCGACAGCCGGTAGGTGGCCATCGGGACGCCGGCCCGGCGGGGCGGACGCTCGCCGCGCGGCGCGAACTCGCGCTGCGGGTACTCGCGCTGGCCGTACTCGCGCTGGCCGTAGTCGCGCGACCCGGACTGCTCGCGGGGCGCTCGGAAGGGACGCTCCGGCTCGGGTTCCAGCAGCATGGGCTCGTCGCCCTGCAGGTTCAGCGCCAGGGCCGCGGCGACGTCCAGCTCGGGCACGTCGTACTCGTTGACGTAGTGGGCCACCACCTGGCGGAAGAACTCCAGTTCGTCGCTCTCCAGGGCGGCGGTGATCCGCTCGTCGAAGCGGCTCAGCCGGGTGGCGTTGACGTCGGCGACGCTGGGGATGTCCATCGGCGCCAGCGGCTGCCGGGTGGCCCGCTCGATGGCGGCCAGCAGCCGGCGTTCCCGCGGCGTCACGAAGGAGATCGCGTTCCCGCTGCGGCCGGCGCGGCCGGTTCGTCCGACCCGGTGGACGTAGGACTCGGTGTCGGTCGGGATGTCAAAGTTCACCACGTGGCTGATCCGGTCGACGTCCAGGCCGCGGGCGGCGACGTCGGTGGCGACCAGGATGTCGAGCTTGCCGGTCTTGAGCTGGTCGATGGTCCGTTCCCGCTGCTGCTGGACGATGTCGCCGTTGATGGCGGCCGCGGAGAAGCCACGGGCGCGCAGCTTTTCGGCGAGGGTCTCGGTCTCGTTCTTGGTGCGGACGAAGACGATCATCCCCTCGAAGTCCTCGACCTCGAGGATGCGGGTCAGCGCGTCCACCTTCTGCGGGTAGGAGACCAGCACGTAGCGGTGCGAGACGTTGGCGGCGGTCGCCGTCCGTCCCTGGACGCGCAGTTCAACCGGGTCGGTGAGGTACTGCTTGGCCAGCCGCCGGATGCCCGCCGGCATGGTGGCGGAGAAGAGCGCCACCTGCTTCTCGGCCGGGGTCTGGGCGACGATGGTCTCGACATCCTCGGCGAAGCCCATGTTGAGCATCTCGTCGGCCTCGTCCAGCACCAGGAAGCGGAGCTTGCTGAGGTCGAGGGTCCCCTTCTCGAGGTGGTCCATGATGCGGCCGGGCGTGCCGACGACGATGTGGACGCCGCGCGCCAGCGCCGACAGCTGAATGCCGTACCCCTGCCCGCCGTAAACCGGAAGGACGTGCACGTCCATTCGTCCGGCGTAGGACTGGAAGGCCTCGCAGACCTGCAGCGCGAGCTCACGGGTGGGAGCCAGGACGAGCGCCTGCGGCGCCTTGGCCTTGCCCTCCAGCCGCTCCAGGATCGGCAGCGCGAAGGCGGCCGTCTTGCCGGTACCGGTCTGCGCGAGCCCGACGACGTGCCGTCCGTCGAGCAGGGCGGGGATGGTGGCCGCCTGGATCGGCGTCGGGGTCTCGTACCCCAGCTCGGCCAGGTTGGCCAGCAGCGGCTCCCCCAAACCCAGGTCTGAGAAGGTGGAATGCTGGTCTTCGCCGGCCTCGATCTGGTCCGGAGCGTCGTTCGTCACCTCCGAACCTTACCGGCACCACGCCATTACCACGGCATCGGGGGCCGCGAAGTGCTGCCCAGGCAAGCCATCGCGCACCCATACGCCCTCGATACAGTGCTCACCGGCACCACTCGCGGGAGGCAACGGTTGACCACCGAAGCTTCCCCGAGTTCGACTGGCTGAAGATGGACGAGAAGATCGTCGGAAGTTCTCAGCCCACGTCTTGAACCCGGACGATGTCGAGGCTTGCGGTCAGCCTTCGCAGGCCGGTGACGATCCGACGATTCAGGTTCTCATCGGCTAAGAACCGAGCGGTCATCACACCAGCCGAGCAAGCAGACGCTCACGGAGCCCCTCCGCCGGGAAACGGCGCTCGACCTCCGCGCGGACTTCAGCACGCTGTCGATCTCGCTCGGCAAGGTAGGCGTTGACCTCGGCCTGGTGACGCACGCAGTAGGTCAGCACTGCGTAAATGTCACCCAGGGAGATGGTCGGAAAGCCTTCATGGATTTCCTCAGGGCTTTCACCGCGACGAAAGGCCGCGATCAGAGTGTCGAGAGGAATGCGTGTGCCAGCCACCATCAGTCGGCCGGCCTCGTCCTTGGCCAGCGGCACCGGTTCCGGTTCAAACGCTGCGGTCATCGCCCACCTCCAGGGACAAGCGTAGCCCCCATCCCTTTGGCCGGTATCAGTCGGACATCGCGGACCTGCGGCCGCAGCCAGTTCGAGCGCACTGGGCCCTAGGCAATCATCAGGTAGACGGCGCTCGCCGCCACGAAGGCGGTCACCAGTCGTTCGAAGGCCTGCTGATCGATCCGCTTGATGACGAGGCGTCCGATCCAGGTTCCCAGCAGCACGGCTGGGATCAACGCGGCGGCCAGCGCCACGAGTTCGGGGCGGACTATTCCAAGCCCGATCGAGACCGGCAGCTTGGTGACGTTCACCGCGAAGAAGAACCACGCGGAGGTGCCCAGGAACCGCCATTTGTCGTAGCCGGCCGCCAACAGGTACAGGTTCATCGGTGGTCCGCCGGCGTTGGCGACCATGGTGGTGAAACCCGCCAGCCACCCGTAACCCGCCCCTACCGCGGGATGGTGCGGGCGCAGCTTCTCCTTCCAGAACCCGGCAACCAGCAAGACCAGGATGATGACCCCGATGGTGCGGCGCAGCACCAGATCGTCGACGATCGCGAGGAAGGCCGCGCCGAGCCCGATGCCCGCCAGCACCGGCACGATCAGGCGGGCGATCAGCCGCCAGTCGACATGCTTGCGGTACACCCAGATCGCCACCAGGTCGCCGGTGAGCAGCAACAGCAGCACCGCTCCGGTGGAGTCCTTGGTCGGCAGGACGAGTGCGAACAGCGCCACCGCCACCATTCCCGCGCCGCCGATCGCGGTCTTCGCGAAACCGACCAGCAACGCGGCCAGGACGACGATCGTCCAGCCGACCGGCGAAAGCTCGGTCAGCAGTCGGAGGGAATCAGGCACCCGAGCAGCCTAGTGTCGTGACGCGAGGCGCGGTCCTCGACGCCTGCTCAGCGGGCACAGCCGGCCAGTGCGGCTGCGAGTTCGGCGCGGTGGGTTCGGTCGACGCCGATGACGACGACCTCTAGGCCGTTCACCGGTTCGCTGAGGAGTCGGGTGAGCTCGGCCACGCTGCCGACTCGGGTGGCGGGGACGCCGTAGGCCTGCGCGAGGGCGGCGGGGTCGACGCCGCTGGGGGTGGCGAAGACCGTCTCGAAGCTGTCGGCGAACCGGGGTTGGCCGTATTCCAGGGTGGCGAAGATCGCTCCCCCGGCGTCGTCGGCCACCACGATCCGCAGGTCGGGACGGGGTTGACCCGGGCCGATCGCCAAGGCGTTGGCGTCATGGACGAAGGAGAGGTCGCCGAGCAGCGCGGTGGTCGGCGTGCCGGTCGCCAGGGCGAGGCCGATCGCGGTGGAAACGCTGCCATCGATGCCGGACAGACCCCGGTTGGCGAACACCGGCCGGTCGGTGAGCGGGGCGAGATCGGCGTCCCGGATCGCCATGGAGTTGCCCAACGCCAGCGGTCCGGCGCCAGCGGCCAGGACCGCGTCCGCCACGGCGGGACCGCTGGGGTAGTCGAGGCCGGCCAGCAGGACGTCGACCCGATCGCTGGTTGCGCGGTCAGCGGTCTGCCACTCCCTCAGCCAGCCGGGGCTATCCGGCCGCAGGTGCACGTCGGCGGCGAATGCGCTGGCGTGGTTACCCGGATTGGGCAGCGATCCGCGTCCGATCACGATCAGCTCGACATCACCCCTGGTCAACAGCCGGTTCACCGGACGTGACAGGGTCGGGTGGCCGAACATGACCACCCGCTCCACCCGGTCGGCCAGGCCGGTTCCGAGCAGCAGGCGTCCGCACCGCAGGGCGTTCGGACCGAGCCGGGCCCCGCTGGAGGGTTCGGCGATCAGCGGCAGGTCGGCGGCTTCGGCGAAGGCGCGGGCGGCAGCCCCTTCGACCGGTGTGGCATCGCCACAGACCACGACCGTCCGCGGGCCGGCCGGGAGTTCAAGCACCGTCCTCCCGAACTCGTCCGCCGTCAGGCCGGGCGAGGTCCGGGAGTTCCCAGCAGAGTCCTCATCAGGCTCCGGGGCATCCTTCCGGCGGCGGAGGGGCCAACCGGGAGGTCGTCCCCGCGTGCGTCGAACCGGACTGAGCCAACCGTGGATTCGGGTGCCGGCCTCCGAGGAGATTCCCGCCTCCGCGGGAGGGGCGGGCGTGCCGGTGAGGTGGTCCACGGAGGTGGCAGAGGCGTCATCCGACGGGACGAGGGGTTCGGGGAACGCGATGTTGAGGTGGGCCGGCCCTGGGTGTCCGGTGTCGACGCCCTCGGTGGATCTGATCATGTCAGCGGGGGCCTCGGTCCAGCCCCGCCGATGCTCCGTCGCCGCGATGCCGGCGTTGTCGCGGGTGAACACGCCGAAGATGCCCGGCTGCCAGGTGGTCTGGTTGGCTCCCGTGCCCACCAGTCCCTCGGGCCGGTCCGCGCTGATCACCAGCAGTGGCACCTTGGCATGCGAGGCCTCCATCACCGCCGGCAGCAGGTTGCCGACAGCCGTGCCCGAGGTGGTGACGATCGGAACACAGCGGCCCGAGCCCTTGGCCAAGCCGAGCGCTAGGAAGCCCGCCGTCCGCTCGTCGACGCGGACGTGCAGCCGCAGGCGTCCGGTCAGGGAGGCCCGGTGGGCAGCCAGGGCGAGCGGGGCCGACCGCGAGCCGGGGGCGAGCACCAGGTCGGTGACGCCGTGCTCCAGCAGGGTCGCGATCACCGCCTCGGCGCAGGCGTAGGACTGGCTCATGGCCGGCCCTCCGGACGGTGGCCGAGGTCGGGGCGCAGCTGGGAGTCTCGAAGCCCCGGCGACCCTTCGACAAGCTCAGGGATCTCGACAAGCTCAGGGATCGCCTCGATCGTCGCCCAGCGGTCGCTCCACCAGGTGGCGGTGGTGGGGTCGGCGCGCCAGGGGGCGGCCTCGTCCACAACGACCTCGCGGACGGCGATGCTGCCCTGGCTCGCGATCAAGGGGTCGGCGGTGACGTCGCGACTGAAGAGGGCGGCGGTGTTCAGGCCGCAAGCGTAGGGCAGGTCGGGCAGGCAGGCCGCCAGCGCCACGCCGGCGCGCAGGCCCACCGAGCTTTCCAGCGCGGACGAGACCACCACCGGCAGGCCCAGCGTCTCAGCGAGTTCCAGACAGCGCCGCACCCCACCCAGGGGCTGCACCTTCAGCACCGCGATGTCGGCGGCCTCCAGGGCCGCCACCCGCTCGGGGTCGCCGCTGCGCCGGATCGACTCGTCGGCGGCGATCGGGATGCTCAGCCCGCGCCGGGCCAGTTCCCGTCGCAGCCGGGCCAAGTCCTCCACCGAAGCGCAGGGCTGTTCGACGTACTCCAGGTCGAACCGGGCCAGCAGCTGCAGCCGGGTGAGGGCGTCCGGCACGCTCCAGGCTCCGTTGGCGTCGATCCGCAGCCGTCCTGCGGGGCCGAGCGCGTCGCGCACCGCCTCCAGCCGGGCCACGTCCTCGGCGATGTACTGGCCGCGTTCGGCCACCTTCACCTTGGCGGTGGCGCAGCCCGAGCCGGTCACGATGTCGTGCGCGGTCTGCGGGTCGCAGGCCGGAACGGTGACGTTCACCGGCACCCGGTCGCGCACCGGCGCCGGGAAGCCGTCCACGGCCGCCTCGCGGGCGGCCCGCGCCCACGCGTCGATCTCGGGACGCTCGTACTCGGCGAACGGGCTCCACTCCGCCCAGCCAGCCGGGCCGCGCAGCAGTAGCCCGTGCCGGACGCTGAGCCCGCGGAACCGCGTCCGCAACGGCAGGGCGTAGACCCCGGCGACCTCGATCATCCGATGACCAATCCGACCAGCAGTCCGAGCGCGCAGACCAGTTCGGCCAGCGCGGAATCGCGCAGCACCGCGATCAGGTCACGGCCGTTCACCCCGCCGACCACCCGGGCGCAGGCCGGGCCGAGCAGCACCAGCATGGTCAGGCCGAGCAGTGCCCAGCCGGTGCTGGTCGCTGCCACGGCCAGCACCCCGAAGACCGCCACGACCGTCAGCGCGACGAAGAACCACCGGGTGCCGCGGTCGCCGAACCGGGTGGCCAGGGTGCGTTTGCCGGCCAGCAGATCCCCTTCCAGGTCGCGCAGGTTGTTGGCCACCAGCAGGACGCAGGCCAGCGCGCCGATCGCGACCGCCGCCCACCAGCCGGCGGCAGGCACCCAGCCCAGCTGGATGTAGACCGTGCCGGTCACCGCGACCAGGCCGAAGAAGACGAAGACGAAGACCTCACCGAGCCCCAGATAGCCGTACGGACGCGGCCCGCCGGTGTAGAACCAGGCCGCCGCGATCGCGGCGGCGCCCACGGCCAGCAGCCACCAGTGCCCGGTGAGCGCGACGATGGTCAAGCCGGTCAGCGCGGCCAGCGCGAAGCAGCCCAGCGCCGCGGCCCGGACGGAGGCGGCACTGGCCGCCCCCGAGCCGACCAGTCGCAGCGGCCCCACCCGTTTCGCGTCGGTGCCGCGGATGCCGTCGGAGTAGTCGTTGGCGAAGTTGACCCCCACCTGCAGGGCGAGGGCGACCAGGGCCGCGAGCAGCCCCAGCAACGGGTTGAACCCGTCGTGGAAGGCGGCGACGCCGCTGCCGGCCAGCACCGGGGCGACCGCAGCCGGCAGGGTGCGCGGCCGCGCCCCCTCAAGCCATTCAGCGCCCGACGCCATCAGCCCTCCTGCCAGGCACGCGCCAGGGCGCGCCGATCGATCTTGCCAGTCGGTGTGTACGCCAAAGCGGCCACCCGGCGCAACTCCCGGGGCAGCGCCGCCGGGCTCAGCCGCTCGCGCAGCCGCTCTGTGACGGCGGTCAAGTCGGGGTCGGCCAGGGTGACCGCCACGATCCGGTGGCCCCAGCGTTCGTCCTCGATCGCCAACAGCACCGGCCCGCCTGCCTCCGGTGGGCCGAAGACAGCCTCACTGATTCGCTGCGCCTGCCCGAGATCGACATTCACCCCGCCGGAGATGACCACGTCGTCCACCCGGCCGGTCACCTGCAGCCGTCCGTCCACCAGGTGGCCGCGGTCGCTGGTGCGGACGGTGTCACCGTCCAGCACCTGGGCGGTCAGCCCGGGATCGAGCCGGTAGCCGCTGAACGCCACCGGGCCACTCAGCGTGATCCGGTCGCCGTCGAAGCCGAGCCGTACCCCGTCCAGCGGAAGTCCGTCATAGACGCAGCCACCGCAGGTCTCGGCCATGCCGTAGGTGGTGACCAGGTTCACACCCGCGCCGCGCACCTCGTCCAGCAGCCGCGGTGAGACCGCCGAGCCGCCCACCAGGACGGCCGCGTAGTCGCCCAACCGGGCGAGCAGGCCGGGGTCGGTGGTCGCCCGGTGAAGCTGCGCCCCGACCACCGAGAGGTAGCTGCGCCCGTCCGGCGCCGGCAGGTCGGAGAGATCGGACGCCGCGAACCGGACCTGCCGGCCGGCCGCGACCGCACGCGCCACCGTCATCAACCCGGCGACGTGATGGGTGGGCAGGACACAGACCCAATCGCCGGCGCCGCCCAGCCGGTCGTGGGTGGCCGCCGCCGAGGCCAGGATCGCCCGGGACGAGAGCACCACCGCCTTCGGATCGCCGGTGGAACCGGAGGTCGTCACCACCACCCCCGCCGCCGCCTCGATGACCGGCAGTTCGGGACGCACCGCCCGCCGCACCTGCTCAGCGTCGACACGTGGCAGCGGCGCCACCACCAGCCGTCCGGCGAGGGCCTCGGCCAGCGCCCGCGGCAGTTCCTCCGGAGGGCTCAGATGCACGGCCCCACCTTATCGGTCGGGGCGCGACGACCGGGGACGATTCCTGATGTCCCATAGTCAACCCCACTTTGCGGCGTTCCGGCTAGTCAGCGGGTGGTTCCGAGGGTGGGGCGGCAGGAACTGCCCCCGGTCTCCCGGACAGCTGGAGAGCGAGTAAATTGGGGGGCATGGGTCGGGTACTGCCGGTGGTCATCGTCGTGATGCTGATGATCTATGCCGTCGTCGAGGTGGCGCAGGCCGATCCGGCGCGGGTCCGGCTGATGCCGCGCTGGCTGTGGGCGGTGGCGATCATCGTCCTCCCCGGCGCCGGGGCGATCTGCTGGCTGCTCTTCGGGCGCCCGACCAGGGCGCCACGGAACCGGCCCCGTCCGCCGCGCGCACCGGACGACGACCCGGACTTCCTGCGAAACCTGTAGCCCCGGCTCGGAGGTGAGATCCCCGCCTTCGCGGGGATGACGGTTCCGGCCGGATTGATTGACGGCGGGGGCGGCCGGAGAGGGCTACAGCTTGGGTTCCACCGGCGGGACGATGCCGTCCTCGATGGCGCGACGGAAGAGGTCGAGCTTGTTGGCGGCCGGGCGGTCGACGTTGGTGTACTTCACGCGGATCCGCTTGAGATATTCCTTCACGCTGTTCTCGGCGATGCCGAGCAGCGAGGCCACCTCGGGCACCTCCAGGCCGCTGGTGTAGAGCGCCAGCACCTCGCGCTCGCGCGGGCCGAGGCTCACCGCCACGTAGCTGCTGTCGCCCTCGATCAGGCCGAGGATCTCCTGGGAGAGCACCATCTGCCCGGCCGCGGCGGCTTCGATCGAGGCGATCGTGGTCGCGATCGGGTCGGCTTTGCGGGCCACCCCGGCGGCACCGCCGGCCAGCGCCCGGCGCAGCAGCCGGACGTTGTCGGCGATCGAGTAGACCAGCACCGTGTAGCCGGCCGCGATCAGCCGCTCGGCGTTCTCCTTCGGGTCGCTGCCGTCGGCCAACTGCAGATCCAGCAGCACGACATCGACGATAAGTTCGCGCTCCAGGAAGGCGCTGACGGTCGCGTCCTGTCCGGCCACCGAGATCCCGTGTTCACCGTGACCGGCCAGCGCCGCCGCCACCCCTACCCGGATCGCCTCGTGGTCATCGATGACAGCGACTTCAATCATGGTTCCAGCGTGCCCTATCCCGCGACGGTTTCCCAGCGGCGTCCAGCCCGATCAGCTCAGGACTTCCGCCGCCGCGGACGGTCAGCAGCGTCACCGCGTCGTCGGAACCCTCCGGAGCGGCCCGGGCGACCACCCGGGTCACGGCCGGATCCGCCAGAGCACGGACGAGGGCCTCGCGCAGCGCCGCCCGCACCACCTCCGGCAGCGCCGAGCCCCGGCTGTCGACCAGGCTGACCTCCACCCCGCGGGAGCGGGCGGCCTCGATCACGTCCTGGGTGCCCTCGGTGAGCAGGTTGGCCGCCCGCAGCCCGTCGCGCAGCCGGCGCTCCAGGGCCGCGCAGGCGGCCAGGTCGGCCTCGGTGAGCGTGGCCTCCGGATCCGCCAGCCGCTCCAGCAGCGGACCCACCTGCGTCCGCAATTGGCTCAGCCACAGGTCGCGCAGCACCAGGCGGGAGTAGCTCTGCGCGATCGCCCGATCCGACTGCTCCACGCCGCGCCGGGTCTCGTAGCGCCGGGCGCTCAGATCGAGCAGCCAGCCGTTGACCAGCTGGGCGACCACCATCCAGGTCACCGGGCCGAAGGCGACCTGCACCACCGCCGGCGCCCCCAGTTCGTGACTGAACGCCCACCAGGCTGAGGCGGCGATGTAGACCACGACGCCCGCCCAGGCGACAGCGGCCTGGCGGCGGAAGAGCAGCACGATGAGCAGCACCATCGCCACGCCGGAATGCCAGGTGGCGTACCCCGGCCAGCGCCCCACCGGCAGCACCGACTGCACCAGCAGGGTGGTGCCGAGAAGCAGCACGACGACCGTGATCGCCCTGGCCCGCGAGAGCGGGACCTCGGGCAGGCCGCGCATGGCCTGCCAGGTGGCCAGGGCCGCCAGCGACTGCGCAACGAGGACGGGCCACACCGCGCTCACCTGGTCGAGGGTGGTCCAGCCCAGCACGAAGTGCAGCCCGACCAGCAGCGAGGTCAGCCCGGCGACCACGCCGGTGCCGAGGCGGGGCAGGTCGGCGTCCGAGCCCGGCGGACGCGGTCGGCGGCGGTCGTCCCTGAGTTCGGATGGCGGCGGCTGCCACACCAGTTCGACCGTGGTGCCGCGGCCGGGGCGGGAGCGGACGTGCGCCCTGCCGCCGATGGCGTTCATCCGCTCCACCACCGAGAGGTGCAGGCCGAACCGGTCGGCCGGCACCGCGTCCGGGTCGAACCCGACCCCGTCGTCGGTGATGGCGATGCGCACACCGGCGGACG
>JAPUEM010000134.1:11027-51248 GCA_027492575.1 Propionicimonas sp.
TCCGGGTCGAACCCGACCCCGTCGTCGGTGATGGCGATGCGCACACCGGCGGACGGCGCGTCCTCGATGCGGACGCTGACCTGCTCGGCGCCCGCGTGCCGGGCGATGTTCTTGGCGACCTCGCGGCTGGCCTGGCCGATGCCGCTGGCCACGGCCGCCGGGATCGGTAGGGTGCGATCGCCGACCACCAGTTCGGCGCTCGCCCCGGGGACCAGCGCGGCCACCTGATCGGTCACCAGCCAGCCCAGGTGCTCGACGGTGACCGGCACCCGGTCGACGGTCGCCTCCCCCGCCGCTTCCAGCTGGGCGATCGCCCGGCGGGCCTGCTCCACCAGCTGCGGGTCGCGGACGCCGTCGCCCATGGTGGCGTTCACCAGGGTGGTCATCACCTCGTCGTGAACCATGCTGTCGAGCCGGCGGCGCTCCTCGGCGAGCGCCTGTTCCATGCTGGCCCGGGCCTGCTGCTCCCGGCTGGCGCCGACGGTGACGGTCAGCCGGCGGATCGAGTCGGTGAGCAGGGTGATGCCGATGATGACCGCGCTGGAGTTGATGACCAGCACCAGCATGTCCTGCATCGCGTTGACCAGCGAAACCCCTTGTCCGGAGGGGGTGAGCCGCACCCCGGCATAGACCGCGCCGACGGCGAGGGAGTAACTGAAGCCCCACTTGGTGCCGATGGACAACGCGGCCCAGACGCTCGCCGCGCCCAGGCACATCCAGATCCAGGGGCTGCCGGCGGCCGGCTCCGGGGAACTCCAGGCCAACGGCCACAGCACCGTCCCGGCCGCCACCAGGGTCAGGTAGGCCAGCGCCAGCCAGCGGACGGACCGTCCGGCCAGCGAGACGATCACCATGGCGAGGGTGAGCCCGCCGATGCCGCCGCCGAAGATCGCCAGCCACCACGGCGCGAGGTGCGCGACCTGATCGGCGGCCATCAGACCACCCGGGATCAGGGCACCCAGGCAGAACAGGGCGACGCCGCGGTGCACCCAGGTGGTCAGTTCTTCAGTGCCGGGGGTGGTCACAAGCCGGCCCTACTCGCCCCGTCCCGCTGCGAAAGGTCGACTCATGAGGCCACCCTACGGGGTCAGCACCTCCGGGGCGATCGCCGCCTCGATATCTGGTTCCTTGGTGAGCAGACCGGCGTCGAACATGAACTCCCCCATCGCCTGCCAGTTCGCCGGGACGACGGCGCCGTCGGCCTGGCCGTGGATGTCGGTCATCGCGATGACACTCGCCTTGAGGGTGGCCCGGGCCGCCTCCAGCGCGTCGCCGGTGAGCCCGGGAATGTGCTCGGCGCTGACCTCGAGCGCCCGATCCCCGCTGGAGTCGGCGATCAGCGAGCGGATTCCGGCCACCAGGGCCTCCGCCACGGCCCGCACGACCTCGGGGTTGGCGTCGAGGTAGGCGCGGGTGGTCACCAGGCTGGCGCCGACCAGCGGCGGGATGCCCTCGGAGATCGACAGTTCGCGCACCTTCACCCCCGCCAGGCGGAACTGGATCGAGTCGTTGATGGCGAAGCCCACCACCGCGTCCACCTTGTCGGTGGTCAGCGCGGCCTGCTGGGTGTAGCCGATCTCGACGATCTCGACGTCGTCCTCGGTCAGGCCGGCGGTCCGTAGCGCGACCAGCAGCCCGAACCAGGAGGAGCCGTAGCGTCCGGGGACGCCGATCTTCCTCCCCTTCAGGTCGGCCAGGGTGGCGATCGGGCCGTCCTCCTTGGCGATCACCACCACCGGGTACCGCTGGTAGTAGGTGGCGACCGAGACCAGGTCGATGCCGGTCTCGCGGGCCTGCAGCATCTCGTCCCCGCCGGCGAGGACGAAGTCCTCCTGGCCGGCGGCGATGGCGGTGAACAGGCCCTCCTGGGCGCCGTGGTGGCGCAGCGTGGCCCAGGCGTCGGTGCCGGCGTCGAAGAGTCCGTCCGCCTCGGCCAGGTAGAACGGGGCGAACTGGACGTTCGGGATGTAGGAGAGCCCGATCCGGGCAGGCCCCACCGCCGGGACGGGGGACGGAGGAGTCGACGGGATGTCGGCGGGCACCGTGGAGGTGCAGCCGGCCAGCAGTACGGCGGCCAGCAGGGCGATCAGGGTGCGCATCAGGCGTCCTTCTTTCTAGTGGGCATCGACCAGGCGGGAGTTGCGCTCCCAGGCGTAGATCAGGCTGTAGACGGTCGCCGCGACGATGCAGAGCACGGCGATGGTGGCGAACATGCCGGCGGTGTCGACGGCGTCGCGCTGCACGGTGAGCACCATGCCGAGGCCGCGTCCGCCCATCACCATCTCGCCGACCACCGCGCCGGTGACCGACAGGGTGAAGCCGTTGCGCAGCCCAGCGAGCACGGCCGGCCAGGCCAGCGGGAACTCGATCTCGGTGAGCAGCCGCAGCGAGTCGGCGCCGTCCACCCGGGCGGCGCGCAGCACGTCCGGGTCGACGTGGCGCAGGCCGAGGACGGTGGCGACCAGGATCGGGAAGAAGACCATCAGCCCGCAGAGCAGGATGACCGGGCCGAGCCCGTAGCCGACCCAGAGCACCAGCAGTGGGGCCAGCGCGATGGCGGGGATCGCCTGAGTGGCGCCCAGGAACGGCTGGACGGCGGCCCGGAACCATCGCAGCCGGTGAATCGCCACCGCCAGCGGCAGCGCCACCGCGGCGCCGAGCAGGCAGCCGCCGACGGCCTCGGCCAGGGTGAGGCCCAGGTAGGGCCACAGGGCTCCGCTGCTCAGGTCGGTGACGAGTCTGGTGGCGACCGCGCCTGGGCTGGGCAGCAGGTACTCCGGGATGCTCCCCAGCCGGACGGTGAGCGCCCAGCCGGCGAACAGGAGGACGCCGAGCAGCACCGGCGCCGCGAGGGTGATCCCCCGCCACGGTGTTCGCTGTCTCATGGTCCCTCCGGTCCGAGCGTGGACCGGGGTGCGTCAAGACGCCGGGCCCGCGCGCCGGCCACTTCGGGCGCGACGCTCGACCGAGCGCCCGTGCTGCCTCCCATCCGGACTTTCACCGTCGGCGCTGGAATTCCACCAGCTCAACCGTCCCGCGGATGCGGGCCGGGTCGCGGACTATCACCGCCGGTTCGGAATTACACCGACCCCGGAGCACGTTCGGGCCCTACTCTACCGCTGGCCCAACAGCCGGTCACCCCCGGTCCATCCGCTCCCGAACGCCACCCTCCCCGTCGAGCGCCTCCCCTTCACGTCGAGCGCCACCCATTCCGCCGATCGCTTGGCCCCAGTGCCGGGCTCTCGACGTCAGGAGTGGCGCTCGACGGAAGGGGGGAGTTCTGGCGGGTGGCGTGGTGCAAGAATGCTGCTCAGGAGCGTCAGAGAGGATGCGGTGATGCGGGTCGCAGTTCCCACCGAGGTCAAGAATCACGAGTACCGGGTCGCGATCACTCCGGTCGGGGTCGCTGAGCTGGTGCACCACGGGCATCAGGTCTTCGTGCAGGCCGGGGCCGGGCTGGGTTCCGGGATCGCGGACGCCGACTACGCCTCGCAGGGGGCGGTGATCCTGCCGGACGCGGACGCCACCTGGGCCGCCGGCGACCTGGTGCTCAAGGTGAAGGAGCCGATCGCCGAGGAGTGCCACCGGCTGCGCGACGACCTGGTGCTCTTCACCTACCTGCACCTGGCCGCGGACGAGCCGGGGCTGGACGCGCTGCTGGCCGCCGGGACGACCGCGATCGCCTACGAGACCGTCCAGCTGCCGAACGGGCTGCTGCCGCTGCTCTACCCGATGTCGGAGGTCGCCGGCTGCCTGGCCCCGCAGGTGGGCGCCCACGCCATGATGAAGGCCCAGGGCGGACGCGGCGTGCTGATGGGCTGCGTGGGCGGTGTCCCGAACGCCAAGGTGGTGGTGCTGGGCGGCGGAGTGGCCGGCCAGAACGCCGCCAATGTCGCGCTCGGGATGGGCGCCGACGTGACCATCCTCGACACCGACCTGGAGAAGCTGCGCACCACCTTCTGGCGGTACGGCAACCGGGTGCACGGCATCGTGTCGAGCCGGCTGGCCATCCGCGAGCAGGTGCTGGCGGCCGATCTGGTGATCGGCACCGTCCTCATCCCGGGGGCGAAGGCGCCCAAGCTGGTGACCAACGAGCTGGTCGCCCAGATGAAGCCGGGTTCGGTGCTGGTGGATGTCGCCATCGACCAGGGCGGCTGCTTCGAGGATTCCCGCCCGACCACCCACGACGACCCCACCTTCCGGGTGCACGACTCGATCTTCTACTGCGTGGCGAACATGCCCGGCGCCGTGCCCAACACCTCCACCTGGGCCCTCACCAACGCCACCCTCGCCTACGCCCTGAAGCTCGCCGACTCCGGCTGGAAGCAGGCGCTGGCCGACGATCCGTCGCTGGCCAAGGGCCTCAACACCCAGGCCGGACGGATCACCTACCCCGCCGTCGCCGAGGCCTTCGGACGCGACCACACCCCGCTCGCCGAGGTGCTGTCATAAGGCTGCCCGGAGAGCCATTTAGAACTGAGAGTGCGCAGCCCTGTCGACCGCCATCAGCCGGTGCTGGTTTCCATGCCCAGAGCGCGCCATCTTGAGCTATCTCGCCATCAGCGCGACCGTGCCAATACTGCCCGGGACGCAGTCAACGCCGGATGAGGTGACACCGACAAGGTGCCCGTCCGCATAAACAGGCCCTCCGGAGTCTCCAGTGCAGACGCCATCGCCATCGCTGCCGTTGCGCACGCACAACTTCACAGTTGCCTCTACCCCGGCCGCGTGGCACTCAGCGCGGTCCACGACCACCTGCATCGCGTGGTGAGGAGTGCAGGCCCTAGGCCCGGCCACAGACCGAGCCCCGTACCCCCATACTTCCAAGATTGCGCCCGGCGAGGGCTCGGACGGAGGTTGCGCCAGGGCCTCGCGCTCCGCCTCGGGGGTGACGAGAACTGCGATGTCGCTGTGCTCGTCGCGAGCAACCAGCCTGAGCGGCTCAGAGACGACAGCGCTCTCGGGCAGGGGCTGGCAGAGGTCGGTGGCTCCGGTGATCGCACGCCATGGCGGGTCGTCTGCGTGTACGCAGTGGGCGGCGGTCACCACAACACCGTTCGCGGCGACGCTCGCTGAGCAGCCCGCCCACAGGTACGGAGCCTCGTCATGCAGACCATCGGGAACCAAGATGGCCAAGGCCGCAGGTTGCTGATCCGGCCAGAGTGCCGTGGCAGTGACAAGTGCAGCGACCATCAGGAGACCCGACGCGACCGCCGTCAGTCTCCGCATCGCCTGATGACGTCGGGCCGCGGAGTGAAGTCGAACCCGGAGAAGGAGCGTTGCTTCCAGATCTTTCCGCCCGCGGAATAGGTGACTTCGAACCAGTCGGAGGCACTGTCCAAGCTGCCATTGGGCAGCACTATCAGGACGATGTTCGCGCCTTCGCCCGGCGGAATCTGCCAGTCAGCCAGATCCTGTCTCATCGACCACAGAGGGTCGCCCTCAGGAGGTGGCATACGTTGCGTGCCGAACGATCCATACTCCAAAGAGGGAATCACATAGCTGCCGTCCAGTATCGGCAGCGGACGTCCCGAGTCGTTGCCAAGTTCAACCGAAACCAGGGTCGCGGTGTCAATCGCACTGGTGTTGTCGAGCCACACATTTCCCACAGACCACGCCTGATCAAGGTCGGGGATGCACGCCACGCCACCGATGATGCCGTTGCCGCCGCTACCGTCGTCGAGGGGGCCACCTTGCGCCGAGCAGCCTGCCAACAGCAGCGCAGCCACTGCCGACAACGCCGCCCGCCTGCTACGCCGGGCGAGCGACCAAAACACCAGAGTTGGCCTTCCCAGGCAGATTTTTTACTCCGCACACCTTCCGGTCCGTGGTAGTGCTGGTGTTCGTGAATGTGACGGCCTGCGACGCACTGCGTCCTGACCTTGAGGACAAGTCGATACCGATCTTCTTGGAAATCTCGACCCCGGCGGAGAACGTCGTTGCCTCGCTGGTCTTCAGCGACATCTCACCGTCGCGGCCAAGTCTCGTGCAATTCGCCGTCGGTGTCGACGGGATAGTGTTCTTGTAGGTGCGGAAGTAGCCACCCACATAGCCACTCGGGCGAGCCTGCCAGTGTTTCAAGGCCGTAGTGGTGGTACTGGTCTGCTCGTACAGGCGCACCAACTCATACTCGACATCGCGGAAGTACCTCGTTGAAGTACCGTTCACCAGATTCTCAGCGCCGTACTTCGTGTCGATATCCGAAGTCACAGTCGTGGTGCCAACCAGCTTGAAACCGGCGTTCGCGGAAGAAAGACTCGAACCAATCCCGAGTTCCGAAGAGGTCCCCTTCTTATTGGTGACTTGGACCTTTACCTCCGAGACAGTTGACGCAATATGCTCAATCAGCATGTCCCGGACCCCAAGAGAACTCACTTTCTTCCAGTAGTACCGATAGGGGCCGCCACGCGGCCTGTCACCGCGTTTGACGATCGCCTTGGCCGGGCTGGTGACGTCCTCGGCTGCGAGGTCAGCGACGAGGGCGGCTCCCGCATCAGCCGGTTCCACGCCCCGCGACGTTCTCACGACAGCGATCGTCGCAGCTCTAGTGGTCATACGGCCTTCGATGGACTCGACAACCACTTCGACATCGACCGAGCCCGTCCCGTCGAGATAAGGGGTGAGCAAGCTGGGGTCATCAAGCTTCAGTTCGTAGGCTCCCTTTGCGTCAGTGACTGACTTGGCCACGGTGGCCACAGGCACGGTGCCGCCGATCGGAATCTTGGCGAAGTCGACAGGATTAGGCCAGACCTGGAGGGTGACCAAGGCACCCGCCGCCGGTGACCCCTTGGACTTGGCATGAGTTATCCGCCCCCTCGCGAGCGGTCTAGCCGCCACGTCATCCGGCGTGCTCAACTCGGGGAGGAAATCACGCAACTGACGCTTGGCCTGAGCGACTCAATCGTCAGCACTGGCCGTACCAAAGGGCCCAAGAATGATGGGAAGAGAAAGCGCAAGCGTGGAAGCGAGGACGGCAACACGCATACGACGGAGGATTGGGGGTTCCATGATTACCGACTTTCAATGGGGGCGTTAGGCCGACGGTAGCGCGGAGCGTCGGGTCCTGACAATAGATCGAGCTGAACCATCTCAAAACTAGCGCCTCGACACCCACGTCGGACGGATCACCAACCTCCCCGTTGCCGAGGTCCGCCTTTCGCGGCACCCAGGGCGAACGATGACTCTCGCTTCGAACTCACATGTCGATGTCGGGCAACGGGCCCTTCGGACGCGACCACCCCGCTCGCCGAGGTGGTCGGCTGACTAGCGGGTGAGTCGGGAGAGCAGCAGCGCGAGCCGGGTGCGGTCGCGTTGTTCGAGCTTGCGCAGCAGGGTCGAGACGTGGTTCTTCACCGTCCCCTCGGCCAGGAAGAGGTCGGCGGCGATCTCGGCGTTGGTGGCGCCAGTGGCGACCAGCTGGGCGACCTGGAGTTCGGTGGGGGTCAGGCTGTCGAGCGGGCCGGACGCGGGTTCGGACGGGACCAGCGCCGTCCGGGCCACCCGGGGATCGATCACCATGCCGCCGGACACCGCCTGCCGGATGGCCTCGGTGAGGCTTTCGACGGAGCAGTCCTTGAGCAGGAAGCCCGCCGCCCCGCCCTGCACCGCGGCGCGCACCAGGTCGGGCTCGTCGAAGGTGGTCAGCAGCACCACCGGCAGCCCCGGATGCCGCTCCCGGCAGGCCGCCAGCAGGCCGAGGCCGTCCAGCCTGGGCATCTGGGCGTCGGTCAGCACCACGTCCACCTCGGTGGTGGCGAGCAGCGCGAGCGCCTCGCGTCCGTCCCCGGCCTGGCCCACCACGGTCACGTCGTCCACGGTGTCGAGCAGCATGGTCAGGCCGCGGCGCAGCAGCTGCTGGTCGTCCACCACGATCACCCGCACCGGGCCGGTCACGCGGTCACCGCCGGGAGTTCCGCGATCACGTCCAGGCCGCCCAGGGCACCCGGACGGCTGAGCCGCAGGGTGCCGCCGAGTTCCTCGGCCCGCTCGATGAGGCCGCGTAACCCGTAGCCGGGCTGGATCTCACCGCCGCCGGTGCCGTTGTCGCCGACCGTCAGTCGCAGCCCGTCCGCGTCCCGCTCGATCCGGAAGACCACGCGGGTGGCGCGGGCGTGCCGCAGCGCGTTGGTCAAGCCCTCCTGGATGAGCCGGTAGGCGAAGAGCGCGTGTGGACGTTCCAGCCGCTCGTCCGCGGCGATCTCGACCTGGACGTCGAGGCCGGTGCCGCGGAAGACCTCCGCCACCGATTCGAAGGCGCTCGGCTCGGTGAGCTGGTCAAGCCGGGCCGGATGCAGCGCCCGCACCCACAGCCGCATGTCGGCCAAGGCCTGCTTGACGACCACGGACGCGTTGGCCACCTCGGCCCAGGCCGGCTCGGGGTCGCGGGCACGCGTCCGGTGGGCGTAGTCGAGGGACATCGAGACCAGGGTGAGCTGCTGGCCCAGACCGTCGTGCAGTTCGGCGGCCGCCCGGGCCCGTTCCTGGGCCAGGACGAGGTCGCGGGAGGCGTCCATCGCCTCGGTGAGCCGCTCGTTGACCACCAGCAACTCGGCATGCTGCTGGTCGAAGGCGCGCAGCACCGCGGCGAAGATGAGGATCACCACGAACAGCGTGCTGTTCATCAGCGTCTGCCCGATCACCACGCCGAGGTCGCCCTCGTAGTCAACGTAGAGCAGCGCCGCCAGGATCGCCGTCATCACCGCCGCGACGGCGATGCCGAGCCACATCCCCCAGTCGACAACCAGCACCACCACGGCCGTGAACAGCAACGGCAGCCCGAGGGTGTCGACGAAGGCCAAGGCCCCGACGCCGCACAGCGCCAGCACCAGCGAGGCCGCACGCGGATAGCGATCGGACATCCGAAACCACCACGCCACCCCGGCGATGGCCACCACGAGCAGGCCGGCGAGCGCGGGCGCGGTACTGCCCTGCAGCAGCCGGGCCACCGCCCCGCTCACCGCGGCGACGACGCCCAGCCCGAACAGCAGATGCAGCAACCGGCGCACCCGCGAGATAGCGGCAACGGGGTGGGCCATGCCCCCACCCTAACAACGTTGGACGGAGTTTGGAGGGCTGACTCCGTCCACGAACGGCGCTGACAAGGGTGGACGGAGTCGGGGACGGTTCCCCACTCCGTCCACGACCCTCCGTCTGCCCGGTCTGCGAACCCCTCACTCGGCGTGGCGTCGCAGTTGTTCGGTCTCCTGATCGAGAGGCCGAACAGGTGCAGCGTTCGGCAGTGTGCGCTTCCGTTCTGGACCAAGACCGCACATGACCGCGGTCATGTGGCAGATGACCGGCGGCAGTGCTGATGGTGACCGCCGCCGCTTCCGGAGGCCGGATGGGTTTCGTAACGTCGAACCATGACGAACACAGCGATTGCCCCCGGCGCTGCTCCGGCCGAGTTCGGCCCCGGCCCCGTCCAGACCCCGCCCGTCAGCCACCTCGGGGTGGCGCTACGGCTGTTGATTGCCTTCGTGGCCGGGATGGCGGCCTACGGACCCGCACTGCTGCTGACCGGCCTGCCCGGGATGGACGCCCGTCCGGACGCGCTGGCCGGCAACTGGTGGCTGGCCCTGCTGAAGCAGGCCGGGCCGCTGCTCACCATCCCGCTGCTGGCGGTCGCGCTGATCGCGGCGGCCGCCCGCTGGCTGGATGGCCGGCCGTTCGCGGTCACCGGCATCCGGTTCGACCGGCGCTGGCTGGGGTCGCTGCTGCTCGGCACCGGAGTGAGCCTGGCGATCGTGGTTCCGGCCGGCGTGCTGCTGGGCCGGCTCGGACTGGTCGAGGTCTACCCCATCAACGCCAATGAGCCGGTGTGGGTGGCTGTGGTCTACGTCCTGGTGCTCGGGTACGTGATGCAGGGCCTCACCGAGGAGTTCGTCTGGCGCGGCTGGCTGTCGCAGTCGATCGGCGGCGGACGGCACCGGCAGGCCGTGATCACCTCGATCGGCTTCGGACTGATCCACATCCTCTCCAACGGCGGACACGCGAACTTCTGGGAGGGCGCCGTCTACGTCACCAGCGCCGCCGCCTTCGGCTACGCGGCCTGCGCCCTCTACTTCGCCACCGGGTCGATCTGGGCGGCCGTCGGCATCCACGGCGGCCTGCACCTGGCCAACTACCTCGCCCAGAGCCTCGGCGGCGGCGAGGGCTGGCCGCTCGAATTGGTGCAGATCGCGCTCTACGGCCTGATCGGCTTCGCGGTCATGCGGCGGCTGCCTGCCGGCAACTGACCCCCGCTCTCCGGTCTCCGCAGATCTCTCCTATGTCAAGCGGCGCTTGTCATAGGAGAGATCTGCGTGAGAGCGACCGGGGAGGGCAGCGAACCCGAGATCAGATGGGCAGCCGGCGGAAGATCGGGGCGGGCAGGTGCTTCAGCACCCACATCATCGGACGGAAGAAGGCCGGCGCCCAGATCAGCGCCTTGCCGTTGCGGGCGGCATCCACGATGGTGCGGGCGAGCACCTCGGGGGCGATCGCGCCGGGGCTCTCCTTCACACCGTCGAGCATCTTGGTGCGGACCTGACCGGGACGGACGACCAGCACCTTGGGCCCGAACGGCTCCAGCGCTTCGCCGAGCACCCGGTAGAAGCCGTCGAAGCCGGCCTTGGTGGAGCCGTAGACGAAGTTGGAGCGCCGGACGATCTCGCCGGCCACGCTGGACAGAGCGATGATCTGGCCGTAGCCCTGATCCTTCATCCTCTGCCCGAGCAGCACCCCGACGCTGACCCCGCCGGTGTAGTTCACCTGGGCCAGCGCGACCGCGGCGGCGTGATCCTGCCAGGCCTGCTCGGCGTCCCCGAGCAGGCCGAAGGCGACGATGGCCAGGTCGACGTCGGCGATCGCCCAGGCCTTGTCGATCACGGCGGGATGGCTGTCGAAGGCGGCGGCGTCGAAGTCGAGGACGTCCACGGTCGCGCCGATCGCGCGCAGGCCGGTCACGGCCTCGTCGCGGCGGGCGCTGGGCCGAGCGGCCACGATCACCCGTAGCGACTGCGTGGCCAGGTATTCGCGGACGATGGCCAGCCCGATGTCGGAGGTGCCTCCGAGCAGCAGGATGGTCTGGGGGTTTCCGGTGGCGTCGATCACAGCAGCTCCAGTCGGCGGGCTAGGTCGGAGGCGAACACCTGGTGGGGGTCGATCCGGCGGCGGGTGGCTATCCAGGAATCGATCCTGGGGTACATGGCGTGGAAGGCAGCGGCGGTGGCGCGGGAATCCTTGGCGGTGTAGAGCCGTCCACCGAACTCGAGCACCCGGGCGTCCAGGTTCTTCAGGAACTCTTCGAGCCCCGCCTTGATCGGGAAATCCACGCAGACGTTCCAGCCTGGCATCGGGTAGCTCAGCGGAGCCTGGTTGCCCTCGCCGAAAAGCTTGAAGACATTGAGGAAGGAGTAGTGGCCGGAGGCCTGGATGTCGGCGATGATCCGCTTGAACTCGTCCACCGCGGCCGGCGGCACCACGAACTGGTACTGCAGGAAGCCGTGGGAGCCATAGGCCCGGTTCCACTCCCCGAAGAGATCCAGCGGGTGGTAGAAGCCGGTCAGGCTCTGCACCTTGCCGGTATAGGTGCCGCTCTTGGCGTACCAGAGGCCGCCCAGGGCGGTGAAGCTCAACTTGTTCGCCAGCCCATTGGGGAAGACGTCCGGCAGCTCGAAGAGGGGCTTGGCGCCGAAGCCGAGCGGGTCCGCGGCCAGCTTGGGCGGCAGTTGGTCGAGCCGGGCCAGGTTGCCGCGAGAGAGGGCGGCACGCCCCAGCTTCGGCGGCGCGGAGATCGCGTCGAACCAGGCGGACGAGTAGTCGTAGTTCGCCTCGGAGCCGTCGGAGTGGACGGCGATCGTCTCGTCCAGGCTGTGCGTGATGACGCCGTCTGCGATGAAGTAGGCGGTCTCGGTGCGGGTCATGTTGAGGGTGGCCCGCAGCACGATGCCGGTCAGCCCGACGCCACCGACCGTGGCCCAGAAGAGGCTGGCGTCCGGGTCGTCGCGGGAGCCGGACGGGGTGAGGCGCAGCACCCGTCCGTCCGCGACCAGGAGCTCCATCGACGCGACGTGGTTGCCGAAGGAGCCGGCGCTGTGGTGGTTCTTGCCGTGGACGTCGGCGCCGATCGCCCCGCCCACAGTGACCTGCCGGGTGCCCGGCAGCACCGGCACCCACAGGCCATGCGGCAGCGCGGCGCGGATCAGCTGGTCGAGACTGACCCCGGCGTCCACGTCGACGGTGGCGGTGGCTTCGTCGATCGCGTGGATGGTCTTCAGCGGGGTCATGTCGACCACGATGCCGCCGGCGTTCTGCGCGACATCGCCGTAGCTGCGGCCCAGCCCACGGGCCAGAATGCCCCGGCGCAGGTGGGACGGCGAATCGGCATTGCGGTCCGCCACCGCGGCGACCGCGCGCGCGATCGTCTCGACATCAGGGGTGGAGAGCACCTGCGAGGTGGTGGGCGCGGTCCGTCCCCAGCCGGTGAGGCGCTGCGTGGTGGTGGGAAGGTCGAGGGAAGTCATCGTGGTCAACTCTAGCCGCGCATGGCGGACGGCACCGGCTCGGCAGAGATCCCAGACGACAACCGCCACGCCAGTGGCGGGAAGGGGTCCTGCCGAAGACCGCGTGAGCGGTGTGAGGAGCAGATCAAGTCCGGGATCTCCTCCCGGCCACCGCGGCCCCCGTCCGAGGGCGCCGGTGCACGTCAGTCGGCGAGATCCCAGAAGAGGCGGTTCATCACCTGGCGGGCCAGCCGGGCGCGGCGCTGGTAGTCGTCGCGGAGCAGGGAGGATTCACCCTTGCCGTAGCCGAGAATCTGAGCGACGGCGGAGAACTCGCGGGTGTCGGTCGGGATGGTGTCGGAGGCCCGCCCGCGGGAGATCATGATCGCGTTGCGGATGCGGGAGGCGAAGACCCAGGCGTCCGCCAGGGCGTCGGCATCCTCGGCTGAAATCAGGTCGAGCGACTGGGCGGCCCGCAGGGCGCCCATGGTGTACGGAGTCCGCAGTTCGGGGTGGGTGCCGGCGTGCTGCAGCTGCAGCAACTGCACCACCCACTCGACGTCGGAGAGGCCGCCGGGGCCGAGCTTGAGGTTGCGGCGGGGGTCGGAGCCGCGTCCGATCCGCTCGTTCTCCATGCGCGCCTTCAGCTTGCGGATCTCCACCACCTGCGCGTGCGTCAGGCCGTCGGCCGGGTAGCGCAGCGGGTCGATCTCGGCGAGCAACCGCTCCCCCAGCTCGCGGTCGCCGGCGCCGACCCGCGCCCGCAGCAGCGCCTGACCCTCCCAGGTGGACGACCAGCGCTGGTAGTAGGCGCGGTAGGACGCCAGCGAGCGCACCATCGGGCCCCCCTTGCCCTCCGGGCGCAGGTCGAGGTCGAGCTGCAGGGAAGGGTCGGGGCCGGGCTGGGCCAGCAGCGTCCGCAACCGGGCCACCAGGGTGGTGGCCACCTGGCCGGCCGCCGGATCCTCCGAATCGATGACGATCATCCCGTCGGCGTCCGAGGCATACGAGAGCTCCTCGCCGCCCCACCGCCCCAGCGCGATCACCGCCAGCTTCGGAAGCCCCGCCAGCTCGCGTCCGGCCACCTCGATCGCCGCCTCGATGGTGGCCGAGGCCAGATCCGACAGCGCGTGGCCCAGTTCGCCCACGTCCAGCTCGTTGAGGATGTCGGCCATCGCCAGCCGCAGCAGTTCGCTGCGCCGGACGGCGCGCAGCGCGGCGACCGCCTCCGACTGCCCCGCCTGGCGTCCGGTGGCGGCCCGCATCTCGGCCAGGATCGCCTCGCCGGTGCGCGGCACCAGCCCGTCGCTCTCGCTCAGCCAGGCGGCGCTCTGCGGGTTGCGCAGCAGCAGGTCGACCGCGTACCGGCTGGAGGCCAGCACCTTGGCGAAGTTCTCGGCGGTGCTCCCCTCGTCCCGCAGCGCGCGCAGGTACCACGGCGAGGTGCCGAGGGCGTCGGAGACCTGCCGGAAGGCCAGCAGGCCGTGGTCGGGGTTGGGGCCGGCGGTGAACCAGCCGAGCATGGCCGGCAGCAGCTGCCGCTGGATCTCGGCCTGCCGGCTCATCCCGGTCGACAGCGCCTCGATGTGCCGCAGCGCCGCCCGCGGGTCGCCGTAGCCGAGCGCGCGCAGCCGGGTCTCGGCGCCCTCGGAGGTCAGTCGCACCTCGGAGGACGGGATCCGCGCGACCGCCTCCAGCAGCGGCGAGTAGAACAGCCGCTGGTGCAGGGCCAGCACCCGGCGGGTGGCGCGCCGCCACAGATGGGTGAGCTCCTTGGCGTCCGGCAGGCCGATGCTGCGCGAGAGCCAGCGCTGGTTGGTCTCGTCGGTGGGCATCAGGTGGGTGCGGCGCAGCTTGTGCAGTTGCAGCCGGTGCTCGAGCAGCCGTTGCAGCCGGTAGGCGGTGTTGAGGTCGTAGCCGTCCGCCCGTCCGACGTAGCCGTGGGCGATCAGCGCGTCGAGGGCTTCGAAGGTGCCGCGCAGCCGCAGCCGCTCGTCCGCCCGGCCGTGGACGAGCTGCAGCAGCTGGACGCTGAACTCGACGTCCCGCAGCCCGCCGGCACCCAGCTTGATCTCGTGATCGGCCTGGATGGCCGGCAGCAGCGAGACCACCCGGCGGCGCATCGCCTGGGTCTCGGCGACGAACTGGTCGTCGTCGGCGACCTGCCAGACCATGGGCCAGACCATGTCGACGAACTCCTGGGCGAGCTCCAGGTCGCCGGCCATCGGGCGGGCCTTGAGCATCGCCTGGAACTCCCAGTTCTTCGCCCAGCGCTCGTAGTAGGCCCGGTGCGAGGCCAGGGTGCGGACCAGCGCCCCAGCCTTGCCCTCGGGTCGCAGCGCGGAGTCGATCTGCCAGATCGTCCCGGCCGTGGTCTGGGCGCCGCAGACCCGCACCATCGCCCCGACCAGCTTGGTGGCGACCTGAATGGCCTTGTCAGTGCTGCAGACCGGGTCGCCGTCGGCGTCCAGGACGGGTTCGGCGAGGTAGAGCAGGTCGACGTCGCTGACGTAGTTGAGCTCGCGGGCGCCGGTCTTGCCGAGAGCGATGATGCCCAGCCGGGCCACCTCCCAGCCCTCCACTTCGCCGCGGGCCAGCGCGAGGGCGGCGGCGACGGTGGCGTCGGCCAGATCGGCCAGCTCCTCGGCGACCTCCGGCAGCACGGCGATCGCGTCGGTGGCGGTGAGGTCGCGGGCGGCGATGCGCAGCAGGGCCCGCCGGTAGGCGCGGCGCAGGTCGTTGGCGCGGGCCGGTTCGGCCACCGGTTGCTCGCCCCGGGCGTCGATGGCGGCCAGCAGCTCGGCCCTCAGGTCGGCGGCGGTGCGGCGTCCGATGTCCCCGGCGAGCAGGTCCAGCTCTTCGAGGTGGATGGCGAGGTGCTGGGTGAACGCCACGCTGGCGCCCAGCACCCGCGCGAGCCGCCTGGTCCAGGTCGGGTCGGCCCCCAGCGCGGGGATCACGTCCGGCCGGGCCTGCGCGATCCGGGTGAGCCCGGTGAACGCCAGATCCGGGTCGGCCGAGCCCGCGAGCTCGTCCAGGAGCATCGTCCAGCGCTCCTCGCCGAGCGCCTCCGCCCACGCCTCGGCGACCGGGGTGTAGCCAGACGGATCGCCGAACCCCCACCGCGCCAGCTTGGCGGAGAGCGTCTCGGTGCGAACCATGGCGCGATCGTAACGCCGCCAACCCCCGTCGCGCGCCTGCTGGCCGCGACCCTTCTGGTGGTCGAGTGCACTTTCTGCCAAATACGGGTCCTGCACGACGTATCTGTCGCGCAGAGTGCCTATATGGCAGAAAGTTCCCACGGCGCCGGGCGTAAGGTGGCGCGCGATGCCCAAACGAGTCACCGCAGCCCAGCTCGACGCCCTTTTAGCCACCCTCAGCGGGGTCGCCGCCGGCGACGAGCCGGCTGGCCCTGCCCTCGCAGCGGCCGTGCGGGTGCTCTGCCGGACGCTCGGTGAGCGCCACCCCGGCGGCACCCTCGAACTGCGCGTGCCCCCGTACGCGGCCGTCCAGCTCGGCATCGGCCAGCGCGGCGCCCACACCCGCGGTATCCCGCCCAACGTCGTGGAGACCGACGCCCTCACGCTCTTGCGCCTCGCCGCGGGCACCCTCGCCTGGCCGGACGCGGTCGCCTCCCCCGCCGTCTCCGCGAGCGGACCCCATGCCGACCTGGGCGAGGTCTTTCCGCTCGGGTGACACCCCACAGGTCGCACACAGGTCCGCCGGGGCGCTCGCACAGCCGGGCTTCCTAGCCTGCTGGGGTAACGTCCGAGAGGAATCCCCGCATGAGCCAGCAAGCACCCGATCCGACCGCCTCCGAATCACCGCCGCGACGCCGGCGGTTCACCAGGAAGCGGGTCATCGGGCTGGTCTCGATCGTCGCCGTGCTCGGGATCGGGCTGACCATCTTCCTGATGACGCGCCCATCGCAGCAGGCGAGCGGGGCGGAGCGCACCCGCACCTTCACGGCGCAGGCGCAGAAGTCGACCCAGACCCAGACCGTCACCCTCTCCGGCACCCTGGCGCCCAGGACCCAGGCGGATCTGAACTTCAGCGTCTCCGGCACCGTCACCGAGGTCTATGTGACCGCCGGCGACACCGTGACCAAGGGCCAGAAGCTGGCGAAGATCGACAACGCCGATCTGCAGAACGCGCTCGACCTGGCCGAAGCCAACCTCGACACCGCCGAGGCCAACCTGGACGAGGTGCAGGACGACGACGATGCCAGCAGCGCCCAGCTCGCCTCCGCCAAGGCGCAGGTTCGCTCGGCCAAGGCCTCGGTGGCGAGCGCCCAGTCGGATCTGGCCAACGCCGTGCTGCGCTCCACCATCGCCGGCACGGTCGCCTCGGTCGACCTCAGCGTGGGCGACACCGTCTCCGCCGGTTCCTCCGGTTCCGGCGGCACGATGAGCGGCTCGGCCACCACCTCGACCGCGCAGGTGGTGGTGATCTCGACCGACAAGTGGCGGGTGGACGCCACCACCGGAAGCAGTGATCTGACCAACCTGAAGCCCAGCCAGGCGGCCTCGGTGACCCCCGACGGCGCCAGTGACGCGATCGAGGCGACCGTGGCCTCGATCGGCATCGTGGCTACCGGCAGCTCGGACGGCTCGTCGACCTTCCCGGTCGTGATCGACCTGACCGGCGAGCACCCGAGCCTCTTCTCCGGCACGAACGCCTCGGTGACGGTCACCGTCGCCGAGTATCCCGACGTGCTCACCGTCCCCACCCTGGCGATCACCACCCAGGACGGCCGAGCGGTCGTCACCAAGGTGGACGGCGACACCACCAGCCAGGTCGAGGTCACCGTCGGCCGGGTCTTCGGCGAGGCCACCGAGATCACCGCCGGACTCGCCGCGGGCGACACCGTGCAGATCAGCTTCACCCTGCCGAACACCTCGGAGAGCACCGGCGAAGCCGGCGTCCCGGGCGGTGGTGGGGGCTTCCCCGGTGGTGGCGCTCCCCCGGACGGCAATGGCGGCGGCTTCCCCGGCGGCGGCACCGGCCGTGGCGACGGCACCGGCCGTGGCGACGGCGGTGGCAACCGATGAGCACCCTGCTGGCCATGTCCGGGGTCCGCAAGACCTACGACACCGGCGCCATCCAGGTCGAGGCGCTGCGCGGCATCGACCTGGCGATCGACGAGGGCGACTACGTCGCCATCATGGGCCCCTCCGGCTCGGGCAAGTCGACCCTGATGCACATCATCGGCTGCCTGGACGTCCCCACCGCGGGCCGCTACGAGCTGGACGGCGAGGCGGTCGCGCAGCTGACCGAGACCCAGCTGGCCGCCGTCCGGAACCGGCGGCTGGGGTTCGTCTTCCAGAGCTTCAACCTGCTGCCCAGCCTGACCGCGCAGCGCAATGTCGAACTGCCCCTGGTCTATGCCGGCGTCGGCCCCGCCGAGCGCCGCGAACGGGCCAGGCTGGCGCTGGAACGGGTCGGCCTCGGCGAGCGACGCGACCATCGTCCCGGCGAACTCTCCGGCGGCCAGCAGCAGCGGGTCTCGGTGGCGCGGGCGCTGGTCACCGATCCGGCGCTGATCCTCGCGGACGAGCCGACCGGTGCGCTGGATTCGGTCTCCACCCGCGACATCCTCGATCTCTTCGACGAGTTGAACGCGGCCGGCCGCACCCTCGTGGTGATCACCCACGAGCGCGAGGTCGCCGAGCGGGCCCGGCGCACCGTCCACATCTACGACGGGCAACTGACCGATCCGATCGCCGAGCCCGCGCTGGGAGGGGTGGCCTGATGGAGTGGCGCGAAACGGTGCGCACCGCGCTCGACGCGCTCGCCGCGCGGCGGCTGCGGTCGGCGCTGACCATGCTCGGCATCCTGATCGGCATCTCGGCGGTCATGCTGACCGTCGGCCTCGGCCAGGGTGCCGGGTCGCAGATCACCAGCCAGATCGGGGCGCTCGGCTCCACGACGCTCACCGTGACCCCGGGGCAGACCTCGTCCGGCGGGGTTCGCGGGGCGACCCAGACGACCACCCTCACCACCCGTGACGCGGCCATGCTGGCCGACCCGACGGTCGTGCCGAGCGTCGCCGCGGTGGCGGCCACCTCCTCGGTCTCGGGTTCGCTGACGTCGTCGGAGACCACCTGGACGTCGACCGTGGTCGGCACCAGTCCGGAGTGGCTGACCGTGCGCGGCCGGACGGTGGGCACCGGACGGTTCTTCACCGGCGAGGAGCTCGCCTCCTCAGCGAACGTGGCCGTGCTGGGCTCGGAGACCGCCGCGGAACTGTTCCCGACCGGCTCGGCGGTCGGCCAGCAGGTGATCGTCAACGAGCAGCCGTTCACGGTCATCGGCGTCCTGGCCGAGGCCGGCAGCTCCTTCGGCGGCAGCAACGATGACACCGTCGTGGTGCCGGGCACCACCTTCGCCGACCGGTTGTCGACCTCGGGCAGCGCGACCAGCGTCTCCCAGATCTACCTGCTGGCCGCCGACGACGAGAGCCTCTCCGCCGCCTACCAGGAGGTGAAGACCGCGCTGCTGAGCGCCCATCAGGTCACCGAGGAGAACGCCGACTTCACCGTCACCACGCAATCGGCCCTGGTCGAGGCGGCCAGTTCGATCAGCGGCATCCTGTCGCTGCTGCTGGGCGGCATCGCCGGCATCTCGCTGCTGGTCGGCGGCATCGGCGTGATGAACATCATGCTGGTGTCGGTCAGCGAGCGGGTGCGCGAGATCGGCCTGCGCAAGGCGCTGGGCGCCACCCCCGGGGTGATCCGGCGGCAGTTCCTGGTCGAGGCCGGCATCCTCGGCCTGACCGGCGGCGCCCTCGGCGTCGCGCTGGGCTACGCGGGCGCGGCGATCCTGTCGCCGGCGCTCGGGATCACCGTGGTCATCTCCATTCCGGCCACCCTGCTCGCGTTGGCGGTGGCGCTGGGCATCGGCCTGGTGGCCGGCGTCTACCCGGCCACCCGCGCCGCCAGGCTTGCCCCGATCGATGCGCTGAGGAGCGAATGATGAAGAACCCCCGTTCCCCGGGCCTGACGAAGGGCCGCAACCTGCTGGTCGGGGCCGTGTGCCTGGTGACGCTCGGTGCGGCCGGCACCGTCTGGGCCACCGGCTCTCAGGCGGCGAGCAACCGGTTCACCACCGCGTCCGTCACCACCGGGGACGTCTCGCAGAGCTTCCTGGCGACCGGCTCGGTGTCGCGCACGAACGTGGTCGACGCCGCGTTCAGCGTCAGCGGGACGGTGCGGAAGGTCGCGGTCGCGGTGGGCGACACGGTGGCGGCGGGCGACGTCCTCGCCACCCTGGACACGACCGCCCTGAAACTCGACCTGCTGAACGCCCAGACCGACCTGGCCAGTGCCAAAGCGACGCTGTACGCCGCGGAGCACCCGTCCTCGACGAGCAAGGGTGGTGGCGGTGGGTCGTCGCCGAGCATCCCGTCCGGTGGCGGCGGATCGTCCACACCGGGCGGTGGGACGACCGGTGGCATCACGGCGACGGACGCGGCGATCCTGTACGAGGCGATCTCGGCGGTGAACGTCGCGAGCCTGAAGTGGAGCAACCCGGACGAGCCGACCACCTGCGACGCGATCCACGCCGCGCTGCTGAACGCCAACGAGCAGGAGCCGGCGGATCCCACGGACCCGAGCGAGCCCTCCGAACCGACGGAACCGAGCGAGCCGACAGACCCGAGCGAGCCCTCCGAACCCAGCGAGCCCTCCGAGCCCAGCGAACCGTCCGAGCCCAGCGAACCGTCCGAGCCCAGCGAACCGTCCGAGCCCAGCGAACCCGCTGAACCGAGCGAGCCGTCCGAGCCGAGCGAGCCGTCCGAGCCCAGCGAGCCCTCGGACGCCGACGCCAACCAGCAGCTCGCCCTGGTGGTGGACGACATCACGCTGGACGACATCAAGGCCTGCGGCGAGGCCCGTGAGGCCCTGGTGCTCGCCAACGCCGTGCTGGCCGACTACTACCAGCAGCTGATCACCACCGGCACCATCGTCAAGGAGGGTGACGAACCGGCGACCTCGACCCCGAACCCCGGTTCGTCGTCCTCCTCCGGCAGCACCAGGAAGTCCTCCGGATCGTCCTCGACCAGCGTCACCGTCTCCCAGCGGGCCGTCGCCTCCGCCGAAGCGGACGTCCTGCGCGCCCAGCAGAAGGTCGACAGCGCCGAATCCACCCTCGAGAACGCCGAACTGGTCGCGCCGATCGCCGGCACGGTCGGCGCGGTGGGCCTGACGGTCGGCGCCGGCTCGACCTCGGGCACGGTGACCATCGTGGGCGAGGGCACCGCCGTGGTCTCCTTCGAGGCCCCGCTGGTGACCCGGACGGCGCTCAGCCAGGGCCTGGCCGCGACGGTCACCCCGGCCGGCAGCACGACCGCGCTGACCGGCGCGATCTCGTCGATCGCCGTCCTGGAGACCTCCGGCACCGCGGGCGACAGCCCCACCTACACCACCACCGTCGTGGTGGAGGATCCGGAGATGCTGCTCAAGGAGGGAGCGAAGGCCGGCGTCGAGATCGTCACCGGCACCGCGACCGGGGTGCTGACCGTCCCCGCCTCGGCGGTGACCCCGACCGGCACCGGCACCGGCACGGTTCAGGTGGTGGACGCGTCCTCGTCCGACACCGCCGAGACCGTCACCGTCTCCACCGGAGCCGTCGGCGATGGCCGCGTCGAGATCACCCAGGGCCTGACCGAAGGCCGGCTCGTGGTGCTCTCCGACCGCACGCTCACCATCGACAGCCTCACCTCGTCGCAGTCCACCCGCAGGTTCGGTGGCGGTGGCTTCCCCGGTGGCGGCGGAGCCCTCCCCCGCTGACGCCTACAGGTTCGGCAGGGTGTTGCGGAGCTCCCACTCGGAGACGTGGCCGCGGTAGGACTGGTACTCGGCCTTCTTGTTGCGCAGGAAGAAGTCGAAGACGTGCTCGCCGAGGGTTTCGGCGACCAGTTCGGAGTTCTCCATCAGGTCGATGGCGTTGCCCAGGCTGCCGGGCAGCCGCTGGATGCCGAGGGCCTGGCGCTGCCGGTCGGTGAGCGCCCAGACATCGTCCTCGGCTCCTTCGGGCAGTTCGTACTCGCCCTCGATGCCGGCCAGGCCGGCGGCCAGCACCATCGCGTACGCCAGGTAGGGGTTGGCTGCCGAATCGATCGAGCGCAGTTCGACCCGGGCCGAGGCCCCCTTGTTCGGCTTGTACATCGGCACCCGGACGAGCGCGGAGCGGTTGTTCTGCCCCCAGCAGATGTAGCTGGGCGCCTCGGCCCCGGCCACCAGCCGCTTGTAGGAGTTCACCCACGGGTTGGTCACCGCGGTGATCTCACCGGCGTGCCGCAGCAGGCCGGCGATGAACTGGCGTCCGGTCTTCGACAGGTTGTACTCGGCGCTGGCGTCGTAGAAGGCGTTCGTGTCGCCCTCGAAGAGCGAGACGTGGGTGTGCATGCCCGAGCCGGGGTGGTTCTCCAGCGGCTTCGGCATGAACGAGGCGAACATGTTCTGCAGGACGGCGGTCTCCTTGATCACCACCCGGAAGGTCATGATGTTGTCGGCCATGGTGAGCGCGTCGGCGTAGCGCAGGTCGATCTCCTGCTGGCCCGGGCCACCCTCGTGGTGGCTGAACTCCACCGAGATGCCCATCTGCTCCAGGACGGTGATCGCCTCGCGCCGGAAGTCGGCCGCCGGGGACGTGGTGGTGTGGTCGAAGTAGCCGCTGTGGTCGGCTGGGATCGGCACCTGGCCGGGCACGATCGGCTGCTTGAACAGGTAGAACTCGATCTCGGGGTGGGTGTAGAAGGTGAAGCCCATGTCGGAGGCCTTGCGCAGCGCCCGCTTGAGCACGTACCGCGGATCGGCGAAGGACGGCGAGCCGTCGGGCAGCCGGATGTCGCAGAACATCCGGGCGGTGCCCTGGGTGGCTCCCCGCCACGGCAGCAACTGGAAGGTGGACGGATCGGGGTGCGCAACCATGTCCGATTCGAAGACCCGCGCGAAGCCCTGGATCGCCGAGCCGTCGAAGCCGATCCCCTCGTTGAAGGCGCCCTCCAACTCGGCCGGAGCGATCGCCACCGACTTCAGGAACCCCAGCACATCGGTGAACCAGAGCCGGACGAATCGGACATCCCGCTCCTCCATGGTGCGGAGCACGAACTCGGTCTGCTTATCCATGGCCCCCAGTCTGCCGCCGGGAATGTTTCAGACAGGTTACGAAGCGCGGATGTCTCGCGGCGCATGACACGCAACCCCCATCGGTCATCCCCGCGCAGGCGGGGATCTCCGCCACGGACAGGAGATTCCCGCCTTCGCGGGAATGACGGATGGGGCGGGCTCGGACCGACGCCGTGCGTGGAAGGAGACTGCCGGACGCCTACGTCCGGAACGGGCCCCAGCCGGACTCGTCGTCGTCCTTCTCCTCGTCGGGGTCGTGGTAGCGGGGGTCGGTCTCCCACTCCTCGTTGCGCTCGGCGGCCTTCTCGATCGCCTGCGCCGCGTCGGCGGCGGTGGGGTACGGGCCGAGCCGGGTGGCGCTGCGGCAGCCCTGGTAGGGCTCCACGGCGTGGTGGTCGAGGCAGTAGTACCAACCGTCAGACATCGGTCACCTCCGCGGGTAGTTTCTTGCAGTGTCACTATCATCGCCCAGGTGAGCCAGATCAAGCCTTACCCGATCACCCCGCGCCGGCCGGTGCCGCCGAGCATCCCACGTCCGCACTACGTGGACAAGCCGATGCCCGAGCACTACAACGGTTCCCACGTCCAGACCGCGGAGACAATTGAGAAGATGCGGGTGGCCGGACGGATCGCGGCCCGGGCCATGCAGGCGGGCGCCGACGTCATCGCCCCCGGAGTCACCACCGACGCCATCGATGCCGCCGTCCACGAGTACCTGCTCGACCACGGCGCGTACCCTTCCACGCTGGGCTACCGCGGCTTCCCGAAGTCGTGCTGCACCTCGGTGAACGAGGTGGTCTGCCACGGCATCCCCGATCTGCGTCCGCTGGAGGACGGCGACCTGGTCAAGATCGACGTCACCGCCTTCGTCGACGGCGTCCACGGCGACAACTGCGCCACCTACTTCTGCGGCTCCGTCGACGAGGAATCGCGGCTGCTCACCGAACGCACCCAGGAGGCGATGAACCGCGGCATCCGGGCGGCCCGCGCCGGCCGCCAGGTGAACGTGATCGGACGGGTGATCGAGGCCTACGCCAAGCGCTTCGGCTACGGCGTGGTGCGCGACTACACCGGCCACGGGGTGCACACCGCCTTCCACTCCGGGCTGGTGATCCCGCACTACGACGAGCCGCTGGTCGACACCGTGATCGAGGTCGGCATGACCTTCACCGTCGAGCCGATGCTGGCCATGGGTGACCAGGCCTCCCACGTCTGGGCCGACGACTGGACGGTCGTCACCGACGACGGTTCCCGGGTGGCCCAGTTCGAGCAGTCGATCGTGATCACCCCGGACGGCGCGGAGATCCTCACCCAGCCCTGAGCCTCCGGACGATCGCTGAGCCCGTCGAAAGGCCGTCCCAGGGTGGCATTTCCTAGTCGATGCCGAGACAGCCCCGCGCCTTCACCGACGCGGTGTCCTTCTTCGTGGGCTTCAGCGGGAAGTAGACGATCCTCGCCTTGGACGACTTCTTGTAGGACGGGGCGTTGGTCACGAAGTACTGGACGGCGGGGACGTCACCGGGCTTTAGGCCGCTGCCGTTGGCGTTGACCTGGGTGGCGACGGCGACCGTCCACCACGTGCGGTTGGCGCGGACCATCTCACCGCGCGGGAAGGTGACGGCTCCGCCGACCTGGCCGACCTGCTGCAGGTGGGCGAGCATCTCGTCGCCGACCGCCTTGCAGGTGGCGCCCTTGGCAAGCTTGCCGGTGTAGGTCCTGGGGTCGGAGGGGTCGAGCTTGGGCTTGGGCACCGGCAGCTTGCTCGCGCAGCCGGCCGCCTTCCGGACGGCGGCGTCGTCCGCGTCGTCCGGGAGCCGGTAGCTGGTGGTCGCGTAGGCCCACTCCTTCAGGGTGGTCGCCCGGGTGACGAAGAAGTGGTGCTCGGGGACCGAAGCGCGGGTGTGCCCGCCCGGGTTGGGGTGCACCTCGGTGATCACCGCGACCGCCGACCAGCCGTCGTTGGATTCGACCATCGAGCCACGGGAGTAGGTGATCGCCCCGCCGACCGCGCCGACCTCCTGCAGCCACGCGATCTGCTCGGCTTTCAGGGTGAGGCACTTCGCCCCCTTGGCCACCTTCCCGCGGTAGGCGTCCGGGTCGGGCTCCGGAGTGGGAGGCGGCGCGGGGGTCGGCGTTTCCGTGGGGCCGAGCGTCACGTCCGGCACCGGGGGCACCGGCTCCTCGAACATCCAGGCCAGCTGGCACCCCGAAGCCAGCACGGCGATCACTGCCGCACCGATCACTCCCCCGAGCGCGCGCATACCGACAGGCTACACAGCGACGACGACGCCCCGGCTGATGCCGAACCGCCGTTGTTGTCGCTGTCAGCGCCCTGCCGCGCCTCAAGGCGACCGCGACCGCCGGTGTTGTCGGCATAACCGCTTGTGGGACCGTTTTGCCGACAACACCGGCGGTTGCGTTAGGAATCCTGCCGACAAGCGATCTGACAACGACAAGAACGGAGGACGAGTGGACCTGTAAGCCGGATTTTGTGGTTCCGAAGGAACCGGTGATCATCCATCTGCGACGGTTGTTGCCAACCGCCTTCGCCTCGCGGCGTGCGACCTACCCGGACGCCTCGTGCGAGCAGCACTCGGACGGCGTCCGCGGGCCTGATCCGAGGATCGGGCCCTTCTTGGTCTTGCTCCGGGTGGGGTTTGCCGAGCCGTCCCAGTCACCTGGGACGCTGGTGGTCTCTTACACCGCCGTTTCACCCT
Source organism: Propionicimonas sp. (assembly GCA_027492575.1). Lineage (GTDB taxonomy): Bacteria > Actinomycetota > Actinomycetes > Propionibacteriales > Propionibacteriaceae > Propionicimonas. The sequence goes on from JAPUEM010000134.1 coordinate 36,357, forward strand.
TACCCCGGCTCGCGCCGGGGCGGTCTGTTCTCTGTGGCACTTTCCCGCGGGTCACCCCGGGTGGGCGTTACCCACCACCCTGCTCTGCGGAGTCCGGACTTTCCTCAACCCGAAGGCTGCGATCACCCGGTCCACTCGTCCCGGCCAGTCTAGAGCAGCCGCCTCGCACTCACCGTCGCCCCCTGCGGCGTCGAACGTAGCGATTGTTCGGCCAAAACCGAGCGGAAGCCGAAAAACCGCATCGTTCGGTGGCCCGGGTCGGCTACGGCAGGGTGGCGAAGCTGACCTTGCCCGTCAGCAGGTCGGCGGCGACCAGGGTCGCCTGCACCTGCTCGCCCAGGACGAGGCCCGAGCCCTTGATGACCGCCTCGACGGCCGGGTCGGTGAGCTGCAGGACGCCGGCATCGCCTTCGACATCGGATTCCAGGACGGTGCCGGTGAAGGTCTCCCCCAGCCTGGGCGCCAACACCATGGCCTCAACCAGATCGACGATCCCGCGCTCGAACTTGTTGGCCCGGCGGTTGCTGTCGTCCATCTCCCCGGGCAACGACGGCAATGCCTCCAGCACCCAGCCCGGCACTGGTTGCCCGGCGCACAGGGCCAGGCAGATCTCGCCGGCGTAGCGGTCGACCAGCCGGCGCAGCGGGGCGGTGCAGTGCGCGTAGGGCGCGGCGATCGCAGCGTGCCCGGTCTGCTCGGGCGGGGCACCGTTGAGGGCGGCATACCCGGCCCCACGGAAGAGCAGGGTGCAAGCGTTCAGCATGGCCGCGTGCCGGGGCTGGGCCGGGTCGAGGCTGCGGACGAAATCCGGGTAGCCCAGGCTGTGCGGCCAGCGGATGCCGAGCGCCGCCGCGGTGCGTCGCAGCTTGCCAAGGCCCGAATCCCGGGCCGGCGGCAGGGTGCGCAGGAGGCCGACCCCACCGTCCAGCATGATCCGGGCGGCCGCCATCCCGGTGGCCAGCGAGAGCTGGGCGTTCCAGGTCTCGATGGGCAGCAGGGCGCGGAAGCTCAGCCGCCAATGGTGTCCGGTGGTGACGACTTCCTGCTCGGGCACCGGCAGGCTCACCCCGCCGCGGGCCGCCTCCTGCCGCATCCGCAACTGCCCGACCTCGCGCAGCAGAAGCAGCTGCTCGTCGTCCGTCCCGGCGTCGAGGGCCGCCTGCGCGCTCGGGTAGTCCAGTTGCGCGCGGCTGCGCACCCGGGCTCGTGCCACGTGGGCGGCCGTGGTGGCGCCCGCGGCATCGAACTCGATCTCCCAGACCAGCGCCGGACGAAGCTGCCCCGGCAGCAGGCTCGCCGCCCCCTCCGACAGCACCGGCGGATGCAACCCCACCCGGGAGGTCGGCGCGTAGAAGGTCTGCCCGCGAGCGTGCGTCTCCGCGTCCAGCGCCCCACCCGGACGGACGAACGCCGCCACGTCCGCGATCGCGTACCGCAGCAGGTACCCGCCGTCCCGCCGCGAGAGGTGGAAGGCCTGATCCAGGTCCGTCGACCCAGGCGGGTCGAGAGTGACGAAGGGGATGCCGGTCAGATCGCCAACGGCCGGCGATCCCGGATCACCTGACGGATCTCCCTCCAGATCGCCGGTCCGAACCTCGGTCGACCCCGATCCGTCGATCTGGAGGTAGGCCTGTTCGGAAGCCGCCGCCTCGGCCTCGACCAGCGCCGCCGCCGGGTACTTCCCCGGAATCCCCAGGCTGGAGCGCAGCCGTCGCAGCCCCTCCCGCAACGCGGGCGGTTCATCAAGCCGAAGCGAGAACTGGCGAGCAGGCATCGTCGTCCTTCCGAAGAGTCGTGATCAGCCTATGACCCACTGCCAGGCAACCCCGGCAAATGCGCAGTCCAGTTCCGGCGCCGCCCACCACGATGGCTGAGCCTGTCGAAGCCTCCGGAACCGACCCTCGACAGGCTCAGGGATCGTCGGAGTGACGGGTCACCGCCAAGTGCTCACGGGGCCCCCGCGACGTTGTTCGAGGGAAGCACGTCGTGGGGTGCTCATAACGGGGCCCCCGCCGCGTTGTTCGGGGGAGCGCAGCGGAGGAGAAGAACGTGGTGGGGTGTTCATGCCAGTCTCCTGGTCAGCACCGGACGTCCAGGTACCGAGACGGACGCGATCCCTGCCGCGATCAGCGGGACGACGACCACTAGGCCGAGCACCATCGGCCACGGCAGCACCAGCACCGGTGCCGGACCGCCGTCGCGGGTGCTCAGCATCGCCATCGGCGCGCCGATCACCAGGCCGACAGCGCCACCGAGCAGCGACCCGACGAAGCCGAGCAGACCGGCCTGGACGGACGCCAGCCGCCGGCTCAGCCCGGGATCGGCGCCCACCGCGGCGAAGGTTCCCAGGAAGGGCCGCAGCTCGGCGACCCCCAGCACGGTCGCCATCGCCGCCGCCACCACCGCGAGCAGGACGAGGGCGGCGGTGACGCCCCAGACCACCGGGTCTTCGCGAGGGTGCCAGCCCCGTTCCACCTCGACGACGAAGCCGGCCGGCTGCAGCGCCCGCGTCAGCCGGTCTTCGAGTTCGGGGGTGATCGACCCGTCCGGAGCGGCGACCCGAAGCCGCCAGGAGGTCAGCGTCCAGTCCCGCGCGGCGGCGGCCTCGGTCGAGATCAGCGCGCCGTAGTGGTCCAGGGTCGCGCCGGTCTCGATCACCTGGGAGCTGACCGGGAAGGCCGGAACCTGTTCGGTCGTCGTGGTGTCGGCATCGACGTCGAGTCGGACGAAGAGGATGCTCCCCTCCTCGATCGGCGTGCTCGCCTCCTGGTACCTCGAGTCGCGCGGCGTGGCCGGGCTGTCGTCGACCAGCAGCATGCCCGCGCGCAGCGCCCGCTGCTGGTCGTCGTCCAGCCGGAAGAGCGCGATCAGGTCGTCGGCCGGAGCCGCCAGGATGCTGCCGCGAGGGGAGGAGAAGTCACTGCCGAGGCCCTCCCAGCACTGTTCTATTCCCCCTTGGCCGGGCCTCGACTCCCGCACGCAAGCGGGGTTCGCCGCCCTGAGCGGCTGCGGATCGCCCTCCCAGCCCGGCGGGGACCAGCCGGCCACCACCGCCGTCCGGGCGGCGAGCAGGGCGGGGTCCACGGCGGCGACGATCGCTGCCGCGCTGTCGAGCAACTCCTCCGCCCGGTCCCAGTCGCGGGGCGTCACCAGCGCGGTGCCGACAGGCCCGTCCGCCAGATAGTTGCGGGCGCTATCGGCCTGCGTGCTGGCGACCGTCGTCCAGATGATTCCCAGGATGACGCCGCCGGCCATGATCGCGGCGACCGTCGCGGTGGCGCGTCCGGGCTGACGCGCGGTCTCCCGCAGCCCCAGCCGGAGCGCGACCGGAGCGCGACTGCCCCACCCGGCCAGGGTGCGAAACAGCGCCGGCGCCAGCAACAGCGTGCCGGCCAGCACCCCGGCCGCTCCGGCGCACCACAACGCGAACAACCAGCCGCCGTCGCTCGGGTCGCCACGCAGGCCGGCGGGCAGCGCCAGCCAGGTGAGCACCAGCCCGGCACCCAGCAGGACGACCCCCAGCACCGGCGTCCCCCGGCGCGCGGCCGCCGGGCGCAGACTGCCACGCAGCGCGGAGACCAGATCGAGCCGGCCCAGCCCGCGGGAGGCCACCAGCGCAGCGGTCAGGGAGGCCAGCACCCCCAGCACCAGCGTCATCGCCAACTGCGGTACGGGCACGTCCAGCGGCCCGTTCTGCACCCGCGGATCGGCACTCAACACCGGCCAGATCGCCGCGCCGACAGCCGCCCCCACTCCGGTTCCCACCGCGGCCGCCGAGGCTCCGAGCAGAACGGCCTGCCCCAGCGCCGCCCGCCGCAATTGCGCGGCCGGAGCGCCGTTGGCGGCGGCCAGCGCCAGGCTGCGCCGCTGCCGGGCGGCGCCGATGGCGAACGCGGGAGCGGTCACCAGCACCACCTCCAGCAGGGCGCCGGCGCTGAGCATGGCGTAGAAGAAGAACAGGGCCGCCTGGGCGGCTCCCGGCTGGTGATTCGACGGCGGCGGATCCTCCAGCAGGGCGCGGCTGACGGTCTGGAAGCCGTGCTCGGCGAACCGGGTCGCGTCCGCCATCGTCACCGGACGATCGCCGGTCAGCAGGAAGGCGCTCACGGCATCGCCGGACTGCTCGGGCAGGGTCACCAGATCGGGAACACCCTCGTAGCTGGTCTGCGCCGTACCTACGACGGTGACCTCGAAGAGCGCGCCCGTCACGTCCCGCAGGATGGCAGTGCCATGGGCGGGCAATCCGTTCGCTAGGCCGACCGGGGTGACCAGCACCTCGCCGGCGTCGGCGGGCAAACGTCCGCCGGTGATGCGGGCCACGCCGGCGGCGTCCGGCCGGCTCAGGTCGACCCCCAGGATCAGCACCGGCGAACCCTGCTCGCTGAGCGCGTCCGACCAGGTGACCGCCAGCGCGGGCTGGCCGGCGAGGCCGGCGACAGCGCGTTCCTGCTCGGCCGTGGTCTCGCCCCAGCCCGGGACGGGGGTCGCCGGCCGGGCGTCGCTGCCGTCCCAGAGCCGAACCGTGGCGACCCCGTCGTAGTCGGGCGTCGCGCTGAAGCCGACGTAGCTGAGCGCGGCTTGACCGCCGCCCAACTGCAGCAGCGCCCGCTCCCGGTCGGAGATGTCGGCGGAGGCGACCACGACATGGATGGCACAGATCGCGGCCACCGGCAGGGCGATCATCAGCCAGACGAAGCCGGCGCGCAGCCGGTCCCGTCCGATCTCACGGCGAGCCATCCGCAACGCCATCCCCCAGCCATTCCACCAACGCCACAACCCCCCGCGGCGACCCCTGTCGCGCGAGGTGGACGTTGCCTCGCCTCGCTCGTCATCAGAGCGCGCGTGGGCGGGGTCTCGCACGCCCCGCGTGGCTACGGGTTGCGACGACATCGAGCTGGAAGCGCCGGGACTCATCGGACGCGGGCGGGCTCGCGGGCGGTCGTCCCGTCCACCACCACGCCGTCGCGCAGGTAGACCACCCGATCGGCCCAGGCGGCGTGCCGGGCCTCGTGGGTGACCAGCAGCCCGGCGGCCCCGGCGTCACAGCGGGCGCGCAGCACGGCCAGCACCTCTTCGCCGGTGACCGAGTCGAGGGCGCCGGTGGGCTCGTCGGCCAGCACAAGCCGCCGCTGGCCGATCAGCGCACGAGCGATCGCCACCCGCTGCTGCTGACCTCCGGAGAGCTGGTCGGGAAAGCGATCGGCCAGGCCGGTCAGGCCGAGGTCCTTCAGCGTGGCGCGAGCCTCCTGACGGGCGGCCAGCGCGGGCTCGCCGTCCAACTCCAGCGGCAGTGCGATGTTCTCGGCGGCGGTCAGCGAGGGGATCAGGTTGTAGTCCTGGAAGACCACCCCGATCCGGCGGCGACGCAGCTGGGCGAGTTCGGTCGGCTTCAGATTGGCCAGTGACTGACCGGCGATCTCCACGTCCCCGCTGGTCGGACGATCCAACGCCCCCGCCAGGTTCAGCAGCGTGGACTTCCCCGACCCGGACGGACCCATCACCGCCACCAGTTCGCCCGCCTCGACCTCCAGCGAGATCCCCCGCAGCGCGTGGACGGCGGTCTCCCCGCTGCCGTGCGTCCGCGTGACGTCCAGCAAACGCAACACCGGGACGTTCATCGCACACCTCCCGACGATGCTCGATCCATCTTCGACGAGGCTTCGACAAGCTCAGCCATCGTCAAGCGCGCCCACCCCAAACGACCCCTGAGCCTGGCGGTCCCTGAGCTTGTCGAAGGGTCGAAGGGTCGCGGCATCCCCACAGAACGATCCCTGAGCCTGTCGAAGGGTCGCATCACTGCACCTCCACGACGTCGTCCGCAACCACGACAGCCTCCACCGTGGGCTTGCCGAAACGGGCCACGCTCGCCTCGACCTGGTCGAGCCAGCGGATCTCCGCCTCGGCGGCGAACAGCTGGTGCTCGACCACCATCAGCCAGGCCAGATCGCCGGCCGGATCGATCGACTGCTTCACCCGGGTGAGCTGCTGCAGCCGGCGCATCGTCGCCGACCGCTGCGCCTGGGCGACTGCCGCGGAATCGACCGCGTTGCTGGTGATCGCGATGGCCAGCTTGATCACCAGCTCCTCGCGCGGCGTGTTCTCGCGGTCCACCGGAGTCTGCCACCAGCGCTCGACCTCGGCGCGGCCTTCGGGGGTCAGCGCGTAGTTGATCCGTCCCTCCTCGTCGGCTTCGGCCTGGACGACCAGGCCGTCGCGCTCCAGCCGATCGAGGGTGGTGTACACCTGCCCGACGTTCACCGGCCAGGTCCCCCCGGTACGCGCCTCGAACCCCGCCTTCAGCTGCGCCCCGTAGCAGGGCCCCTCCGCCAACAGCGCCAGAATCCCGTTCCGCACCGACATGACCACTCCTCAATACTCGGTATCACCACTCGTCAGTGACTCTATACCGAGTATCCCAACGACCAGCACCAGAGAACCCCGCGTGTCGCCCCGAGGTCGCATCCCCTCGAGGTCGTTGGAGACGGCGACCCCTGAGGGTCGCCGGCGGCGCACCCCCGAAGACTCGCCGACTGACCTTCCTGCCAGCCGAGGCAGTTCATGCATACTCAGTATGCATACTCGGTATGTTGATCGAGCCAGCGAATCCGAACGGAGCCATGATGATCGACCCGACACCCGGCGAGGTGGCCCTCGCCCACGTCTCACATTCCTACGGCAGGCGCCCGGCGCTCACCGACGTCAACCTGACCCTGCCGGTCGGAGTGACCGGCCTGCTGGGCCCCAACGGCGCCGGCAAATCCACCCTGATGAAGCTGCTGGCCACCGCCACCACCCTGCAGACCGGCGAGATCCGGTACGGCGAGCGAAAGCTGGGCAGCGGGCCGGTGAACGAGATCCGGCGGCTGATCGGCTACCTGCCGCAGCGGTTCGAGTTGATGGAGTGGTCGAGCGTCCGCCGCAATGTCGCCTACGCGGCCTGGGCGCACGGCCTGGACGGGGAAGACCTGGACGCCGCCGTCGACTCCGCGCTGGAAACGGTCGACCTGGCCGACCGAAGCAAGTCCCGCGCCCGGACGCTCTCCGGCGGCATGCGGCAGCGCCTCGGGCTGGCCTGCGCCCTGGTGCATCGTCCGGCGGTCGCGGTGCTGGACGAACCCACGGTCGGGCTCGATCCGGTGCAGCGCGGTGAACTGCGCCGCCTGATCACCGCCCTGGGCGAGCGGTCGGTCGTCCTGATCTCCACCCACCTGGTGGAGGATCTGGCCGCCACCGCCGAACAGGTGGTCGTGCCGTATGAGGGCCGGGCCCGGTTCCGCGGGACGGTCGAGCAGTTGCGGACGCTGGGCGAGACCATCGACACCCCGCACGCCTCGATCCTGGAAGCCGGCTACGAGGCCGCGCTGGGAGCCACGGCATGAGCGCCAGGGGCCTCGTCGCGCCCTACCGTCCGGGGACGGTCGGCGGGATCGCGCTCGGCACCGCGCTGATCGCGATCGGGATCTCGGCACGATTGTGGACGGGCGCCGTCGGCGCCTTCGATCTGCGGGACGTCATCTTCGCCTGCCGCAATGCGCTGCCCGCGCTCGCGCTGCCGGTGGGCTGGCTGGCGGTCTGGGCGGCCAGCGTCCACACTTCGGATTCGGCGATCATCGGCGCCGCGCCGGGGCGTCCGCGCAACCAGATCGTGCTGCGCCAAGCCGGGGTGCTCGCAGCGGCCACGACCCTCGGGTGGCTCGCCGGCTGGGCGGTGCCGGGCGGCATCGCCTTCGCCACCCAGTACTGGACGCCGGTCGATCTGCTCGGGCTCGCCGTCCTCGCGGTCGCCGCGGGGTCGCTGGCCCCGATCGGTCTGGCCGTCGCCATGCTCTGCGACGTCCGGCCGGGCGCCCTGGTGACGCCGTTGGTGCTGATGCTGGTGCTGGTGCTGCCCGCATTCTTCGTCAACGACGTGCTGCTGAAACCGACGCCGTTCTCCACGCAGGCGCTTTCCTACGTCTGGTCGCTGGCGATTCCGCAGAGCGGCACGACGTTGGCCTGGACGACCGAACTGCTGCGACTCGCCTTCTATCTGCTGGTCACGTTCGCGGCAGCCAAGGCCGCGGTCGGCTGGGCCGAGTTCCGGGCCACCCGGAATCGCGCAGCACTGGCGAGCACCGCCTGGCTCACCCTCCCGGTGGCGGTGTCGGTGGTGGTCGCGTGGACCGTGCCGCCGCTCGCCGTCCTGGATCCGAACGACCAGGTGAACTGCCGTGCCGACGCCGGCTACACGCTGTGCCTGTTCCAGCTCGACGAACCCAACCGTTCCGAATTCGAGATCGCGTTGGCGCCGGTGATGGCACTACTGCCACCCGAGGCGTTGGCAAAGGTGACATTCAGCCAGGACTGGGCCACCGCGGAGGCGATGGGCGCGATCGGCATCGACCGTCTGGGTAGCGGTCGCCACGCCTGGCTGGACGGCATGAACAGCATCGTCTGGAGTCTGTTCAAGCCGTACCCGGACCCCGCCCTGCGCTGCGAAGGCCGGCCCGAGGAGGCGATCTACGAGACCAGTGCCCTTGAGACGACGATCACCTGGCAGGTGGGCCGACGGGCCGCCGCGGCGACCATCGACGATCCGGCATCGAGCGAGCAGTTCAGCCTGATCGTCGACAGCAACAGCGGGCATGGATCCGAGGTCGCCGACCAGTGGCTGGACGGGCTCAGCGACGACGACTTCCGCGACTGGTACCAGCAGAACCGTCCGCGGCTGGTGGACTGCACCCTCACCGAACAGGATTTCCCGCGATGAAGGGCTGGGCCTCGGGCCGCCGACCGTGGCTGGTCGCCGCGCTGTGGGCACTGGCCTTCGTGCTGGTCTACCTGTGGTGGTGGGTGGCCGGCATCTGGCCGGGAAGCCCGTGGGAGGACACCTACGGCATCTTCATGATCAGCGCGGCCCCCACCCTGGCCGGCGCGATGGCGCTGTACGGGATTCTGCCCGGCGTTGACTGGGTCGATCAGCAGGCCGTGACCCATCCCCAGCGCCGGGACACGGTGGCCGCCGGGGTGATCGCGGTCACCTTCGGCGCCATCCCGCCCCTGGCCAGGTGGCTGTTCGACGTGACAACGCTCTACCTGCGGTTCGTCTCCGAGACCAGACTCCCACCGCCGGACGCCCGCTACTTCTGGATGTGGGGCCTGGAGACCAGCGTCGTGCTGGCGGTCACCTGCGGGATGGTCGGGCTGCTCGGACGCCTGCTCGGCCCCCTGATGGGGCTGGCCTGCTTCGCCGCGCTGCTGACCATCCAGGGTTACCGCGTGGCCCCCGAGCTGATCCCGCGTGTGGGCGAGCAGTACTCGCTGGTGTCCTACGTCGGGGCGCTGCTCACCATCACCCTCGGACTGGGCGCCTTCCGCCTCAGCCGTTCTGGCACCCGGCCGCTGATGAGGTGAAACAGCGACGCCACAGACTCGCGATCCGGGTCTGGCATTGGCATGCTCGTACCGCCCTGTCGCCTCCAGACCTGCGAAACGACTATAAGCTTGTGCGTATATTCCTATTTGCGTATGCTGAGGACATGGAAGGTGCTTGGCGGATCGCCGTCTCGGCGGAGGTCGCGGACTGGTACCGCAAGCTCAAGCCGGCCGACCGCCGACTGACAGACAAGATGCTCGACAAGCTCCGGTCAATGGGCAACCAGTTGCGGATGCAGCACAGCAGATCGCTGGGCGATGGACTGTTCGAGTTGAGGTTCTCGATCCAGCAGGCGACGGTAGACCAGAGAATCACCTACATGTTCCGGCCGGAGCAGCGGATCATCACCTTGACCGCGTTCCGCAAGACCAAGAACAACGAACGACAGGAAGTGGCCCGCGCCAGACAGGCGAAGGACGACTACGAGAAGGAGGATAAGTCATGAGCGACACTGTGCCGACCGGATACATCGACCTTGACGATCTCCGGGCTGAGGTCGATGCGTCGTACACCCCTGAGCAGCGCCAGGAGTACCGCGATGCCGACGCCGACGCGGAAGTTCAGATCGAACTGGCCGAGCTGGTGTACGCGATGCGCACCGGTGCGGGGATCAGCCAGAGCGAACTGGCTCGCCGAATGGGCGCTCGCCAGCCGTTCATCAGCGACATCGAGCGAGGCGGACGCACCCCGACGGTCGCGACGTTGAATCGAATCGCCCACGCCACCGGCAACCGGTTGCGACTGACGGCTGAGCCGGTATGAGCACTACCCTGTGGGAGCAGCTCCGGGACGAGTCCCTGACCACCATGACCCAGGCCGAGCGAGCCGAGTACGATGCCGCAGCCATTGAGGCGGAAGCCCGACTCCAGCTGGCAGAACTTGTCTACAACGCCCGCACCAATGCAGGTCTTTCCCAGACCGAACTGGCCCGACGAGCCGGTACTCGGCAGTCCGTCATCTCTGCCATCGAGAACGGAGCCCAGGCCCCCGGAGGCGTCATGCTCGCTCGCATCGCCCACGCCCTCGGCGGAACTCTCGGCATCAGCGTCGCCGCCTGAAGACACCCGGCACCCGGAGGGTCAGGCTCCGAGGTACGCGATCCGCTGAAGCTCGAACATCTCGAAGTACAGGCCGCGCAGCGCCATCAGCTCGGCGTGGGTTCCCTGCTCGACGATCCGTCCGTCGTCCACCACCAGGATCCGGTCGGCGAGGTAGGCGGCGGAGTAGCGGTGCGAGATCATGATCGAGATCGCGCCCCGGTCGGCAGCGGCTTGCCGGGCGGTCTCCGCGAAAGACCCGAAGAGTTCGAACTCGGCGTGGGCGTCCAGGGCTGAGGTCGGCTCGTCCAGCACGAGGAGCAGTGGGTCCTGCCGCATCCTTGATCGCGCCAGCGCCACCAACTGCCATTGGCCATGCGACAGGTCCGTACCGACCCGCGGCGCGAGCGACGTGTCGAGGCCGGCGGGCAGGCTCGCGATGAAGTCGGCGCTCTCGCCCACGACGGCCCGTTCGACGGCCTGCCGGTCGTCGATCCGGGGCGGATCACCGATCCCGACGGCCTCGCGAACCGTGAAGCGCGGCTTCATGAAGTCCTGGAAGGCGCCGGACGTTCGCTGCCGCCAGGCGGCAGCCGCCACCTCGCGTCCGTTGACCAGGAATCGGCCCTGAGTCGGTTCGAGCAGGCCGAGAAGGAGGTTGGCCAAGGTCGTCTTGCCGGCCCCGTTCTCACCGACGATGGCGACCAGCGTGCCCGGAGCCAGTTCCAGGTCGATCTCCGTCAGCGTCGGGCGGGTGGCACGGGCGTACGTGAAGCCGACCTGCCGCAGTTCCAGGCCTCCGCGCAGCAGACCGTCGTGCGCTGCGGCACGGGCCGCCCGGCCGGCCCGGTCTCGGATGCGGGCCATCGCCTTGACCGTGGAGATGCGCGGCCCGATCTCGCCGATCTGGTCGATCGTCCCCGCGAGCTGGCCGCGCATTCCGATCGTCAGCACGATCACGACCACGAGGTCGCCGACCGAGTGAGTGCCCGCGGCGACGCCGCCGCCGACCAGGACCAGGCCGAGCACCAGCGAGGTCCCGAGGAGTACCCAGCCGACCCCAGGCCACACGAGCGCCCGCAGCTTGATGCGGAGGCGTTGATCGGCGAGCTGCGTCCACAACTCGACGGCGGCGGCGTTCAGGTACGATCCGCTGTCGTAGGACCGGATCTCCTCGACTCCGCGGGGCTCGACACAGACCTCGTGCAGCCGGCGCTCGCTGCGCTCGAGCAAGGTCAGCCGCTCGGTCTCGCGGATCTCGGTCCTCGCGGCGACGAGCGACAACGCCAACGACACCAGAGCCCCCGCGACGATCACCAGCAGCCGCCAGTCGACCGAGAGCAGCAAGCCGACCGAGAGACCCAGACCGAGGAAGCCGGACGCGTTGGCGATCAGCAACCAGGGCAGGTAGACGGGCGCGGCCGAGTCACGACGCAGTCGCTCGAGATCGTCGAGGAACTCCGGATCGCCGATGTCCTCGAACCGGGCGCGCTGGTCGATCAGTTCGAGCACCTCGGCCCGCAACTCGGGTGCGACACGATGGACGACCTGGTCCCACATCGGGCCTGCGATGCGCGCCAGCGAAAGCCAGATCGTGAAGATGCCGCCCGCGGTCACGGCGATCAGCGCGATCTGGCCCGGGCTGCCCGCCTCCGCGCTGTCGATCAGCGCACGCTGGACGGCAGCTGAGGCCGCGGTGGTCGCCGAGGCCAGCACCATGACCAGGACGGCGAGCACCATGGCGAGCCTCGTCCGCCGCCAGGCACGACGCAGCGCCCGGCCCATTTCGCGCAGCAGGCCGTTCATTCGATCTCCCGGAAGCGGTCGGCCTGGGCGCGAAACATGGCCGCGTAGCCGCCGCCGAGCCGCATCAGCTGCTTGTGCGAACCGATCTCGCTGATCGCTCCGTCCTCGAGCAGAGCGATCCGGTCCGCCCGGCGAACCGTGGACAGCCGATGGGTGATCAGGACGACGGTGACGCCAGGCAGCCCGGCCATGACGGTGTTGTAGAACTCTGTCTCGCCGCGCACGTCGTACTGCGAGGTCGGCTCGTCGAGGATGAGCACCCGCTTCCCGCGCCGAGCGGAAAGGACGGCCCGCGCCAGCGTCAGCCGCTGCCACTGACCGCCCGAGAGGTCCGTGGAGCCGGTCGTGCTCCACAGGGCTGTCGAAAGGGTGATGCCCCGCTGCCGGAACGCCTCACCGAGACCCGCGAGCGTCAGCGCCTCCCAGACCTCGTCGTCGGACGCGGGAGCGCCGAGGGTCACGTTCATGCGCACGTCGAGCGGCAGCCGCAGCGCGTCCTGGTTCATGATCGCCACGGACGACGCCAGCTCACGGCCCGCAGCGCTGCTCGCAGGCATGCCGCCGAACCGGATCTCACCGGCCTCGGCCTCGTAGAGCCCGCTGATCAGCTTCGTGAGGGTCGACTTCCCGGCGCCGTTCCGGCCGACGATCGCAAGCCGCTCGCCGGGGATCAGGTCGAGCGACACAGACCGAAGCACCGGACGGCCCTCGTAGCCGAAGGCGACACGATCCAGCACCACGTCCGGTGCGGACGGGCTCGCGCCGAGGCCCTCGTTCCTGGACGCAGTCCGCCCGGCCTGCGCGGCCCCCAGCGCCTCGATCCGGTCGTAGGCCCGCACGGCCGAGAGCCCGTAGTCGATGTCCCACGCCTCCCAGCCCATCGAGGACATCCCCAGCGCGCCGGTGACCGCGACCATCGCCACCGCGAGCTCGGGTGCGCTCAAGCGGCCGGCGGCGGCATCCAGGCCCAACAGTCCGAACGCCGTGACGGCGAGGAGGAAGGCGATGCAGCCGGTCAGCCACTGCTCCTGCGCGATCTTGACGAGCGCGCGGTAGCCCTGCTCGGTGGCCGCGACCTGTCGCGTCCGCCACTGCTCGGTCAGCCACGGTCCGAACCCGAAGACCGCGAACTCCCGGGCGTATCGGGGCTCGGTGAACATCGCCTCGATGTCGTCGGCCTCACGACCAAGCGGGGCGTTGTCGTCCACGATCCTGAAGTAGCCGACCCATTCGCGGCGCACGATGGCACGGATCACGAAGGCGCCGACCAGGGCGACAACCGCCACGAGCGGGTTGAAGATCGCGATCACGATCCCGAGCGCCACCGCGGAAAGGACCCGGAAGACGAGCCAGAGCTGTCCGATCGCGGCAGCGCCCGGAGTGCGACTGCGCCAGGTCACCGCACCCGGGTCACAGGCCCGTGAGGTGTCGGTCTGGAAGTCGGCGCTCTCGACCACCGCGAAGGGCAGCACCTCGCTGGCCAGGTGCCGCACGCGCTGGCGGATGCGCCCATCCACTGATGACTTCACCCGTGCGGTGAGCGGAGCGCGGAAGGCCATGGCCTGCTGCAGCACGACGATCGAGACCGCGATGCCGACACCGGCGCCGATAGCCAGCCCGACATCACCGGAGGCTTGCAGTTGCTGGGCCAGCACACCGGTCAGCAGCGAGGTGACGACGGGGGCGCCCACGCTCAGCACGCCCACCAACGTGAACAAGGCGAGCGGGACGCGTTCGGCCACCAGCACGAGTCGGAGCAGCCGTAGCCGCTCCGCCCCCAAGCCCCGCATCCGGGAGACCACCATAGTCCGCAACTCCTGCCGACCTCACACGAGTTAGGACAGCTTGCCGATGCTACGGGAACAGCCAGGCGCCGTCAACGACGATCTTGAGCCGGGAGCGGGCTATCGAGACAGGAGCCGACCTTGAGTCTCGAGGCCCACAGAGTCGCTGCGCCGACCATGGCGAACAGCGCGGCGATGGCCGCGCTGTACCCCGCCACCGCGCCGTACCCCTGGGCGGGATCCAGGAAGGGATAGGGCACCCAGCCATCCGTGGCGCCGCGAACCAGCACGACGACCGTCCAGATGATCGGGTAGACGAGGATCACCCACAGCGAAGACAGCGACAGCCGTGCTCGGTCGCCGATCAGCACCCAGTCGACCACGGCCGCCAGTGGCGAGATGACGTGCAACACGAGGTTCGCCCACGGCAGCGGGACACCGCCGGCCGCGCCCAGCGGCGCCAGCAGGACGGCGTACACCAGTCCGACGATCACCAGGCAGGTTGTCGCGACCGCTCCGAGCAGACTCGGGCCGACGCCGCGGGCACGGCCCCGGAGAGCGAGCGTGCCGGCGACGAGCCAGGACGCGGCGCCGATCAGGTTCGACTGCACCGTGAAGTAGCCGTACAGGTTGAAGGGATTGACCGGCCCGCGCGACAGCGCCTCGACGTGCGTCGCGAGCACAGCGGCGACAATCGCCGCTGCCACGGCGATCCGCGCGCCACCGACGAGGCGCATCACCGACCCTTCTGCCATGGACCCAGCGTCGCGCTAAGCCGCTTCGCGCACCAGGATCCGGTCGCACTCCTCGCAGCGCAGCACCTCGTCGGCGGCGGCGGCCTGGTAGCCGG